>DATJUH010000471.1:0-8833 GCA_035502515.1 Acidimicrobiales bacterium
TTGCCCTGCGACGGGTGCTAGGGGCGAGGGGCGGAGGGCGAGGGGCGGAGGGCGTGGGGCGAGGGGCGAGGAGCGTGGGGCGTGGGGCGAGGAGCGTGGGGCACCGCAACTGGGGAGAGAATTTACTATTGGGTCCGAAAACATAGCTCTGAGAACAGTTTCACTCCCCAGTTCCACCTTACTGAGTCCAATGCGCGGCGGTCTACGATGGCCAGGCTGGAGCATCGCGGCCCGGTCCGTGGGGCCTTCGAACGACAGGCCCGGACGGGGGCCTGGGTGACGGCTGGGCGGGGCTCCGGTTCGGCGACGACGGGTTCGGATGGGCCGCGTTCGAAGGGCCGGGTTCGAAGGGCCGGGTTCGAAGGGGCCGGCTCAGGCTAAGCCGCGGCCGGGGCTCGACACCCGGAAGGCCGCCTCCGCCGCCAGGGCGTCGTAGCCGGGCTTGATCACGCCGTTGATGAGCGCCAGTCGCTCGTCGAACTCGAAGAACGAGCTCTTCATGGCGTTGATCGAAAGCCACCGCAGGTCGGCCCACCCCCACCCGAAGACCTCGGCGCAACGCGCCATCTCCGAAGAGAGGCTGACCCCGCTCATGAGGCGGTTGTCCGTATTGATGGTGACCCGGAACCCGAGCCGCCTGAGCAGGCCTATGGGGTGCTCGGCCAGCCCGGCGACGGCACCCGTGTGCACGTTCGACGTGGGGCATAGCTCGAGGGGGACCCGCAGGTCCCGGACGTAGCTGGCCAGCCGCCCGAGGGCGATGCCGCCGCCCTCCTTGAGCGCGATATCGTCCACGATCCGCACTCCGTGGCCGAGGCGCTCGGCCCCGCACCACTGCAGCGCCTGCCAGATCGACGGCAGTCCGAAAGCCTCCCCGGCATGCACCGTGGCGTGAAAGTTCTCCCGCTGGACAAGGGTAAAAGCCTCCAGGTGGAGAGTGGGCGGATAACCCGCCTCCGGCCCGGCGACGTCGAAGCCGGCCACGCCGACGTCGCGGTAACGCACCGCCAGCTCGGCGATCTCCAACGAACGGGCGGCGGTGCGCATGGCTGTGAGCAGCGCCCGGACCACTATGGGCTGGCCGGAAGCGCCGGCCTCCTCCATTCCGGCGGCAAATCCCGCCAGCACCGCCTCCACGACCGGCTCCAGGTGAAGGCCGGCCTCGGTGTGGAGTTCGGGGGCGAAACGGACTTCTGCGTATATGACCCCGTCTTCCGCCAGGTCCTCTACGCACTCCCGGGCGACGCGCTCCAGAGCCTCCCTCGTCTGCATCACCGCGACGGTGTGCGTGAAGCCTTCGAGGTAGCGGACCAGGTTGGGCTGGGGCGCCTCGGTCACGAACCAGCGCGCCAGTTCTTCTGGGTCCTCCGTAGGGAGGCCCCGGTAGCCGATGGCATCTGCCAGTTCGACCACGGTGGTGGGCCGCAGGCCGCCATCGAGGTGATCATGAAGGAGCACCTTAGGTGCCCGCCTGATCTGCTCCAGGCTGGGGGCGGCATCTTGCAATGTGGGAAGGCCTCCTGCCGACGTCGTCAAAGCCGCCTCATGAGGTCCACCTCTTCACGCTTTTCACGAGATTCACGCTCCCGGACGGGGTTCAGCCACTTACCAGTCGCTTTACTACTCCCTTTACTACTCGCTGCGGCGGGTTCAACAGCTTTAGTGGCGAACGTATGGCTTTCTCGGTGCAGTCGCCGCATCTCGTCGCGTTCCGATGCAAAAGTTGCACTCGAACGCGACAAGAACCGCCCGCTGCACCGAGAAAGGCGGCCGTCCCTCCTGACCACGTGCCCCGAGCGCCCTCTGGCAACAGACGGCCGGCCAGTAAGGCGGCTCGAGCCTATGCGACAGGGAACGCAGCAGGTCACGGCGGTCTTACTACCACAAAATGCGAGCCGCGACCGGCTACGCCGGGACCAAACGAGGAAATTCCGTGCCGGCCCTGGCCGGAACTTTGCGCCGGCGCCTGGCTCACTCCACTCGCAGGCCGGCTCAGCCGACGCGCTCGAGCACACGCGCCGCTGGGACGGCCTGGTGCTGTCCGTCCACGATCTCGATGACTCCCTCGAGGGGTTCTTTGGCCCGCCCCAGACGCTCGGCGTCCTCGGTGTGCAGCTCCAGGACCGGCTGCCCGGCCTCGACGGGCTCTCCCGGCTTGACGAGGCAGCGCACGCCGGCACTGGCGCTGACCGGATCCTCTTTTCGGGCCCGCCCCGCGCCAAGGCGCCAGGCCGCCAGTCCGACGGCACGCGCATCGAGGTTGCCCAGGAAACCGCCTCGCTCGGCCAGTACCGGCTCGACCACGGGTGCGGCAGGCAGCCCGGCGTCAGGGTCGCCGCCCTGGGACTTGACCATGGCCCTCCAGCTGGACAGGGCCGACCCATCTTGCAGCGCCCGCACCGGGTCGCCGTCGAGAGCGGCCAGCTCGAGCATCACCCGGGCCAGAGCGATAGTGACCTCGATAAGGTCAGCGGGGCCGCCGCCCTGCAGCACCTCTACCGCCTCGGCCACCTCCAGCGCGTTCCCCACTGCCCGCCCGATGGGCACGTCCATCGAGGTCAGCAACGCCGCTACCTTCATGCCGTGGTCTTTGCCGATCCGGACCATGGCGGTAGCCAGTTCAAAGGCCCGGTCACGGTGCGCCATGAACGCCCCCGATCCCACTTTCACGTCGAGGACCAGAGCAGACGCGCCCTCGGCGATCTTCTTCGACATGATCGATGACGCGATGAGGGGAATCGACTCAACAGTGGCGGTGACGTCCCTCAGGGCGTAGAGCTTGCGGTCGGCAAGGGCCAGGGAGGGGCCCGCAGCACAGATCACGCAACCCACAGACTCGAGCTGGGACCGCACCTCACCGGCAGTGAGGTCCGACCGCCACCCCGGGATGGCTTCGAGCTTGTCGAGCGTCCCCCCCGTATGGCCGAGCCCTCGGCCCGACAGCTGGGGCACGGCGGCACCAAGCGAAGCCAGTAGCGGGACCAGGACGAGGGAGACCTTGTCGCCGACGCCACCGGTCGAGTGCTTGTCGACGGTGGGACGGGACAGCGCCGAGAGGTCCATCACCTCCCCGCTGGCGACCATGGCGGCCGTCAGAGCCGAGGTCTCCCGGGCCGACAAACCCTTCAGGTACGCCGCCATCAGCCAGGCGGCGATCTGCTCATCGGAGACCCTTGCGCCCACGTAGGCGTCGATCAGCCAGCTGATCTCGTCCGGCGAAAGTTCGGCACCGTCACGTTTGGCCCGCACCAGGTCGACCGCATCGAACCGGGACGGCTCGGGACCGGCAGTGGTCACCGGCAACCGCCAGTGCCGCCGGCGCCTGTGTGGCTATCGCCCGTGCGGCCGGCGCCTGTGTGGCTATCGCCCGTGTGGTTATCGCCCGTGCGGCCGGCGCCTGTGCGGCCGGGCTCACCCGCTGGCGTCGCCGAACTCCCCTGCGCCCGCTTCGCTATATCAGCAGCCGCAAAGGCGCCAGGGAGAAGGGCTTCGAGCCGCTGGGGCGAAGCGTCCGGGCCCCCGTCCACCAGGAGTTCGGCGCCGCCATGTTCCATGAGCCGCTGCCGGCAGCCCCCGCAGGGAGAAAGCGGGCGCCCGTCGCCGGCTGTGACGCTGACGGCAATGAGGCGGCGGCAACCGCTTGCCACCAGGGCCGAGACGAGACTGGCCTCTGCGCAAGTGGTGAGGCCGTAGGACGCGTTCTCGACGTTGGTGCCGGTGATGACGTGGCCGTTTTCGCACAGCCCGGCCGCTCCCACATGCAGCCCGGAGTACGGTGCGTACGCACGGCTGGCGGCGCTGTCGGCGGCCTGGCGCAGCTTGGCCCAATCAGGAGCGGACGGCTCCCGTCGTGGTGGCGCTTCGAGGCCGTCGCCCGGATCGTCCGCCGGCATTGGGCTTCCTCCAGCGGCCACTCTCAGGACACTACACTCGCCGTGCCGTGGCGCCGCCGGCCCAACCGCCCGAAGTCGTCGTTATCGGCGACGTAATGGTCGACATCGTCGTCCGGCCGACGCGCCCGCTCAACGTCGGGAGCGATACGGCTTCCCGGATCATCATGGCTCCCGGCGGTTCCGCCACCAACGCGGCGGTAGCCTTCGCCGCCGCCGGGGCGCGTACCCACCTTGTCGCCGCCGTCGGGGACGACGAACTCGGGCGCGCCGCCGTCCGGGCGCTGGCTACCGCCGGCGTGAAAACCCACCTCGAAGTGATGCCCGCAGAGCGGACCGGGATGGTCGTGGCCCTGGTGGACGCCGCGGGCGAGCGTTCTATGTTCACTGATCGGGGCGCCAACCTCCGGTTGGGCCCGGCGTCGCTGGTGCCTCAGCTGTTCGGCGCGGGATGGCACCTTCACCTCTCGGGCTACGAACTGCTCGACGTCGCCACCCGTCCTACTGCGCTTGCGGCGCTGGCGCTGTCCGCCGAAGCGGGCATGACCCGCTCTGTAGATCCCTCATCGGCCGGACCGCTGGCGGCCGTGGGCGGGGCTGCTTTCCTCGACTGGACCCGCGGGCTCGACTGGTGTTGCGCCAACCTCGACGAAGGGCGCGTCTTGACTGGCGAACGACGACTGCAGGACGTGCTGGCCGGGTTGCGCCGTCATTACCGGGAGGTTGCCCTCACGATGGGCGCGGACGGCGCGGTGTTTTCCGCCCCGGGGACGGAGTTCCTGCACTGCCCGGCCGACCGCGTCCAGGTGGACGACACGACCGGCGCGGGCGACGCCTTCACCGGGACCTTCCTCGCGCGACGGCTGCTAGGTGACGCACCGAAAAAGGCACTGCGGGCGGGCCTGGCCGCCGGATCCCGGGCGGTGACCGTCGCCGGCGCCCGCACCTGGAGCTGAACCCACCGAGGGCCGGCTCAACGGCCGCGTCCGGGTTGCAACCAATGGCGGCGCCGGCACCTGGAGCTGAACCCACCGAGGGCCGGCTCGCCGGCCGCATCCCGGGTTGCAAACGTCAGCCGCGCCCGCACCTGGAGCTGAAGTCATCGGCCGGCGCCGGCCACCACAGGGCTGATAAGTCACAGCGTGCGGGCGACGCCACCGATTTCATCCACGGCCCCCAATACCGCCCCGACCAGGGCCGCGTCCCGCTTGAAATGGGCGATGACGACCTCCGGCGGGTACGGGACGCTCCGCTGTAGTTCGGCCCGGAGCACAGGGAGGATCGCCTCGGCGCTCTCCGCCATGCCTCCGCCGATGGCGATGACTTCGGGGTCGAAGGCCAGCGACATGTTGGCGATGTGGCGGGCCAGCACGGACATGGCGTCAGCCAGCAGTTCTCTGACCCGCCCGTCGGATTGGGCCAACCGGAACGCCTCCTTTGCCGAGATCGCCACGCCCACCAGCTCGGACGCGCGCTTGGCGAGGGCGTTGCCCCCGACCAGGTCCTCCAGCGGGGCGCCCCCGGCCGAAAACGGCTTCTCTCCCGGCCGTCCGGTCAACTGGTAGCCGATCTCTCCGGCGACGCCGTGGGCGCCGTGCAGTACCCGGCCGTCCACAACCGCGGCGGCAGCCAACCCGGTCCCCAGGTTCAGGTACAAGCCAGTGCCTACGCCGGCCAGCCGGCCCTGGCGGGCCTCGGCCAGGGCGGCCGCCTTGACGTCGTTCCCTACCACCGTCCGCTCCACCCCGAAGGCCTGGCGCAGTTCCCGGGCCAGCGCCACGGACTCCCAGCCTTCGTTGTTGGGCGCGAACAGCACCCGGTCTTCCAGCACCAGGCCCGGGGAGACCGCCGATACCACCGCCAATTGGCCCGGGCCGACCGAGGTCTTGGCCAGAAGGTGCTGGCCGGCCGCCGCCACACGGTTGATGACCCGGCGCGCCCCGGAAGCTGACGCCGTCGACAGCTCCGTACGGGCCACCACGCGCCCGGCGGGGTCGGCAACCGCCAAGGCGATCTTCGTCCCCCCGACGTCGATGGCCAGCAGCCGGCGACGGTCACCGGCATTATCCATCACTGCCGCGTCCATCGAGGCACAATCCGTCAACGCACCACCCCTAATCGTCTGCCCGGTCGCCCCAAGCCCTTACTCCCGGCTGTACGGGACGCCGTCGGCGGCGGGCGGGCGCACCCGGCCGACCAGGCCCGACACCACGGCGATGGTGATCACGTACGGCGCCATTGACAGGAAAGGCGCGGGTATCCCGACGTTGAGAACGCCCAGCACGCTCTGCAGCGACTCGGCAAAGCCGAACAGGAGCGCCGCCCCGAGAGCGCCGTAGGGCCGCCAGCGGCCGAAGATCATCGCCGCCAACGCCACGAAGCCGAGCCCCGAAGTCATGTCAGTGGTGAACTCACCGATCGAGCCGATAGTGAAGTAGGCGCCGCCGATGCCGGCGAGGACGCCCCCGAGGATCACGTTGGAATAGCGGGTCCGGATCACGTTCAGCCCAACCGTCTCCGCCGCCCGGGGGTGCTCGCCGACCGACCGTACCCGCAGGCCCCACCGGGTCCTGAATAGGCCGACGTTAAGGGCTACGAGGAGGATCCCGGCCAGGTAGACGAAGAAGTTCTGGTCGAAGAGGACCGGGCCGACGATCGGGATCTTCGACAGAAGCGGGATGCGCCAGGACGAGAAGGTGATGCCGGTGTTGAGCGTGCTTTGGTAAGGCGTGAGCACCTCGTACAGAAGGTAATTGGTGAGACCCAACGCAAAGGCGTCTATCACCACGCCGATGATGATCTGGTCGGCGCCGTAGCGCAGTGCGAGAAAGGCGAGCAGCCAGCCCAAGAGCGCACCGGCGGCGGCGCCGGAGAGCACGGCCAGCCACAGGTCGCCGGTCCACGACCCGATCATCGCCCCCAGAAAGGCGCCCGCCAGGAACTGACCCTCGATGGCGACGTTGATGACGCCGGACCGCTCGCACATGATCCCTGACAGCGAGCCGTATATGAGCGGCGTCGCACCGATCAGCGTCCCGGCCAGCACACTGACGAAGTTGAGCGTCCCCCCGCGCGCCGCCCAGGTTAGGAACGACCACAGGAACAGGATCGTCCCGAGGGTAAAGATGGCGTACGTGCCGCGGCTGCGGCGCCAGGTAAACAGCAGTACGCCAAGGCCGGCGCAGACGATCCCGAGACTGATCGACACCCACCGCACGTCCATCGTGATGGGCGCCACGTTGACGGCAGGCGACTCCGTGAGGATGAAGGTGGCATGCAGGTTGCCGTCGACCCTGATGCCAAACGCCCAGAACATGATGACAGCCAGCAGCACGAGGAAGATCCCCATGCCTTGCCGGCGGCCGGCGGGGACGAGCCGGGCGTCGACAGGCGCCAGGTCGGCCGGGGTGACAGTGATGGCGCTCATGCCGTCCACCCCTTGGTGGCGATACGGACTTCCGCCCCCGGCGCCTCGTGCAGCCGGAACACTTCCTTTACCAGCGCCGGCGTGGCCACCATGAAGACGATCACGGCCTGGATGACCGTCGTGAGGTCGATCGGGATGCCGGTCACCGCCTGCATGTTGCGCCCGCCCGAGATCAGTGCGGCGAAAAGCAGCGAACCGAGGACGATACCACCGGGGCTGTTCCGGCCCAGGAGCGCCACCGTGATGGCATTGAAACCCGTCTCACCGCCATAGTTCGTGGAGAGGAAGAAGTCAGTGCCCGAAAGGGTGGCCATTCCGGCCATGCCGACGAGCGCTCCGGAGATCGTGAGCACGAGGACGGTGATCAGCCGCGCGTCCATGCCCGCGGTCTTGCCCGCGTCCGGGTTGAGGCCGATCACCTTGAAGGAGAAACCGAGCCGGCTCCTTCGCATCAGCCACCAGACGACGAGTGCCATTGCGAGAGCCACGAGCAACGAAACGTTCACCCGCAGCCCGCTACCGAACAGGTGGGGCATCCGGGCCGTGGCCGGCATTGTCTTCGAGATGGCGTTCGACTGCCCCGGCTGCTGGAGAGGGGCGACGGTCAGCAGCCAATCGAGCAGGTCGAGGAAAATGTAATTGAGCATGATGGTCGTGATGACCTCGTGGGCGCCGGTCGTGGCCTTGAGGATGCCCGGGATGAAACCGGCCACGGCTCCACCGGCTGCGCCGGCGAGGATCACAAGCGGGATGTGGATGCCGATCGGGGCCTTGATCTCAGTGCCCACCCAGAGGGCGGCGACGGCGCCGGCGATCAGCTGCCCCTGGCCGCCGATGTTGAACACTCCCGTAGAAAACCCGAGGCCCACGCCGAGACCGGCCAGCATGAGCGGGGTGGCGGCGACGAGCGTCTCCGAGATCGGGTTGAAGGCCTGGGTGAGGTTCTGGGCGTGGGGATTGAAGATCGAGCCCTCGAGCAACGCCGAGTAGGCGGCGGCGACAGTCGACCAGCTCTCGCCGAAAGCGTGCCCCGGATTGCTCCCGATGTTCCCCCACGCCTGCAGCACTGTCGGCGAGGTGACCAGGATCAATATGGCCCCCACGACGAGGCCGGCGAAGATGGCGCAAACGGTGACGACGAAGACGTTCGCCTCGCTGAGCCGGCGCAGCAGCTCGACGGCCCGCGTCCGCCACCCCGCCCCGGCCGGCGGGCCGGGTTGCTCCGGTTCCCCGGACACATCCGGTTGGTCGACGTCGACTGTCCCCGTGTGGCTGCTCATGACCCCGCGCTTCTCGCGTCAGGGGGGCCGGCGAGCATTTCCCCGGGACGGCCGGCCGGCCCGGCGTCTCCGGAACCGCCGTCTTCTGAGGAGGTACGGGCTTCAAAAGCCCCGGCTTCAGAGACACCGGCTTCAGAGACACCGGCTTCAGAGACACCGGCCTCAGAGACACCGGCCTCAGAGACACCGGCCTCAGAGGTACCGGCCTCAGAGGTACCGGCTCCAGAGATACCGGC
>DATJUH010000472.1:0-9858 GCA_035502515.1 Acidimicrobiales bacterium
ATCACGACGATCCTCGATTCGAGCCAGCCTTACCTGCACGACTACATCTCGAGCCTGGAGCTGTCGGCTGTGGCCGCCGTACTCGCCGGGGTCATCGGCCTGGTCGCCACCGTGGCGCTCGTCGGGTCACCGAGCCCGCTGTTCCGCCGGCTGGTGGCGAGCGCGTGCGGCGTGCTGGCCAATACGGGCGGCGTCCCGCTGGCCTTTGCCTTCATCGGCTCGATAGGCAACACCGGGGCGGTCACCGAGCTGTTGACCCGGCTCGGCTTCAACCCTTACAACCACGGCTTTACCCTATACTCGGCCACCGGCCTCGTGATCGTGTACCTCTACTTCTTGCTGCCGCTGTGCATCCTGTTGATGCTGCCCCCCGTCGAAGCCTTGAGACGGGAATGGCGGGAGGCGGCCGCCACCCTCGGCGCCGATTCGCGGGCCTTCTGGACCAAGATCGGGTTGCCCGTCCTGGCCCCACCGTTCGTGGCCACCTTGATGGTGCTGTTCATGGATGCTTTCGCGGCTTACGCCACCGCCGAGGTGCTGACGACGGGGGTCGTCCCGCTGGTCCCGCTGGCCATAGGGCAGCTGCTCCAGGGCAACGTGGTCGCCGGCGAAGTCCACCTCGGCGACGCGTTGGGCTTCGGGATGGTCGTGGTCGTCGTCGTGGCCGGCGTGCTGTACGTCCTGGTGCAACGGCGGACGTCGAGGTGGCTGCGATGATCCGGAACCGGACCTTCCGCTACGTGACCCTGGCCCTTGTTGGTTTCTACGTCATCATCCCCATGTACGCCTCCGTGCAGTTCAGCCTGCAGAGCGGGTACCACTCGAGGCTGACCCTGGGTGCCTACACCAGTGGGCTGGCCCAGCCGGGGTTGGGGGCGAGCGTCGTCACGTCGCTGGAGGTGTCCTTCGGAGCGGTGGCGGCCACTCTGTTATTGCTCGTCCCGACCATCATCTTCGTCCACTTGCGCCTGCCGGGCATGCGCGCGGTGCTCGAAGCGGTGTCGCTGCTCCCGCTGGGCATCCCCGCCATCGTCATAGTGGTCGGCACCCTCGGCGTGTACACCAGTGCGCCCACCTGGTTCGTCAATTCTCCGATGATCCTCGCCCTTTTGTACGTGATCCTGGCCTTGCCGTACTCGTACAGGGCGATCGACGCCGGCGTGCGTTCCATCGACCTGCACACCCTGGTCGAGGCGGGCCGGTCGATGGGCGCCCGATGGGGCATGTTGTTCAGGCGGGTGCTGCTGCCGAATATCCGTTCGGGGGTACTGGCGGCGGCCTTCCTTACGCTGGCGCTGTCCCTCGGCGAGTACACCTTCGCCAGCCTGATCCTGCCCAGCACCCCGACGTTCCCGGTCTTCCTGGCCGGCGTGGTCACGACGAGCACGTACTATGCGGTCGCCCTGTCGGTGCTGGCGCTGATCGTCACCTGGGGCCTGCTGGTGGCCATCTCGGTGATCGGGTCGCAACGCAAGCAGCGGGCCGCCGCTCCAGTCGAGTTCGACGCCACGGGCCAGCTCATGTCCGACGCTCAGGCTCTACAGCCGGCCGACTCGGCGGCATGACCAGTGGAGGCATGATGACTTCCATCCTCCCCGTCAGCGAGCAGGCCGACCACAAGGTCAAGGGCTTGAGCCTCGAGATCGTCGACGCCAGCCGGAGCTTCAGCAAGGTGCGCGCCCTTGACGGTTTTTCCATCTCGGTATCGCCGGGCGAACTGGTCGCGCTGCTGGGGCCGTCCGGCTGCGGCAAGACCACGGCGCTGCGAGCGGTGGCCGGCCTCGAGCAGCTGGACTTCGGTGCAGTGCGCGTCGGCGGGTCCGACGTGACCCACCTACCGCCGCACCGTCGCCATCTCGGGATGGTATTCCAGGCCTACAGCCTCTTCCCGAACATGGACGCGCTCGACAACGTGGCCTTCGGCCTCGAGGTGCGCAAGGTCCCGGCGGCCAGGCGGCGGGCCCGGGCCGGAGAACTGCTCGACCTCGTCGGGCTTACCGGGATGGCGCAGCGCTTCGCCCACGAGCTCTCGGGCGGGCAACAACAACGCGTCGCCCTGGCCAGGGCTCTGTGCGCCGAGCCGGATCTCCTCCTGCTCGACGAGCCTCTATCGGCGCTCGATGCCAAGGTCAGAGGCCAGTTGCGGGACGAGATCCGCCGTATCCAGCTCGAGCTCGGCATCACGACGCTATTTGTGACCCACGACCAGGAGGAAGCCCTGTCGATGTCCGACCGGGTGGGCGTGATGCGCAACGGCAAGCTCGAGCAACTGGCGCCTCCGGCCGAGGTTTACTCGCGGCCCGCCACCGACTTTGTGGCCCAGTTCGTCGGTTCGGTGAGCCGGTTACCCGGGCGCATAACAGAGCCCGGCCGGGTGGACGTCATCGGTTCCGCATTCTCCGTCCCGGCCACGAGTTCGGGAGCCGGCTTCGCGGCGGGCACCGCGGTCTACGTGCTCGTCCGGCCGGAAAGCGTCCGCCTCCGGCCGGCGCCGGCGGGGGCGGCGGTGATCGCCCGGTCGTCTTTCCTCGGGGCCACGGTCCGGGTAGTTGCCACCTTGCCCGATGGCGTGGAGGTCAGTTCCACGCTGCCGGCCGCTGAGGGGTCGTCCCTGTTCCCCGGGTCGCGCGCCGACGTAGAGTTGCTCGACGAGGTGCTGTTCGTCGAACCCAGGCCCGCATGATGCCGGCGACAGGTAAGCCGCCTGTAGCGGCCCGCACCGCGAGCACCGCGGGCACGGCGGGGGCGGCGGCCAGCGGGGGGCTCCCGGTTTATGTCGGTACCAGCGGCCGCCTCGTCGCCGCCCACCTCCTCATGGGCGCCGGTCTAGAGGCGTCTGTGCTGGTGGAGGACGGTTGACGGGCAGCGGGGCGGTGGTGGTGGTCGGGGGCGGCGTCCTCGGCACCATGCACGCCCTATGGGCCCTGGAGAGCGGCTTCGACGTCGTCCACCTCGAAAGCGACCTGGCCGCTCGCAGCGCCAGCGTGCGCAACTTCGGGCTGGTGTGGGTGGGGGGCCGGGCCGCCGGCCCTGAGCTGGAGCTGGCCCTCAGGAGCCGGGAACTGTGGGAGGTGCTGGCCGAAAAAGTGCCCGAGATCGGTTTCCGCCCGGCGGGTTCGCTGACGGTGGGCACGAGCCGCCAGGAGCTGGCCCTCATGGAAGAGGCCTTCGAGCGGGAGGACTCGGCCGAGCGCCAATGGGAACTGCTCGACGCCTCCGACGCCCTGGAAGTCAACCCCGAGCTTTCGGGCGCAGTGCTGGGGGCGCTGTACTGCGGGGCGGACGCCATTGTCGAGCCCCGGGCCGCCACCCAGGCCATCCAGGGGTACATGGCCGAAGTGCCGGGCTACCGGTGGTTGCCGGGCCGTTCCGCCGTGGAGCTGGCCGACCGGGCCGTGCGGGACGACAGCGGGGCGTGGCACCGTGCCGACTGGGTGTTCCTGTGCACCGGCGCCCGCCTTACCGGTCTGGTCGAACAGTACGTCGAACGGCCGCCGACCCGGCGGGTGCGGCTGCAAATGCTGCAGACGGCGCCCTACCCGGGCCGCTTGACAACGGCGCTGGCCGACGGCGACTCGATGCGCTATTACCCTGCGTTCG
Source organism: Acidimicrobiales bacterium (assembly GCA_035502515.1). GTDB lineage: Bacteria > Actinomycetota > Acidimicrobiia > Acidimicrobiales > Palsa-688 > Fen-671. The sequence continues at coordinate 3,601 of DATJUH010000472.1, forward strand.
ATTTGCCTGGGCGGCGCCAGCTGGAGCCCCAAGACGAAACCGCCGCCCGTTCGCACGCCCAATTATTGGTGGCGCAAAGGACCGACGGGAGCCTCACGATCGGGGACACGCACGATTACGAGGAACCATTTCCGTTCGACCTCGACGAGGCCGCTTACGGCCATTTACTGTCCAAGGCGGCCCAATTGCTGCGCCAACCCGTCCCGCCCGTGCGGAGGCGGTGGGCCGGCGTTTATACAGAAATGGTGGACAAATTGAGGTACCTGTATTGGCGGGAAGAAATACTGCCTGGCGTCGAGGTTGTCAACGGCCCCGGCGGACGGGGCATGACGTGTTCCCCGGCCATTGCCGAGGCGTCGCTCAGGTCACTGGTGACAAAAGCCAGAGCGTGACAAGGAAAATATGAGCTCGCCGTCCGTTGAGGAGCTTTTCGCCGGGCAAATGCGGGGCTATACCCTGTCGCAGGCCCTGCACCTCGACCCCGCTGTCTACCAGCTCGAACTCGAGCGCATCTGGCGCACAAATTGGCTTTTTGCCGCCCACACGGCTGAGCTCCGCCGGGCCGGCGACCGCACCGTTTTCGACGTCGGAGACGATTCGGCCCTGGTCGTGCGGGGAGAAGACGGCAAATTGAGAGCTTTTCACAATGTCTGCCGTCACCGTGGTTCTCGCCTGGTGGACGACACCATCGCCACTTTCGCCGCCGCCCTCCCTTATGCCGGCGCCGGTGGGCGCCCTCCCGACCCGTTTATCCGTTGCCCTTACCACCAGTGGGCCTACCGGCTCGACGGTTCTCTGGCGGCGTGTGGCGGCATGGACCGGATGGCGGGGTTTAATACCCGGGAGCACGGGCTCTGCCCGGTCGAGTGCGCCGAGGTGGGCGGGCTGGTTTTCGTACGTTTCGAGCGTCCTCCGTCGCCGTCTGGCTCGCCGGACATTTACGAGCTGGGCCAGCCGCTTTTGCCGCAGCGTCTCGAAAAGGCCAAGGTGGCTTACTCGCAGTCGTACCTGGTCGGCGCCGGCTGGAAAGTGGTATGGGAGAACAACCGCGAATGCTGGCACTGTCACGTGGGCCATCCGGAGTACATCCGGTCTCATTTCGACACCGCCAACACCGCCTCAGCAGACGTCCAGCAACAGATGGCGGCTCGCACGGCGACCATGGTCGAAGCCCTGTCGGGTCTCTGCGCCGGCGATGTCTACGACGGGGGCGGGCTGGCTACCTTTCCCTCGCCCGGGCGGGCCTGGTCGGTGCACCGGACTCCTCTGGTCGAGGGTTTCGCCACCGAATCGCTCGACGGTCAACCGGTGGCGCCCCTCATGGGCGAGTACAAGAGCTTCGGCGTGGGCGTGCTGCGGCTGCGGGCGCTGCCCAATTTCTGGTGCCATGCCAGCGCCGACCACGCCGTCACGACCCGCCTGGCGCCGGCCGGCCTGGACAGGACCGAGGTGGTCGTTACATGGCTGGTCGACGAGGGGGCGGTCGAGGACCGGGACTACTCGCTGGAGCGGCTCCTGCCGGTGTGGGAGCGCACCAGCGAACAGGACTGGCAGCTGTGCGAGCGCAACCAGCGCGGTATCCGCAGCAGTGGTTACCGGCCAGGGCCGTTGTCCGACCGCCACGAGGCCAACGTGGCCGCCTTCCACAACTGGTACCGGGAGGCGATGGCCGGCGGTTGAGCCGTCAGCCGGCCCGCCACAATTCCCTTCAGCCCCGCAGGCCGTAGTCTCAGGACCGTGCCTGACGAGCCATTTGTTTCCGAGCTGTTCGACGCCAAGGCCTGGCGCCCGGTAGAGGGTTTCGAACTGAGCGACGTCACCTATCACCGGGCGCTCGCTCATGGAACCGTCCGCGTGGCGATCAACCGGCCCGAGGTCCGCAATGCCTTCCGCCCCCGCACGGTCGACGAGCTCTACCTGACGTTGGACCACGCCCGGCAGTCGGCCGATGTCGGCTGCGTGTTGCTGACCGGGAACGGGCCGTCGCCCAGAGATGGGGGGTGGGCGTTCAGTTCAGGCGGCGACCAGCGGGTCCGGGGGGCGGCCGGTTACGAGTACGAGGGAGAAGGGGAAAACACGGCCGCCGGTGCCAACCCCTCCGCCGTCGCCGGCCCAAGAGAGCGGGCCCGGTTCGGCCGGCTCCACATTCTCGAAGTCCAGCGGCTCATCCGGTTTATGCCCAAAGTGGTCATCGCGGTGGTCCCGGGCTGGGCGGCCGGGGGTGGCCATAGCCTGCACGTGGTCTGCGACCTCACCCTCGCCAGCGCCGAACATGCTCGCTTTCTCCAAACCGACGCCGACGTGGCCAGCTTCGACGGCGGTTTCGGCTCGGCCTACCTGGCCCGTCAGGTGGGGCAAAAACGGGCTCGCGAGATCTTTTTCCTTGGCCAGACCTATGACGCCGACGAGGCGTACCGGATGGGCATGGTCAACGCGGTAGTGCCGCATGCCCACCTCGAAGCCGTGGCCCTGGAGTGGGCATCGTCGGTGAACGAGAAAAGCCCGACGTCAGTGCGGATGCTCAAGTACGCCTTCAACCTGATCGACGACGGGCTCGTGGGCCAACAGTTGTTCGCCGGGGAGGCCACTCGGCTGGCTTATATGACCGAAGAGGCGGCCGAGGGCCGCAGTTCGTTCATCGACAAGCGGCCAGCGGACTGGTCGAAGTTCCCCTGGTACTACTGAGCCGGCGGTAGCGGCTGGTGGCGTACGCCTGTGGCTGTGCTTGTCCTTGTGCTTGTGGCTTGTGGCTCGTGGCTTGTGGCGGTCGGGCGGCCTGGCCTTCTGGTGAGCCCGCCGCCCGGAACGGGGCCTAGGCCTTAAGTACGGCGTGGACGACGTCGCGGAGCGTGTCTCTCAAGTCTTCGATCTCTGACTCCGGGAACAGGCGTCCGGCCAGCCAGGGGGTAACAAAGACAGCCGCGAAGGAGGCAGCCATAAGGGACCGCTGCCGGGCCGGCACGGATTGGTCAGAGAACAGCTTGCGAGCGCGTTCTTCCAGGTCGAGATGCTCGTTGGAGTGGTCCCGGGAATGGACCTTCTCGAAAGCCGACTGGTTGACCTGGTGCATCAGGAACAGCTTGCGGTTGTCGAGCATCCGGTCGATGCAACTGCCCAGGAAGCCTTCCCAGACCCCCGGGTTGGTCGGACCGGCTTCCAGGTCGGGGAGCAGGTCGTCCAGAGCACAGTGCATGCGCAGGTGCAGACCCATGAGGATGTCGGACTTGCTGGCGAAGTGATAGTAGAGCGCCGCCTTGGAAAAGGCCATTTTCTCGGCGATTTCCCGCAGGGACGTCTTGTCGTAGCCCTGCTCGAGGAACAGGTCCAACGCCACATCCAGGATGCGTTCGCGGGTACTTCGCTCTTGTGCCATTCAACAATATTTTACTTGACGGCCGGCAAGTCGGTAGGTATGGTCACTTGCCGTACGGCAAGTAGCTTACTTGACGGCCGGCAAGGCGAGGTGTTATTGTGGCCCTTACCGGACGGCAGGTAAGGCACCAGCCTAGAGGATCCGTTCAGAGAGAGGAGAGGTGAGGATGGCGACATCGGCGATGATCGAAGCGAAGGGGCTGAAGAAGAGTTACGGCTCGGTACACGCGCTGGTCGGCCTCGACCTGGAAGTCGAGAAGGGCAGCATCCTGTCTCTGCTCGGCCCGAACGGCGCGGGCAAGACCACGGTGGTGCGCATCCTGACCACCCGGGCCATCGCCGATGCCGGCTCCGCCCATGTGGCTGGTTACGACGTCCACTCGCAGGCGGCGCAGGTCCGGCGCCATATCGGGGTCACGGCCCAGGACGTCACACTTGACGGCCTTCTCACCGGCTATCAGAACCTCGTGATGGCCGGCCAGTTGTCGGGCCTCAAACGAGGGACGGCCAACCTGCGGGCCAACGAGTTGTTGCAGGCGTTCAACCTGGCTGACGCGGGTGGACGTCTGGTCAAGGGTTACTCGGGCGGAATGCGGCGCCGGCTCGACCTGGCTGCCAGCCTGGTGGCCAGCCCGCCCGTGCTGTTCCTCGACGAACCAACAACCGGCCTCGACCCCACCAGCCGAGCCGAGGTGTGGGAGATCGTGAGAGACCTGGCGGCCGGCGGTGTCACCGTGTTACTCACGACGCAGTACCTCGACGAGGCAGAAAAGCTGGCCCGCCGGGTGGTGGTGGTTGACCACGGCCGGGCCATAGCTGAGGGATCTCCGGACGAGCTGAAGCGTTCGGTTGGCGGCGCCCGGCTAGAGATAACCCTGAGCGCTTCGTCTGCGAGCGGCCCTTCGACTAATGGTCATAGCTTCGCTAGCCACACAGCGGAGGATGGCTACTCCGATGGGGTCACCGGGAGCGTGACCAAGGCGCTCGCCCCGTTCCTGGACGGCCCCATGCGAGTTAGCGACGGCGGGCGCCGCCTGTCGGCTCCCGTGAGCAGCCGCAGCGGCCTGGCCACGATGGTCGTGCGGGCGCTTGACGACGCCGGCGTTTCCGTCGACGACGTCGAAGTACGCCAGCCCTCCCTCGACGATGTTTTCTTCGCTTTGACTGGCCGCCCCGCAGAGGGCGAAGAAGAGCCTGAGCCCGAACTGGAGGAGGCAACAGCATGACTGCCCTCGACATCCCCACGCCCATCGATCTGACCGCGCCGGAGCCCGGTGCTCTCGCCCAGGCGGCTTCACGGGTGCGCGACATAGCCGTAATGACCCGGCGCAACCTCGTACACATCGCCCGCGAGCCGATGCAGCTCTCCGATGTCACCGTTCAGCCAGTCCTTTTCACCGTGTTGTTTGTTTATGTCTTCGGGTCGGGGATGTCCCTTCCGGGAGGCGCCAGCTACACCGACTTCGTCCTCGCCGGCCTGCTCACCATGAACCTCGTCACCTCCTCTATGGGAACTGGCGTGGGTCTCGCCACCGACCTGGCTACGGGCATGGTCGAGCGGTTCCGGACGCTACCCATGTGGCGCTCCTCTGTCCTGGTGGGCCGCACGGTGTCTGACCTACTTTCAGCTGCTCTCTGTTCTCTCATCGTGGCTCTAACTGGGTTGGCCGTCGGGTGGCGGGCCGACAATGCGATGTGGTCAATCCTGGCCGGGTTTGGGGTTGCCCTGTTTTTCAGTTACGCGCTCACTTGGCCCACGGCCTGCCTCGGCCTGCTAGCCAAAGAGCCTGAATCCGCAATGTCCATCGGGTTTGTGGTCATCTTCCCGTTGGCCTTCGTTTCCAATGCCCTGGTGCCAACCCTCCACATGCCGAGTTGGTTGCGGGTCATTGCCGACTGGAACCCCGTCAGTTCAGTCACCTCTGCCGTTAGGGACCTCTGGGGCAACCCGAACCCGATGCCCTCCAATCCATCGTGGCCTGTCGAGCACCCTTTAGCCGCGGCCCTCCTGTGGTCGGTCGCCCTGATCGTGGTCGCAGCCCCAATAGCGGCATACCTTTTCCGCCGGCGTACGACTGACTGAACAGAGGCCGGAGCAGGTAGGGCGCCGGCACGGCCATGTGCGCTCGCGCCGGGCTGCTGCTCAGCAGTTGCGCCCGGTCAATCGCCGGCCGGTCCTCGATAGTTTGGCGACGACCGGGCGGGTCCTGATTGCGGGCGGCGAACCCTGGCTGGTCTTGACCGTGTCTCGAAGGGCACATATGGTGACTTTTGAAGCAGCGGCGGAGCTTCCACAAGCAGCGAAGCAACCTTGAGGTAACTGTGTGAGGCAAGCTCCAGTAGCACCAGTGTGAGCGGACTTCTCGACTTGGCCCTGGCAGGGGTTGGGTGGCAGGGCCGTCCATAGCACCACTGCATTCATTCACCTGAGGAGAAGCGATGGGAAACTCAGGCACGCTGCGGCGTATGTTCGAGTTGGTGTGTGCCGGTGACGTGGACGGCTTCGCCGACCTGCTGTCCGATGATTTTGTGGAGCATGAGGTTGGCCCAGGGACGGAGCCGACGAAAGAGGGTACCAGGGAGCTCTTCCCGATGTTGATGGCCAGTTTCCCTGATCTGCGCTTCGACGCCGAAGATGTCACAGAAAGTGGGGACAAGGTCGTCGCCCGGGCACGGATCACCGGTACCAACAGAGGCGACTTTATGGGGAGACCTGCGAGTGGCAAGAGCATTGACATCCAGGCCATCGACATCGTTCGTTTCGGCGACGACGGCCTGGCAAGCGACATTGGGGCGTAATGGACACAATGGGAATGATGCAGCAAATCGCGGCAATACCCACAGGACCGCCTCCGGCATAGCATTCTCTTGTTACGCCCATAACAG
>DATJUH010000473.1:0-2067 GCA_035502515.1 Acidimicrobiales bacterium
GCCAGAGAAAGAAGGCGCGCTTTTTGTTTCACGGGGACGACAAATGCGCCGTGACGACTTCGTCGCACCAGGCGGCGAAACGTTCCGTACCACCCCGGATGGACAGGACGACCTCACCCGGCCCGCCGGCGGGTATCGGCACGGTCACCCGCGCCACGCGGCCGACCAGCGGGAGCTCAGGGCTGTCTTCGCCCACACTGGCGATAGTAGGCCCTCCGGGAAGGTGGCCCGGTTGGGCGGCGTCCAATGCCGTCGTGAGCGGCCCGCGCAACCAGGGCTCTAGTTTGCCCAGCGTGCCCATCCGTGGCCGCCGGGCTCACCCTAGGTTCGACGCTCCGACGGGATCGCCTCTGAACTGGTCGATTTCGTTCTGGACACCCGTTATTTCTGATGTGTACCCCTGGACGGGCGTCATGAAAGTGACGCGGTAATACCCGGTGCCATGCCTCGCATAAAGCTCGTACTCGCTGATCGGGATGTTGCTGGCCGTGCGGTCCTCGCCCGCGCCCCAAGCGATGTAGACCGAAAGGGCGGGAGCGCCGTCCGAGAGCACCACCTGCTGGGACTGCCACCCACGCGAGGCGGCCTCGGAGGCGAGCCCGGCGAACCACGTGCCGGTGCTCACCCCGGCGCTCCCGGCCATCTCGACCCGGACCACGTAGACGCAGGGATAGAAACCGTCGACGGTCGCCCCCGGCGTTTTCCAGGCAGCTTCGAGGACCTCGTCGCTGGCAAGCCCGTTGACGGTCGTCGGCACCCAGCCCGACGGGGCTCCGCCATTGAACCAGGCCGCCCCACTTACCGACCGGGCCGCCAGGAAGGTCGGTATGGCCACGGCGAACATGACGAGGACGACAAGTACGGCGGCCACCACGGCCACGGCGATTGCGGCGGGGTGCAACCGCCGCGCCTGCCCGGCCGGGAAAGGGGTCACCCATGCCGGCTCCGGCGCCCAGGCATTTTGCCGTCCCGGCCAGGCGGGGGCTTGTCCGGGCCACACCGCCTCGCTCCGATCGGTCCCGCTCTGGAGCGCTTCGCCGTGGGAGATGGTGGCACCCGGCCAGGAGCCAGAGCCATTCGAACCCTGCCTACCCTCGTACCGCGTCGTGAACGCCAGACGGTCCTCGGGCGTGCTGGCGTTGCTGTCGGGAGCAAGGTCTGCCATCGTCCCCTCTGGGGCTGCGTCGGCACCGGGCACCGGGCGCCGGCCAAGCATTGCATCGGCTCACGCCAACCGGGACTTGATATTGGTGCCAGAACTGCCGATCCCACTCTGTGGCCGCCGGACCGGCGGAGCTGAGGAGGAATGATGCACCGGTTAGTTACACGTAGCGACTTCGACGGCCTCGTGTGCGCGATGCTGCTGAAGGAGGCGGGGCTCGTGGACGAGATCGCTCTGGTCCACCCCAAGGACGTCCAGGACGGCAATGTGGAGATCCGGCCGACCGACATTACGACCAACCTCCCCTACCGCCCTGAGGCGCACCTCGTGTTCGACCACCACGCCAGCGAGGTACTGAGGACCGGAGGGGCGCAGGTCTCCAACTACGTCATGGACCCGGAGGCACCCTCGGCGGCGAGGGTGGTGTACGGCTACCTCGGCGGGGCGGCCAGGTTCGCGAGGGTCTCCCCGGAACTGGTCGAGGCCGCCGACAAAGCGGACTCAGCCCAGTTCGATATCTCGGACATCACCGAGCCTGCCGGGTGGGTCCTGCTCAACTTCATCATGGACCCCCGTACTGGGCTCGGGCGCTTCCATGACTTCCGCGTATCCAACTACGAGCTCATGATGAAACTGATCGACTACTGCGTCAACCACGACGTCGACGACGTCCTGCGCTTGCCCGACGTCGCCGAAAGAGTAGACCTTTACTGGCAACAGGCGGGGCTGTTCCGTGACCAGTTGCTGCGCTGCACGACGCTCTTCGGCGAGGTCGCCGTCCTCGACCTGAGAGACGAGGAGACCATTTATGCGGGCAACAGGTTCATGATCTACGCGCTCTTCCCTTCGTCGACAGTTTCCGTGCACGTCATCTGGGGCCGCCAAAAACAAAACACCGTGCTGGC
>DATJUH010000474.1:0-7409 GCA_035502515.1 Acidimicrobiales bacterium
CTCAGCTTCAAGCTGCACCATTGCAGACATCGTACTGGCCTCGCCGGGGCTGGGGGGCGGCCGGCGCCGGCTCCGCCGGCCGCTCGCTACCCGGGACTCCAGCCCGGGCCGCCCTGGCCCGCCCGCAGGCACGCCCGACCCGCTCCGCGGGGGCCGCCCGGCCGCCCGCCGGGCCGACCACTCCGCCAGGCTCAGGCCCGCTCGGCCGCCCGGCCGCTGGCCCGCACGCCCGCTGGCTGGCCCGCCCGCCGGCTGGCCGGCCCGCCCGCCTGGCCTACTAGCACGCCTGGCCTACCCGTCCGACTGGGCCTCCTAGTCCCTGCACTGTCGGCCAACTGGACGCCCGGCTCACCGGAGGCCGGTGCGAACTGACGTCTCCGTAGCGGGGATCAATAGCATGGGCCATGTGCCGACATTGGGCCACGAAGAAGGCAGGGCCAACCCGTTTGCCAGCGGTACCGGGCCCACCCGGGTGCTGGGTGTGAGCTCAGGGAAAGGCGGAGTGGGCAAATCGTCCGTCACCGTCAACCTGGCCATCGCCCTGGCCGAGGGAGGGCACTCCGTCGGTCTCCTGGACGCGGACGTGTACGGTTTTTCGGTCCCGGCCATGATGGGTATGCCCGGCGCGGCGGCGGGCCACGGACCGGCCATGGGCGAAAGCGGCGTGGCCCCGGTGGTGGCCTTCGGTGTCAAGGTCATGTCCATGGGTTTCTTCGTGAACGATGAGCAGCCGGTGATCTGGCGCGGCCCCATGCTCCACAAGGCCCTCGAACAGTTCCTGGCCGACGTGGACTGGGGCCGGCCCGACTTTTTGCTCGTCGACATGCCTCCGGGTACTGGCGATGTCGCATTATCGATGTCGCAGTACTTGCCGGCGGGCGAGGTCTATGTGGTAACGACGCCCCAGGCGGCCGCCAAGAGAGTGGCGCAACGCAGCGCCTACATGGCCCGGAAATTGAACCTTCCGGTACGCGGCGTAATCGAGAACATGAGCTGGCTCACCGGCCCTGATGGTAGTCGTCAGGAGATTTTCGGCCGCGGTGGGGGCCCTCAGCTGGCTGAAGAGCTTGGCGTACCGCTGCTCGGGCAGATCCCGCTGGACCCAGCGGTGCGGGAAGGCGGAGATACGGGAAGGCCTGTTGTCGTGGCCGAGCCTGGTTCCGACGCGGGGAAAGCATTCACGTCAATTGCGGGTGAGATAGTGAAGCTGGGCAAGGCGCGTATTTTTAGAGACGAGCTCAAGGTCACCTAGAGCGATTACTCAATTACATTGAGTAATACTTCTTGGCATCGTGCCAGAAAAGGATAATTAGAGAGAAGGACTGTGCGCGGTAAATGCTCTTATCGTTACCCTGGCGCGCACAGCTATCCGCTCTATCCGGTAAAGTCGCCGGCGCCTGGGGTCACCAAAAGCTAAAGCGCGCTGACCGGCGCATCCACGCCACGTGGTAGGCGTTCGACGGGCCAGCCAAGAAGTCGCACCGCCGTGCTGAAGGCAAACCGGTCCGTCATCCCGCTCACATAGGTAATGGCTCGCCGGACAGCCAGGTCCGCCTCGCCGGCGCCGGCACCACTCCCGCCTGCAGTGCTCCCGCTGCCGCCGGGGACGCTCCCGGCACGGACGCCCCGGGCGGCCCCACTCTCGCCGGCGCCGGCGCCACGCTCGCCCGCCTCGCGCCCGCCTTCGGCCTCGCCCCCGCCGGCGCCCACACCGAGCCCGCCGGCCTCGCCCCCGCCGGCGCCCACACCGAGCCCGCCGGCCTCGCCGCCGCCGGCGCCCACACCGAGCCCGCCGGCCTCGCCCCCTCCGCCGGCCTCGCCCCCACCGGCATCGCCCACCGTCACCCGGCTCAGGCTCGCCGGCATCTTGTCGGGGTTGGCCGCGTAGTACTCCACCAGGCCCTGCAAGACGGCGACCACAGCCTGTCCCTGAGCGATCGAACGGGGCCGGGTGTAAATGCGCTCGTAATTGAAGTCCCGCAGTGCCGCCAGTGCTCCGGCGTAGGGCTGGCGCATGCCGATCTCGCCCGTCTCGACGATGCCATCGACCAGGGCGCCGATGAAGCAACGCAGCTGGGTGGCCCGGGAGCGGCCGGCGACGTCCGTGACGGCGGGCGGCAAGTCGTCGAGGTCGACTATCCCGACTCCGGCGGCGTCTTCGAGGTCGTGGGCGCAATAGGCGCATCGGTCGGCCCAGCTGACCACGGCGCCTTCCGGAGTGGCCGGGCTCGGAAGGGCCCAACTGTGGTGGCGCACCCCGTCGAGAGTCTCTGCGCACAGGTTCAGAGGGGCGAGGGTTACGTCCGCTCCCCAAAGAGCGTGGTTGTAACCGTTCGGCAGGTACGGCGAGAAGGCGTCCTCACTGGCGTGGCCGCCGGGACCGTGGCCGCAGTCGTGGCCCAGGGCGATCGCCTCGGTGAGGGCCACATTGAGACCTGTGGCACGGGCGACCGCGGTGGCTACCTGCGCCACTTCGAGGGCGTGGGTCAGCCGGGTCCGTTGGTGGTCAAGAGGGAACACGAAGACCTGCGTCTTGCCCGCCAACCGCCGAAAGGCGCTCGAATGCAGGATGCGGTCGCGGTCCCGCTCGAAGCATGTCCGCAGCGGGTCGGGCTCTTCTGGAACGGCCCTGTCCCCGGCGCCCCTCGACCGGGTGGCGCCCGGCGCCAGCAGGAGTTGCTCGGCGTCCTCACGCGCCGTCCTGGTCACCCGAGTGGCGCCGACCTGTGGTGACGAAGAGGAGGCGTGGGCCAGCACAACTGCGCCCGGTGTCTGCGCCGGGCCGGACGGAGCCTCACTCGATAGAGGTCCACCCGTGCGCATAACTCCACCGTAGCCAGCAAGGGTGACCATAACCGGCCCTTAAAATGACCGGCAGCCGGCGCTGTAAGTGACACCGGTGGTACCCGTGTGAACGTTGGCTGGCCTTGGCGGTACAAATAACGGCGCCCCCGGCCGGCCGAGAGCTGGCTAACCGGGCCAGGATAAGCTGCAGCGGCACTAGACAGGAGAAGAGCTAGGTGGACGTCCGAATCGGCATAACGCAGGCGCCCAGGGAGATAGAAGTCGAACTGGCCGACAACGTGACCGCAGAAGAACTGATGGCAAAGATCGATGCCGCCGTCGAAAAGTCCGCCGGCATGCTCTGGCTCACGGACAAGCGCGGCCGGCATATCGGCGTCCCCGCCGCCAAGTTGGCCTACATGGAGCTGGACACCGCCACCGAGCCGCGCCGTGTTGGTTTCGGGGCTGCCGTCTGACGAGCAGCCCGAAGCTTGAGCTCGGCCGGTGCTAGGCCGGTGGTAGAAGGTTGAGCGCGAGTGGTTGAGCTGTTCGACCGCAAGCTCATTTTCGTAACCGGCAAGGGTGGGGTCGGGAAAACGACGATCGGGGCCGCGCTGGCACTGGTGGCGGCCAGCAAAGGAAAGCGCACCTTGCTTTGCGAGATGGACGCCAAAGGCGACCTGGCGTCGACGTTCGAGACGAGGCCGACCGGGTTCAAGGAGCGCGAAGTAGCGCCCAATCTTTGGGTCATGTCCATGGATACGGAAGCGTCGCTCCGCCAGTACTTGTCGCTGCAACTCAGGTTCGGTAGAGCGGCCTATGTGGGGCCGTTGGCCAAGATGTTTGATTTCGTGGCCTCTGCCGCGCCCGGCGTGCGCGAGATCGTGAGCGTCGGCAAGCTTTGTTGGGAGGTACGCGAACGACGCTACGACATCGTCGTGGTAGACGCCGTGGCCAGCGGCCACATAATCGGCCAGCTGGCCGCGCCTCAGGCCATAAACCGGCTCGTGCAGGTCGGGCTCATTCGCCAGCAAACCGACTGGATGCTCGAGATCCTTTCCGACCCTAAGATCTCGGGCGTCTTGGCCGTGACGACACCGGAGGAGATGCCGGTGAGCGAGACCATCGAGCTCATCGGCCGGCTCGACTCGGAGACGACCGTCGCCCTGGCCGGCGTGGTCGTAAACCGGGTGCTGCCTGAGCTGTTTAGCAGCAGAGAGGAGCAGGTGTTCCAGGCCATTTCCTGGAGCTCGGCCATCGACGACGTCACGGCCGCCCTGGGTGGGCCGGCGGAGCCTTTGTTCGAGGCGGCCCGCCTCATGGTGAAGATGCGCCGCTCGCGTGCCGCTCATGTGGACAGGCTGCGGGAGGCCCTCGCTCAACGGTCTTCGGCTGAACGGTCTTCGGCTGAACGGTCTTCGGCTGGGCGTTTTTCCCCGGGGCGCGCTTCGCGGGCCATGCCGGAGCTGTACTACGTACCGTTCCTGTTCCTCCGTTCCTACGGTTTGCGGTCGACCCGGCAAGTGGCTTCGGCCTTGGCTGCGGAGCTCGACACTTGACGGACGTCGGCGAACCACCGGCCACCATCGATGCGCTACTGGCCGCGAAGGAGATCGTCGTCGTGTGCGGTCCGGGCGGCGTGGGGAAAACAACCGTTGCCGCCGCCGCCGCGGCCATGTCGGCCGGCCATCAGGGCGGGAAGGTGCTCGTCGTTACGGTGGACCCCGCCCGGCGCCTGGCTCACGCTCTCGGCTTGCGCCAGGGCAGTGGCGTCGAGCGAGTCCGGCGCAGCGCATTTACGGCCGCCGGGCTGACGCCTCGCGGCGAGCTCTGGGCGGAAGTGCTTGACACCAAGCAGAGCTGGGATGCCCTGGTGACGCGTTATGCCCCTGACCCTCCCACTGCGAAAAGGATCCTGGATAACCCCCTTTATCAGGACATTTCCTCGCGTTTCGTACAGAGCCATGACTATATTGCCGTTGAGCGGTTGTACGAGCTCCATGCCGAGGGCAATTACGACCTGATCGTCGTCGATACTCCGCCGACCCGGAGCGCCCTCGATTTCCTTTTGGCTCCGGAGCGTACGGCGGATTTTTTCAGCTCCAGATTGCTGCGCCTTTTGACGGTCCCCTACAAGAGCCGGCTGGCCGATGTGGCGGCAAAGCCCTTTTACTATGTGGCCGATAAGGTCATCGGCTCGCAGTTCCTCGAGGACATAGCGGAGTTCTTCATATTGTTCCAGACGCTTTCCGACGGTTTTGTGGCGCGGGCGCGCGAAGTGGAGCGGCTCCTGGCGGACAGGCGGAGCACGTTTGTCGTTGTGGGCACCCTGGAGGCCATGCCAATGCGGGAGGCAGAGGCCTTCATGGACCTGTTACCGCTGAAGGGTTTTCATCTCGGTGCTTTGGTATTGAACCGGGTACTGCCCGGCTATCTGGTGGACGCGGGTGCCGGAGAACGGGCGGCCAAGCTCTCTTCCAATGCCGGCCAGATCGCCTCTTCGCTCTGCTCCGGCCCACTCGATGGCTGTGACCAGGGCCTGGTCGAACGTGTGCTCAGGGAAGTGGGCACCAACTTCATTAACATGGGCGTGGTGGCCAAGAGGGAAGCCAGTGAGAACTCTGAGCTGGGCCATTCCCCGGGCGTGGTGGCCGCTATCCCCGAGCTGGCAGATGACGTTCACGACTTGACCGGAGTGCTCGAAGTCGGCCGCCACATCTGGGCCTGGGACGACCCGACGGCCAGGCCCGCCGTTCGCAGGAGGTAAACGGTGGCGACACTCGCCGAGCTGCTCCGGGACCAGGCGATCGTGCCCGGCCCGGCGGTCGAGCACCTGCAGCGACTGGTGGGGTCATGGGCCATCCTGTCCGACCTGTCGTTTTCCGATTTGTTGCTCTTCGTACCGGCTGCCGGCGGGAAGGACGGATTTGTCGTCGTCGGGCAAGTTAGGCCCACTACCAGCCAGACCCTGCACCTGGAGGACCTGCTAGGTCAAGAAGTAAGGGACAGCGAGCGGCCTTTGCTGGCCCGGGCGTGGGCGCTCGGCAGCGTCGTGGAAGGGGAGGTCACGCTGGAGGCCAGGAACGAACGGGCCCGGGTCGTCTGCATCCCCGTACGTTTCGACGGCGAGGTGGTAGCCGTGCTCACCCGGGAGGCCCCATTGGTCGTCGGCCGCCGAGCCGGCGAGCTCGAGCGGGTCTACGTCGGGGTCTTCGACCGGTTTGCGCGGATGGTCACAGCCGGCACCTTCCCGTTCCCGGTGGACGAGCCGATGTCGAGCGAGGCCCCCCGGGTAGGCGATGGGGTCATGACCCTGGACGCCGCCGCCCGGGTCGAGTTCGCCTCACCTAATGCCGTCAACGCCATGCACCGCCTGGGCGTCTACCGCGCCATCCTCGGGGCCAGCCTCGACGAGCTGGGCGTGATGGGTAACCCGGTGCCTGTCGCCTTCGCCGACCAGATCCCGGTCTCCGTAGAACTGGAGCTGGGAGACGTCGCCGTATTTATTCGCTGCATACCCTTGCTGGACCAGGGCCGGACGACGGGTGCAGTGGTGCTGGTGCGGGACGTCACCGACCTCCGGCGGCGAGACCGTCTTCTTATGGGAAAGGACGTGGCCATCCGCGAAGTCCACCACCGGGTCAAAAACAACCTGCAGACAATTTCCTCGCTTTTGCGGTTGCAGTCCCGGCGGCTGCCAAAAGGAGAAGCCCGCCATGCTCTGGAGGAAGCCGAGCGGAGGGTACGCAGTATCGCGGTTGTCCACGAGATCCTGTCTCGGGACACTGCCGATGAAGTCGACTTCAATGACATCCTGCCCTCTCTCGTCCGGATGGCCGAGGATTTTTCAGGGGCTTTTGCCCCGGTCAGGGTGACCTGGTCCGGGGAAGCGGGCGAAATGGGGGCGCAGGTGGCTACACCGTTAGCCGTGGCTCTCAACGAGCTGGTGCAAAATGCAGTCGAACATGCTTTTGCCCCCACGTCGGAACTCGGGGGGTTGAGGCCGCCCGAGGTGCACATAACGTTCAACCGTTCGGGTGACGACCTTTTTGTCCGGGTGCGGGACAACGGCGTCGGGCTGCCGTCCGGGTTCTCGATCGAGGGCACCACGAGCCTCGGTCTCTCCATCGTGCGCGGGCTGGTGAACAGTCAGCTGGGTGGGAAGATCGAGATGTACAACGATGGTGGCGCAGTGGCCGAGCTGGCCATAGCCGTGGACCGGCCGGAGGCCAGCGAGCTAACGCGAATTTAGCTGCGGCGGCGGCTCAGCCCGCTCGGCGCTGCCTGGCCAACCAGAGCTTGCGCAGCTTGCGCCGCTCCTCTTCGGTCGTCCCGCCCCAAATCCCAGACTCCTGGTTCGTGGCCAAAGCGAATTCGAGGCAACTGTCGCGAGCATCGCACGCGGCGCATACGCCCTTAGCGGCCAGGATCTGCTCGACTGCAGGTCCGGTACTACCGACCGGGAAAAACAGATCCGGGTCAGTATCCCGGCACGCTGCCCGCTCTCGCCAATCTTCGACGTCCCACTCGATGCTCCGCGTCCAGGTTAAGGCCACTCAGCTTCCCTCCTAGCGTGAGTTGTGTACGCGATGACCGTGGCGTCGGTCGGGGGTGCTCCGCAAGGC
>DATJUH010000475.1:0-4461 GCA_035502515.1 Acidimicrobiales bacterium
AGGCCGCGCCGGGGGTGGCGCTGTCCTCGCAGCCGCCGTTCACGTCGTCGTAAAAGCCGACGGTGCCGGTGGCATCGGCGGGCAAAGTGGCGGTCAGCGCCACCGGCTGGCCCCAAGTGACGTCGGTGCTGGCCGCTGACAAGCTGATGGCAGGACGTGCCTTGGCTATCGGGGTGATCGTGACAGAGCCGTTCTGGCCGGCCGTGCCCAGGCCATAGCTGATGCCCGAGCCGCCCGAGATGGCGAAGCTGGCCCCGCCCGCCCCGCCGCCGCCGGCGGCGTCGAACCCGGCTCCGCCACCGCCACCACCTCCGTAGTAGCCGGCGCCGCCACCACCACCGCCGCCGCCCTGGGTGCTGGCTTTGGCGTTCCCACCGGCGCCACCCGTCAGCCTGCCGCCGGCGCTACCGGATCCGGCCGGGGACGAATTCGGGTTCGTGCCCCCAGTGCCGGCCTGGTTGGCCGGCGCCGGATAGCCGGCCTGGCCGGGACTGCCGAGGCCGTCGTCGTACTGCGGGCTCGAGGCCTTGGTGCCGGCGGCGGCTGCGGAGCAGGACGTGCCGGTCATGGCGCACGCGTCGCCCCCCCGGCCGCCATTGAGAGAGGTCTCGTCGTGCAGGCGCAGCTCGAGGCTGCTCCCGGCCCCGCCCCCGCCTCCTGCCACCACCAGCCAGTGCGAGCAGTCAGGGGTAGAGCTGACGCCGGACGCCCCGCCCCCGCCGCCGCTGGTGTCGCCGGAGTAGAGCGAGTCGGTCGTGCCGCCGTTGCCGCCGCCGGCCACCCCTCCGGTGGCCCCGTGGGCGGCCCCGCCCACCTGCACGTACAGGGTGTCGCCCGGAGTGACCGGGATGGTCTCGCTCACAACGGCGCCTGCCCCGCCCGCAGCATTAGTGGCCCCGTGCACGGTAGCCGCTGCCCCGGCCCCACCGCTGGCCTTGACCTGCAGCGCCGCCACACCGTCGGGGACAGTGTAGGAATTGGCGCTGGAGCAGGCCGATGGGGTGGAAAAGATGGTCGGGCCGGGCACCGGGACGGGCGTGGAGCCGCCGAGAGGGCGCTCGGGACGTGACTGGGGGGCGGCGGCCGGGTTCGAGGAATGAGCCAGCCGGCTGCCCGGCGGGGGCGCGCTCACCGTCGAGGTGGGAAATGGCGCCGGGTCGGTCGCGGGCTGGTAGTCGAGCACCAGGAACAGCCGCCCGGCGATGTCGTTTTGCCCGCTGCCGCCGAAGGACGGCTGCTCGAGGACGAGGGCGTTCGGCCCCGGGTACCCGGTGAGGACCCCGTAGGGGCCGTCCCCGGCCCCGGTGTCGACCAGTACCGGAGCGATGACAGTTTGGGAGGAGTCGGTGCCCCCATAGTGAGAGGTGATGGCCTGCGCGGCGAACATGTCGAGCTGGTGGGCCGGGCCCCAGGTAGACAGGCCTCCGGTGGCCCCCGCCTCGAGGTCTTGCCAGTCGGCCGTGGTAGGCACGCGCCAGCCCGAGAGGCCGTCGTGGGCGTCCTCGGCGATCATGGTGGAGAGGGGCTCGGGCGAGGGCAGCACCAGGCTGGAGCTGGCGATCCGGCCGGGAGTGAGGGGCACGATGCTCCGGGCGTCGAAGATGTCCCCGTAGCAGAACTGGGCCGTGGTGGCGCAGTAGTACGGGGTGGGGTTGCTCGGGTAGCCGTTCAGGGCCACGGGGCTGTCGGTCCACAGCATCGGGTGGCCCTGGACGCGGTAGTCGAGGACCGTGTCGTCCGGGATAGGGCCCCCTATGGCCTGGTCGTTGCCCTGGCTGACCCACTTCGGCGTCCCGCCGCCCGACGGCCCGTCGGAGAACGCCACGCTCCAGCTGTGGAGGTCCGACTGGGCCTGGTTGACCAGGGCGACGACGCTGCCCGGGTCCGAGGGGTGGTGGTAACCGCCGTCGTTGAAGCTGAGGTGGGCGGCATTGGCGTAAAGGTAGGCGGCCTTGTCGACCACCCCGGCGTAGTAGCCGATCTGCGCGTAAGCCGCGTCCACGAAGGCGGCCGGGAAGATATGGGTCTGGTACGGGTCGTAGCCCAGCTCGTCGGTCAGGACCTTGCTGAACAGCTGGGCCATGTTGTCAGCCGCTGCCGAGCCGCCACCTTCGGCCCCGCTGATCTGGGCGATGTCCCACTGGAGGCCGTCGTTGCCGCCTGAGACCATCGCCTCCAGGTCGTCTTTCAGCTCGGACGAGAGCTCGCCGACATGGCCGCCGTTCTCCTGCAGGGCCTCGACGATGTCGTCGAAGTCCTGCTGGTAGGCCTGTACGTCGCCGACGTACTGGTCCATCTGCACCACCTGGTCGCTGTAGGCGCGCAGGTCGACCTCGTTGTCGAGCGCCTTGAGGGCGTCGAGGACGGCGCTGCAGTCGTCGGACTCCTGCTGGGACAGCGCGCTGACCTGGGTGCTGATGTTGCTCAGCTCTGAGGAGATCTGGGCGGCGTCGAGCCCGGGCTGCTGGACGCCCATCAGGCTCAACGCCCACCCCAGGCCATCATCCTCGGCGTACTGGAAAGCCCCACCGCCGAGGTCCCCGAGGAACCCGAGCAGGGTCGGGCCGTTGTCGTCCCCCAACAGCCCCGGACCGGCCTTCGTGCCGTTGGCGGCGCCCACAACAGAGGGGGAGGTGGCCTGGTCGCAGGAGGGGTCACCGACCGAGGAGGTGCTGAGAAGGTTGGCCGGCGCTTGCACGTCCGCGTCTGCCTTGACCGGCGCCGCCGACGCGGCCCCCATCTCCAACGGGGAGCCCAATATGGTCAAAGCAGCGGCCACGGCGAGCCAGGTGCGGGCCAGATGGGCTCTTGTGGACAATGCCAGGCTGCGGGCGCGTCGGCCTGCCCGAGGACTCTGGACGCGCTCGAGGCGATCGGCTTGGTGACTATGGGCGGGGCCAAAGATCGGGGCGGTCACTTTTGGTTCCTTTCGCTGTGAACTGGACGGCGGGGCCTGTCGGCCCTGCGTGCAGGCTGGCCCGCACGTCGGCTGAGCCCTCCTGACGCCTTATTGTGAACCGCTTCAGCTAGGGGGCACCCCACGGAAAATCCGTAGTCGTATGGTGCTGGTGCTGTAGCTGGGAGCGCGGAGCCTTGCGCCGGCTGAGGTCACGAAGTGCGGCGGGTTACGGGCACGTTGAACGGGAGGACGTAAGACGGTGAAATGCGCCCTGCGCGACAGTTTCGAGGCCTGTGCCGACCGGCCTCTTCGGGACCTCGTCATTGGCTTGTTGGCATGGGCCAGCGGCAACGCCTGCTCCGCTGAGACCTGGCTGGCCCGAGCCGCCCGGCATGGCGCACCTCCCGCTGTGGGGGCAGAGGCGTTGGCCACCCTGGCCACGCTCCAGGCTGTCGAGGCCCGGGACCACGATGCCGTCGCCTCCGCTCGAGGGGCGCTATCTTTAGGGCCGACGTGCCCGGTGGCACAGCAACGCGCGTGGAAGGCGCTGAGCCTCGGAGTGGCCATGGTCGAGGGCCCTCGATGATGCGAGCGTTGTTCACGGCCCGGGCCGAGCCGTTCTATGGGCAAGCAGACCTCGTAGAGATCGGCCCTCTTTCGACCGTCGCGGTCGAAGAGATCGTGACGGCGGGCTTTGCCGGCACCGGCCGCGACGCCGGTGGCTTAGGTGGGCGGCTGGTGTCCTTCGCCCGCGGCCACCCTCAGCGGACGATGCAATTGGCTGATGCGTGCTGGCGCTGCACGCCATCAGGCGAGCGTGGTGACGACCATTGGGCCGAAGGGGTGGCAGACGTACGGGCCGCCACTGCTGAAGGGCTGGAGCTGCTGTACTCCGAGTTGAACCCCGGAGAACGCAGTGTCTTGCGGGCCGTGGCGCAGTCGGGGACGGTCTACGGTGCCGAAGCAGACCTGCTCGACTTGTCAAAGGGGACAGCCACTCACGCCCGACGCAGCCTCCTCAACAAGGGGGACTTGGGAGAAACCGACGATGGCGTGCAATTGGTCGACCCAGTGCTGGCGGACTGGATCCGGTACCGGTTCCCTCTCTAGGGCCCGGTGAAAAACGACAGCCGGCTGCCTGTTTCGGCCTCTCACAGCAACGCCTCAAGCATCTGCGCGGCGTCTCCGTAGCTGCGGATAGTGCTCGGGCTCCTTTTGGCAGCGCGAAGCCAGCGCTCCGTACTGGTGATAAGGGAAGTGAGGCAGCCGTGCTCGGTGGCCTCGGTCGGTTTGGTGGCCATGATGCGGGTGTTTCCTGGGGGGATGGTCATCCATCTTTCGGCGAGGAGCGCAATTAGATGGTCCCTTAAAGCGCTGTGCATGACTTCCGGGCTCGCACTCAGATGGTTACGCCCCGGTCGAGGACCCTTAGTTGCATTGGCGGGCCCCCAGAACACCCGGTCAAGGGTATGCCGTGACAATCTAGCAGCTGACCTGCGCCTTTGTTTGTTTGTTTGCTTGCGCGCTCGAAGGGATTCGAACCCCCAACCTTCTGATCCGTA
>DATJUH010000476.1:0-2801 GCA_035502515.1 Acidimicrobiales bacterium
ATCGACATCGTTCGTTTCGGCGACGACGGCCTGGCAAGCGACATTGGGGCGTAATGGACACAATGGGAATGATGCAGCAAATCGCGGCAATACCCACAGGACCGCCTCCGGCATAGCATTCTCTTGTTACGCCCATAACAGGTCAAAACGCGGGCGCCAGGACGCGGCAACTCCGAATCCCGTGTCCTTCTTGGATTGCAGTCATATGGTTTCCGGCGCGGGCGCCTTGGCTTCCTCAACGCCGCTCCTCGATATGAGTGTGGCGTGGGTGGCGTGAGTCGTCCGGAGGCACAAACGCCCTCTTACCGCGCCCGTGGACAAGAGCCCAACCCTGGTAGGTCTTTAAGTGGTGGTGGTATCTGCATAATCGGTCCAATAATCCGAGGACCGTGAAATGGCTTTTCGACCACTCGAGGCGGTGGTCCGTCTCGAGGTAGCTCGCCCTCGTCCCGCAGGCTTCGGCGGCACAAGTCGGGAAGAGCCAGTCGAGCGCCGTCTGCTGATGGGCGTTCGGTCTTCGGCCCAGGTGGGTCACATTGACGACGTCTTTGCCTTTCGTCACGACCGCCTTCAGAATTGGATCGCCGCAGTCCATCAGATCCACTACGGCCTGGGCACTTACGGGGCCGAACCCTGCGATTTCGCATACCTCGTCGTCGACCGGATATCCCCGGAGCAGTGCGGGAAGATCCACGCGGTAGATGATCTCGGTTTTTGGCGCTTTAGTCCCGCCGGCCGTCGCCAATTCGATGAGCCCGTCAAACGCATATGCTTCGGGACGTTCACGACGCCCTTCTTTCCTGGCCCGCTCGAACGCCTTGTCGGCAAAGGGGCGGATGCATGCCATAACCATCGCAATCTCTTCGGGTGTGCCCTTGGCAAGCAAGTGGCCAGTGCCGGAGGCGTCCGTGTACGGGCGCAAACTACGGGCGAGGTGGATGGCTTTGCGCCGACCTTCGAGGTCTTGGTGGGCGGCCCGGGCGCGAGCCGACTCATCACTCAGCTCTTGAAGTGAGCCTGTCTTGGCCAGCGCCAGCAGCTTCGGTGCTGCACCGGCGTTGACCGCTACCGCGCCGGCGACGAGCGCCAGCTGCTGGCGGGAAAGCTCACCGGCGAGAGCAGCTGCGGTGACATCGGGCTGAGACGTCAGTAGCTTGCCGGCCTCTAATGCCCTGTTGGCCTCGAAGAGCGAAGTGCCCGAAGCATGTGCCAGCTCCCGGACAGCCTGACGGGCGGCTGTGGCCGTAGGCCCAGTGGCGGCCATGCGGGCAGCGGTCAGGGATGCCACGCTGGACATCATCTTTTCGATGGCGCCGGCGTCCCGCAGCGCTTGAGCCAGCTGGTCAGGCGCCAGCAAGGCCGGGTCGAAGCGGCCGGCCAGGCAGGCGGCTGCCCGTCGCAACTCTGCAAGCGTTTGGCACATGGACTAGCTCCTGACTGACGGCCTCGGTCTTGTAGGCCAGCTCGGAGCTAGCGAAAAGGCAACACCCCCTTTTCCTCAAAGGGAACACCTGTTCTAGAGAGTAGCAGCCGCCAGTGACGGAAACTGCGGGCCCGCGACAGGTCGGCTCATCGGGTGCGGGGTGTGAGCGGTATGCTTGCTGGCTGCCGGTTGAAGCCGGCGCCACGTCGGAGTGGCGGAATAGGTATACGCGCTAGCTTGAGGTGCTAGTGGGAGCAATCCCGTGGGGGTTCAAGTCCCCCCTCCGACACCAGACAAAAGCGCTGGTCAGAGTGCGTGCAGTCCGACCGATCGGGGTTCTCGTCACAACCCTCTGGTATCGTCGTGGACACAGATTGGACACAAAACCTGCGGGGATGTGTCCAGTGGACACAGGGAGGGTGGGGGAGCATGGCCGAGAACGTGGGCAGGCGCGGAGAGTCGTGGTTCTTCAGGATCGACCTCCCGCCCGGTTCAGATGGCAAGCGACGACAGAAACGGATTAGCGGCTTCGGCACCGAGCGGGAAGCTCGGCGAGCCCTGGCTCAGACCAAGGTGGACATCGATGCCGGCAAGCTGCGTTACGGGGCTCGGCGCACCGTGGGGGACCTGGCGACCGAGTGGTTGGAGGCGGTCCGTCCCAACCGTAAGGCGTCAACGTTCAGCAACTGGGGCTGGCTGATGCGGGCATACGTGGTGCCCCGGGTCGGCCACGTCCGGCTCGACCGCCTCTCGCCAGCTGATGTCCAGAAGCTTTACTCCGAGCTACGCAGTTCGGGCGCTCGGGGTGGGAAGCCCCTGTCTGGCACTCAGGTTCGCAACGTCCACGGGGTGCTGCACAACGCCCTCAACTATGCCGTGCGCATTGGTTACATCGCGCGCAACCCGACGGACGCCATCGACAGGCCGCGCAACGACACCGAGGAGCGGCCCGTGTACACGCCCGATGAGGTCCGCTGTTTCATGATGGCCGCTGACGGCGACCGCCTCCAGGCGTTGTGGTACCTCGTTTTGGCGACCGGGCTGCGACGGGCCGAGTTGGCTGGGCTGAGATGGCGAGACGTGGCGCTTGACCGGGTCCCGGCGACGTTAGCTGTCCGAACGACACGGACGACCGCTGGCCATGCCGTCGTCGAGTATGACCCCAAGAGCAAGTCGAGCAGGCGGCTGCTCCACCTCGACAAAACGACGGCAGAATTACTCGGGCGTCACTTTGGGGCCATGGCTGCGGAGGCCCAGAAGCGTGGCGAGCTGGCGGTCCCCCAGTACCTCTTCGTGGACGAGTTCGGTGACCCGTACCATCCCGCTCAATTGACTCGTTACCTCCACGCGTTGCAGCGTCAAGCCGGCCTACCGGAAA
>DATJUH010000477.1:0-9701 GCA_035502515.1 Acidimicrobiales bacterium
GACAGCCGTCGAGTAACGTTGGCGTCGTGCCCAAAGTCCTGGTAGTCGTCCTCGCGGGCCTGGTCACCAGCCAGCTCGCGCTTCTGTTCACCACTCTTTACCTGCACCGCACCCTTTCCCATCGTGCCGTGACCATGAGCCCTGGTATGGCTTTCGCCAGCCGGGCACTTTTGTGGCTGTCGACGGGCATCCGCCCTCGAGAGTGGGCGGCCGTCCACCGGCGCCACCATGCATATACCGACATCCCCGGCGACCCGCATTCGCCGGTACTCGAGGGTTACTGGAAAGTCCAGCTCTACAACATCGGCCTTTACAAGCAGGCGGCCCACGACGCCGAGACTCTGCGCAAGTACAGCCGGGACATAAAAGTCGACCGGTGGGACAAAGTCCTGTTCGACCACGGCTTTATCGGCCTGGGGCTTGGGTATTGCGTCTTTTGGGCTTTGTTCGGTTGGCGCTGGGCGCTGGTGGCCGCCGGCGTCCACGTTGTGAGCTACCTGCTCCTCAACTCGGCCATAAATGCCGTCGGGCACCGCTTCGGCGCGCGCGCCTACCCCGGTGTGGCCACCAACAACCAGTGGCTGGCCATGTTCACGTGGGGCGAAGGGTTGCACTCGAACCACCATGCCGCGCCGACAGCGGCCAAGTTTTCTTTCACCAGCCGTCAGTTCGACCACGGGTGGCTGGTAATCAGGTCCTTCAAACGGCTCGGGTGGCTGCAGGTGCGTCACGACGGGGTCCACCTCACGGCCGCCGCCCAACAGGCGCAAGTCCCCCGGCCAGAAGACCGCCAGCCCGAGCTGGTTTGAGCGCGCCCGGACCTGGTGCGTAGGCGAGGCTGGCCGGCGCCGGTACCCGGCTATTCCGCGGAGGCTGGAAGGGACTCTCCAAATGGACATAGTTTCAGCTCTTTTTATTGAGAACTTCGACCTCCGCCAGGTGCCGGGCCCCTCGACGCGGGTCGACCTCATGGGCGTCATGTTCTCCATGCCTGCTCCGAGCCCCCCGCCGGTCACCGTCACCCCCCATCTCATCGTGCTCGTACGGTCAAAACCCGACGATGCACCCAACGGGATCCTGGAAGTTGTTTTTCGGGACGAGAAGGGCGAACAGGTCGCCCGTAATGTCTCGCCGTTCAATGTGGAGCCCGGAAAGTTCACGTACCGCCTCGTCAGGGGTGAACTCGAGTACCCGGGACTGGGGACGGTGGAGGCCCATTGCCGGCTCCTTCCCGACGGCCAGACGACGGTCGTACCGCTCACCTTGTTGGCGCCGGTTAACTAACGCCCGCCGGGCGTCCGCCCCTATTCCCGCCATATCGGTGTGGGCCAGGTACGAATTGAGCCCGTAGGCGGGCTCAAATTCGGCCCGCATTACAGCCGCACGTCGAATATCGATCTGGGGCGGGCAACAAAGCGCTAGGGCGGCGCCGGGCTCGAGCCCGACGACATCCCGACGGCCCGCACCTGGCACGACGAATTGAACGAGACGTGAACCCCAGACCCGTAATTACAAGAGGTGCTTTTGCTGACTTCCGCCGCCAACCGGCCTGTGGGGGGTAATGCCTATGGGGGTAATGCCTCTGCGGATGATAACGGTCTGTTCCTGAAGACCGTGTAGGTTGGGCCCCATGAGCCAGACCGCCGCCCCCGGCGGCTCCCCCGGGCACGTCGAGCCCCGCGAAAGCATGGAGCAGTTAGGCATAAACGTCCTGCGCGGCTTGGCTATGGACGCGCCACGGAAGGCGAACTCGGGCCACCCCGGCACCGCCATGGCGCTGGCCCCTTTGGCACACGTCCTGTGGACGCGCATTATGCGCTACGACGCCTCTGACCCGGACTGGCCGAACCGCGACCGCTTCGTGCTTTCCTGCGGTCACGCCTGCATCCTGTTGTACTCGATGCTGTACCTGACGGGCTACGACGGACTGACCCTGGACGACCTGAAACAGTTCCGCCAGCTCGGCTCCAGGACACCCGGTCACCCCGAATCGAGCGACCTGAAGGGCGTCGAGGTCACAACCGGCCCGCTCGGGCAGGGCTTTTCTAACGGCATTGGGCTAGGTGTGGCCGAGCGCATGCTGAGGGCTAGCTACGGGCCGGACCTGATCGACCACTACACCTTCGTCATTTGCAGCGATGGCGACTTGATGGAGGGGATCAGCCACGAGTCGGCCTCGCTGGCCGGCCACCTCGGGCTCGGACGCCTGATCTACATATACGACGACAACCACATCACGATCGACGGGCCCACCGAGATCAGCCTCTCGGACGACGCCGTCAAGAGGTTCGACGCCTACGGTTGGCACACCGAGGACCTCGGCGAGGTGGCCAACGACACCGGCGCCCTCGAGGCGGCTATCCGGCGGGCGATGGCCGTCGAGGACAAGCCGAGCTTCCTTCAGTTGCGTTCACATATCGGGTGGCCGGCACCGCATATGACCGATAACCCCAAGGCGCACGGCGACCCCTTCGAGCCCGAAGAAATAGCGGCCACCAAAGAGATACTCGGCATCCCCCCCGACCAGTCCTTCTGGGTCCCAGACGAAGTCGCCTCCTATTACCGGACAGCCGGGGCCAGAGGCCGGGTCGAGCGCGACTCGTGGGCCGAGCACTTCGAAAGCCGCCTCCCCAGCGGGAGTGGGCCCCGGGCGAAGTGGGACACGCAATGGCGTGGTGGCGGCCTGCCGGGCTTCGAGCAGAAGCTGCCGACCTGGAAGGCAGGCGAAAAGCTGGCTACCAGAGCCGCCCTGAAATCTTGTCTCAACGCGGTGATCTCGGACGTGCCCGGCCTCGTGTCGGGGGCAGCCGACCTGACCGGCAACACGGGCACGATGATCGACGGCGAAGCCCGGCAGTCAACCGGGGACCCGGAGGGCCGGCTCCTCAGCTACGGCATCCGCGAGCACGGTATGGGCGGCGTCATGGTCGGGATGTCCCGTCACGGCGGCGTGCTCCCCGTGGGTGGGACCTTCTTCGTTTTCAGCGACTACATGCGTGGGGCCGTCAGGCTGTCGGCGCTGTCCAAGACCAAGGTCATCTATTCATGGACGCACGACTCGATCGGGCTGGGCGAGGACGGCCCCACCCACCAGCCCGTCGAGCAATTGGCCGCCATGCGGGCCATGCCCAATATCCTGGTTATCCGCCCGGCCGACGCAAATGAGACGAGCCAGGCCGTGAAGGCGGCCATCGACCACGAGGGGGGGCCGATAGCGTTGATCCTCAGTCGCCAGTCCCTCCCCGTGCTCGAGGGCACGGCCGAGCGGGCGGAAAGGTTGCAGCAGGGCGCTTATGTGCTCTCGGGTGACGAAGCCGGCCCTGACATCGTTCTGATCGGGACGGGTTCGGAGGTGTCCCTTTGCGTCGAGGCGGCCAAACTGCTCGAGGCCGAAGGGCGCCACGTCCGGGTGGTGTCGATGCCCAGCTGGGAACTGTTCGAAAAACAGGGCAAGGACTATCAACGCGAGGTCCTCGGTTCGGGTGCTCCGGTGCTCGCGGTCGAGGCGGCGGCCAGCTTCGGCTGGTCGCGCTGGGCCGATGCCTCCGTGTCCCTGGACCATTTCGGGGCGTCGGGCCCGGGCGCTCAAGTCCTCGCTCATTTTGGCTTCACCCCTGACAACGTGGCCGACCACGCCAGGGCATTGCTCCAAAAGACCGATGACGACCAGGAGGAAAACAAATGACGCGTCTTCATCAGCTTTACAGCGAAGCTGGCCAAAGCCCATGGCTGGACAACCTTTCCCGGGACGCCATCCAGAGCGGGCGCCTGGCCAACATGATGGACGACGGCATCCGAGGGGTGACGTCCAACCCGACCATTTTCCAAAAAGCGATGACCGGCACGGACGTGTACGACGCCGATTTCGCTCGGCTGCTCGAGACGGGTTCCGTCGAGCAAGCATTTTGGGAAATGGCGACCGCTGATGTCACTGCCGCGCTCGAGATATTCCATCCGCTTTACGAGCAGAGTGGCGCCTCGGACGGGTTCGTCTCGCTCGAGGTTTCGCCGCGCCTGGCCTACGACACTGACAACACCATCAAGGACGCCAGGGCATTTCACGAGCGCATCGCCATGCCCAATCTGCTCGTCAAAATCCCCGCCACCGAGGCTGGAGTTCCGGCCATCCGGCAAATGACCAGTGAGGGCCGGAATATAAACGTCACCTTGATCTTCAGCCTCGACCGATATGAAGCTGTTATCGAGGCTTACATCTCGGGCCTCGAAGCCTTGGCCGCTGCGGGTGGGGACGTGTCGCGAGTCCACAGCGTGGCGTCATTTTTTGTGAGCCGCGTCGACACCGAGGTCGACCGGGAGATCGAGGCCAAAAGTGACCCGGAACTCCTGCCCCTGAGGGGAAAGGCGGCCGTGGCGCAGGCCAAGCTGGCCTACCAGCTATTCCTCCAGCATTTCTCGGGCCCGCGCTGGGACGCCCTGCAATCCAAAGGGGCGCACCGCCAGCGGCCGCTCTGGGCTTCGACTTCGACCAAGAACCCGGCCTACTCCGACCTCCTCTACGTCGACAACCTGATCGGCCCCGACACGGTGAACACGATGCCGGACGCCACGATCGCCGACTTCCTGGACCATGGCACTGTGAGCCGTACGGTCGACCAGGACGTCGACCAGGCTCGGGCCGATCTCGACGCTCTGGCCGCGGCCGGGATCGACATGGCCCACGTCTCGGCCAAGCTGGAAGACGAAGGCGTGGCCGCCTTTTCCAAGAGCTACGACGAGCTCCTCCAGGCTCTCGAGGACAAGGCCAACGACAAGAGGGCGGGCGCAGGGGGAGGTAACGGGCCGAAGGCATCACCGCAGTGAGCACGGGCACGCTCCCGGCGAACCCTCTGGCCGAGGGCCTCGACAGCGTAAGGCGGGCGCCGCCAGGCGTGCTCGTCGTCTTCGGCGCCTCGGGTGACCTCACCCACCGCAAGCTCTTGCCCGCCCTGGAACGGCTTTCCCGCCGGCGCCTCCTACCCGCGGCATTTGCGGTCGTCGGCGTGGCCCGGACGGATATGTCAGATGACAGTTTCCGGGACATCATGGCCGACGCCGTACCCGGTGCCGGCCCTGGCTGGGCCGAGATAATCAAGAACAGCGTTTACATTTCGGGCGATTATTCGGACCCCGATACCTTCCTCAAGCTCAAGGCCCGGCTGGAAGAGCTCGACGAGGCGCTGGGCACGGAGTCCAACCGGACCTACTACCTGGCCACCGTGCCCGACGTGTTCGCAGAAGTGGCCTGGGCGCTCGGGAAGGTGGGCCTCAACCGTCCCGAGGGCGGCGGTTTTGCCCGCCTGGTCATAGAGAAACCGTTTGGCCGGGACCTCGAGACGGCCCGCGGCCTCGACGCCGCACTCCACGAAGTATTCGACGAGGACCAGATCTACCGGATCGACCACTACCTCGGTAAGGAAACCGTGCAGAACGTACTGGCGTTGCGTTTTGCCAATGCCATTTTCGAGCCGCTGTGGTCGCGCAATTACATCGACCACGTCCAGATAACGGTGGCCGAGACGATAGGCGTGGAAAAGCGGGGCAGCTTTTACGAAAAGGCCGGGGCGTTGCGCGACATCGTGCAGAACCACGTGATGCAGGTCCTTTCGCTGACGTTGATGGAACCGCCGGGCAGCATCGATGCCGAAGGCATCAGGGACGAAAAGGTAAAAGCGCTCCGTTCGGTCGTCATACCTTCAGTAGACGAAGTCGCCAATATGTCGGTGAGAGCGCAGTACGACAGCGGCTGGGTGGAGGGCAACGCCGTCCCCGGTTACCGCCAGGAGGAAGGCGTCAGCCGCAGCAGCCAGACCGAGACTTACGTAGCGCTAAAGCTGCTGGTCGACAATTGGCGCTGGGCGGGCGTGCCCATATACGCCCGGACGGGCAAGCGTCTGCCCAAGCGGGTGACGGAGGTCGCCCTCCAGTTCAAGGCCGTCCCCCACTTGGCCTTCCCCAAGGCGGCCGCCACCGGGCTCAACCCGAACGCCCTGGTGCTGCGCATCCAGCCCGACGAAGGCGTCACGCTCCGCTTCGGGGCCAAGGTGCCCGGCCAGGCGTTCATGGTCCGCGACGTCCTGATGGACTTTTCGTATGGCGCCGCCTTCCTCGAGGAGCCTCCGGACGCCTACGAGCGGCTCCTCCTCGATGCCATGGTCGGGGACCCGACGTTGTTCATCCGCAGTGACGAAGTCGACACGGCATGGAAGATCGTCCAGCCTCTCCTGGACGCGTGGGCCAGCGATGACCCACCGCCGGTGGCCGGTTATGCCGCCGGTACCTGGGGCCCGCGCCAGGCCGACACTCTGATCGAGCGGGACGGGCGCCGATGGCGGACGCCGTGACCGAACTGCCCGCGCCGGAAAGGGCGGTTGCCGGCGATCCCGAGGCTCCCCACGCGGTCCAGACCTGGGAAGGGCGCGGCGTAGGCTTGGGCGAAGTTATCGCCGCCTTGCCCGAGCTGCGCCGGCAGGCTTCGGGCCGGGGCGCCGGTACTCGCACGGCGGTGATGACCATCGTCATGGTCATCAAGCCGGACGACGACCCCGAGGTGGTCGCCGCCCCGATCAGGGCGCTGGGCGCCCACCACCCCTGCCGCGCCCTGGTGTTGCGGCCCGACCTCGACAGCACCCCGGTCATCGACGCCAGGGAATTCCTGTGGCAGGCCGAACCGGTCGCCTCCGGTGGAGGGCACCCGGTCTTCTTCGAGGAGCTTTACCTTCACGTAGGAGGTCAGGCCGCCTCGCACTTGTCATCGATCGTGGGGCCGTTCGTCCTGGCCGATTTGCCCGTCGTCATGTGGTTCCCCGACGCCCTGCCGGACCCGGCCGACCCGCTCCTGCGCCTAGCCAGCGCTCTGGTGGTGGACACGAGGGTCGCCGTGGACGACAGGGGCGCCATCGCCCACTCGTACCGGACGCTGCTGGAGCTGGCCAACCACCAGCCCGTGGTCGACTTGTCGTGGGTGCGCTTGCAACCGTGGCGGGAGCTGTTGGCCGGCCTGTTCGAGCCCGAGCACATCCGGCCGTTCCTGCAGTGCGTCCGGTCGGTCTCGGTCAGTGGCAAGCCCGGGCCGCGCCACATACTCGCGGGCTGGCTCATGGCCGAGCTCGACCTTCGCGCCAGGGAGCTGGCCATGTCCGACTCCAAGCACGTCGAGATAAACCTGGAGGCCGTGTGCGGGAGTGAAGAGGGAGTGTTCCAGGTCCGGCGGGATGACGGCACCAGGGCCGTGTGGGCCAAGGCCTCCCTGTCCAACGGTATGTCTCATAGCCAGGCCTTGCCCCTGCCCGACGACTCGTTGACGTCGGCGCTCTCGGCGGCAATATCGAACCTGCGGGCGGACCGGGTCTGGGAGCGAGCGCTGGCGGCGGCTGCAGCTCTGGCCTCGTAACGTTCGGTTAGGGTCTTGCCCGTGAACCGAGAGATGGTGGTGACCGATGACGTCCCCGGCGCCTTCGCCCGGGAAGTCATCTCTGCGTTCGACGACCGGCCGGGCGAGGAGTTCGACATCGCGCTCTCGGGCGGCGAGCTGGCCCGTGCCTGCTACGAGCGGCTGGCGGTCGAGGGCAGCCAGGCGGTCGACTGGCTCGTGGTTAACTTCTTTTGGGCCGACGAGCGCTGCGTCCCCCCTGACCACCCGGGTTCCAACGAGCGGCTCGGCCGCCAGGCTCTCCTTGAGCGGGTCGGGGCGGCCAATGCCGTCTACCCGATGCGTTGCGAGGACGGCCTCGACGCCTACCAGCTGCGGCTGGGAGAGATCGGCCAGCTCGATGTGGTCCACCTCGTCCTCGGCGCCGACGGCAGCATCGCCGGCCTCTTCCCGAGCTCCATGGCCCTGGACGCCGACCCAGGCCAGCTCGTCACGTTCAGCGAGGACCCGAGCGGCGTCAACAAGCACCTGCGCATGACTCTCACCTACGCCGGCATCGCCAGGGCCAGGTTGGCTATCTTCACCGTCGACGGAGAGGCCGTGCGCCCCGCTATGGAATCCGTGGTGGCGGGCGACGACGTGCCTGCGGCGCGCATCCAGGCCGGTCGTGTCCTGTGGCTGATAGGCAAGGACGCCGCCCCACGGGCAATCTAAGGACGTGAGGTCCAAACCCAAGGCGCGGGAGCAACGGTGACGCAGCCACCACCCTCGTCACCGGACGGGCCGGCCGGTCCAAGAGGGCTGCGCCCGGGAGGCCTGGGCCCGGAAGTACAGGGACCGGAAGTACAGGGACCGGAAGTACAGGGACCGGAAGTACAGGGACCGGCCGGGCGCGACACGGCGCCGGGTGAGCCTGGCGCCCTCGGCTCGTTGCCGGTGGTGCAGCCGGGGCACCTCAGGCCGGGGAGCACCGGCGACCCGGACCTCGACGCCCGTATGGAGTCCCTGCTCGACGAGCTCGGTGTCACCGCCAACCGTGACCAGCTCCGCGAGCTGCTGGTCTCGGTAGCTCGCCTGGCCCAGGGGCACGCGGACCGGCTGGACCTTAAGATAGCCAACGCCGCGCTGCGGGAAATGCGGGAAGGCTTCGAGGTCTTCGCCCCATACCGGGCGATGCGCAAGATCACCATGTTCGGGTCGGCTCGCACCCACCCGACCGACCCCCTTTATGCCCAGGCCCGGGACCTGGCCTCCCGGCTGGCCGCCCTGGGGTGGTCGACCGTCACGGGAGCGGGGCCGGGGATCATGGCCGCGGGGCTAGAAGGAGCCGGGCCGGAACATTCCTTCGGGATAAACATCCGTCTTCCCTTCGAGCAACAGCCCAACCAGTTCATCGTCTCGGACCCGAAATTGGTCTCTATGAAGTACTTCTTCACCCGCAAGCTCCTGCTCGTAAAAGAATCGGACGGCTACGCGGTGTTGCCCGGCGGCTACGGGACGCTGGACGAGGCGTTCGAGTTGCTGACGCTGTTACAGACAGGCAAGGCCGAACCGGCGCCCATTGTCCTCCTCGAGGTCCCCGGCGGCGGTTATTGGCGAGAGTGGGACCGCTTTGTCAGAGACGACGTGGGACGGCGGGGGCTGATCAGCCCCGAAGACACGAGCTTCTACTTGATCACCGACGACGTCCTCGAGGCCGTGGCCGAGATACTTGGCTTCTACCGCAACTACAATTCGCTGCGCTGGGTGGGCGACCGGCTGGTGATCCGGCTGCAAGCGCGGCCAACGGACAGCGAGGTGGCCGCTCTCTGCGAGGAGTTCGCCGGAATGTGCCTACGGGGCGGGATCGAGGTGCTCCCGGGGCCGCTGCCCACCGAAGTGCGCGAGTCCGACCATCTCGACCTTCCCCGGATAGCCCTCCGCTTCGACAAACTGTCGCACGGTCAGCTGCGCCTTTTCATCAATGCCCTCAACGCCCTCTCGAGCGCTCCCCCGCTACCGGCCGGGCTCCCGGTTCCGCCGAGCCAGCGGGCCCGAAGTTAGCCCCGGAGTTTGGTGGGCCCTGGGCCACGTCCAGTCAGGTCGGCTGCAGTCGAGTTGGGTGCAGTCGAGATGGGTGCGGATGAGTTGGCTGCGGATGAGTTGGCTGCGTCAGGCGGTGCGACTACCCTCAACGGTGCCGCCGGCGTCCGGCGGGTTACTTCTCTTCGCACGGCTCGGTGCCAGCCTTGTGCTCCTCGGCGGCCACAGCGGCCAGCACCAGTTGGGCTACTTCGGAAACACTGGCCAATTGAGCCGGCGTCAGGCGGTCGATGAACAAGCGCCGGACCGC
>DATJUH010000478.1:0-3406 GCA_035502515.1 Acidimicrobiales bacterium
AGTTCTAGCCGGCCGGAATTCTAGGGAGCGACCAAGATGGCGATCATGGGAGTGGCGAGGTTCGAGCGGTTCTTTCGGGCCGCCGCCGGTCTAAGTGTCGACAAGGATGACCTGAAGCGCTACAACGAGTTCGTGCATCACAAGCTCTACGACCTGCTGGTCATGGGCCAAGGCACAGCTCGCGCCAACGACCGTGGCATCATCATGCCCTTCGACCTGCCCATAACCAAGGGATTGCAGGAGAGCATGCACCGCTTCAAGAACTTCGACGAGGATGTCGAGCTCCAACCGATTCTCGAACACTTGGCCACGCTTCCCCCCTGGACCTTCTGGTCGACGAGGAAACCCAAGCGAGGCTGCCCGCAGTGGCGGGGGGCTTGAGTGTGGCCCTGGCCGCGACGTTCAAAATCATCGATCCGAAGTTGAAAAATCCACAGACCACCCACTGGGAACGAACGTTTGAGATCTTCGATCGGCTGTTGTAAGCCGCGTTTCGGACGCGCCCGGGCAGGTAGCGTGCCGCTTCTCGGTTGATTCGACCCGCCCAGTGGGCTTCGTATCCGTCGTTGACTCGCACTAGGTTGCCCAACGCCACCCCGGAAGCCCTTTTCCAGGTAGTTAGCGGTCGTCCGCCAGTTCGACGGCTGGGCCCGGTGTGGTCGACCAGCTGGCGAGGAGGTCAAGGGCACTCTGCGAGGGAGAACCGGCCTCGGCGGTGTAGGCGAGGATCCGCTGACCGGAGTCACCGGGGAGTTCAAGGGCTTCGTATGTGAGGCAAAGATCGCCGACGACAGGGTGATGGAGACGTTTTGTCCCGGTGCGGTGGAACTTCACGTTGTGAGCGGCCCAGCGGATCCGGAACTCCTCACTGCGGGTGGACAGCTCGCCGACCAGGTCGGAGAGACGTCGGTCGTACGGGTCGCGCCCCGCCTCGGCCCTTAGGATGGCGACGGCGTCGCTGGCGATGCCTTCCCAGGTGCAAAAGAACTCCGAGGCTTTTGGGTTTAGGAAGATAAAACGGGCCATGTTGGGCAGGCCGGTGGGCTCGACGAGCACTGGCGAGTAGAGGGCGGCGCCCAGGCGGTTGGCGGCCAGGATGTCGAGACGACCGTTGCGGACATAGGCGGGGACCCCGACCATGGAGTCGAGGATCCGCTGGATGGCCGGGCGTACTCTTTCTTGGGTGGGCCGGGCGCGGACCGGCCGGTTGCGGCTAGAAGCATGGACGAGGTCGAAAAGGTGGGCCCGCTCCGCCTCGTCGAGCTGCAGGCCCCGGGCGATGCCTTCCAGGACGTCCTCAGAGACGCCGCTGGTATTGCCACGTTCAAGCCGGGTGTAGTACTCGACGCTGATCCCGGCCAATATGGCCACCTCTTCGCGTCTCAGGCCTTGCACACGACGGTTGGCGCCGTAGGCGGGGAGGCCGGCCCGCTCGGGGGTGATCTTGGCCCGCCGGGACACAAGGAACTCCCGGATGTCGCTGCCTGTCACCACCGAACCACATTATGAGCATCCTCCGGGCAGAGGGAGGCCCTGGCAGTACCCCTATCAGCGGGGCCTCCCTGGGGAAGCCCACTCGTGGTTACCTTAGATCCGCAGGCAGCACACAGATCACACAGATATCGGAAGGAGCCAGCGATGCGTGCGGCAGTCTTCAACGGCCCGGGGTCCGTCTCGGTGGCGGACCGGCCCGACCCGGTCATCCAGGAGCCTACCGACGCCGTCGTACGGGTGGTGCTGGCTTGTGTTTGTGGGTCGGACCTGTGGTACTGGCGGGGCCAGTCCCCCCACCGGGCCGGTT
Organism: Acidimicrobiales bacterium; assembly: GCA_035502515.1. Lineage (GTDB taxonomy): Bacteria > Actinomycetota > Acidimicrobiia > Acidimicrobiales > Palsa-688 > Fen-671. The sequence continues at coordinate 1,802 of DATJUH010000478.1, forward strand.
CCATCGGCCACGAGTTCATCGGCGTCGTGGAGGACCTCGGTGCCGAGGCGGCCGGTATCGCAGTGGGCGACCTGGTGGTCGCCCCGTTCATCTTCAGTGACATGAGCTGCCCCAACTGCCAGAACGGTTCGACCATCACCTGCGTCCGGGGAGGTAACTTCGGCGACGGCGTGAGCGACGGCGGCCAGGGAGAGGCGGTGCGTGTCCCCCTGGCAGCCAGCACGCTCGTCCCTGTGCCCGGGACAGGGCACTCCGACGAGACCATGAGGTCGCTGCTGGCACTGTCGGATGTGATGGCCACCGGACACTACGCGGCCGTCAGCGCCGGCGTCAAACAGGGTGGCACCGTGGCGGTCGTCGGTGACGGAGCGGTCGGCTTGTGCGCCGTCCTCGCCTCCAAGCGGCTTGGCGCCATGCGGGTCATTTCTCTCAGCCGTAACCCCGACCGCCAGAAGCTGGCCCTCGAGTTCGGCGCCACTGACATCGTCGAAGAGCGAGGCGACGCGGCCAGCGAGGCTGTGCTCGACCTCACCGGCGGCATCGGAGCAGATGCCGCCCTTGAGTGTGTGGGCACCGCCCAGTCGATCGCCACGGCCGGCGCTATCGCCCGACCGGGCTCCACCGTCGGGATCGTGGGCGTACCCCACGGCGAGGTGCCCTTCGTCGGCACCTTCTTCCGCAACATCGGCTGGAAAGGCGGGCCCGCCCCCGCCCGTATATACATCCCTGACCTCCTCTCCGATGTGCTGGCCGGGTCGATCAAGCCGGGCAAGGTGTTTGACTTCGAGACCGACCTTGACCACATCGCCGACGCTTACAGAGCCATGGACGAGCGCCGGGCGGTCAAGTCACTGCTGCGAGTGGGAGCGGCATGACGATGTCCACGTGGACGAAAAACGAACTTGACAGCATCGATAGGGCAGAAGAACTGACGCTGGCGTCAGTCAGGGCCGACGGGTCGCTGCGCAAACCCGTGACAATGTGGGTCGTCCGCAGCGGCGACGATATCTTCGTGCGTTCGGTCAACGGGCGTGGATCGGCGTGGTTCCGAGGCGCGCAGGCCCGCCATCTAGCCCACATCCGAGCCGGTGGCGTCGAAAAGGACGTCGGCCTGGTCGAGACCGACGAGGCCGACGACGAGGCCGACGCCGCCTACCAAGCCAAGTACGGCACCCGCTACCCGACGATCGTGCCGTCGATCGTGACGCCCCAGGCGCGGGCAGCGACGCTAAAGCTCACACCACACGAGAAGGAAAATTGATGCACAAACGAACGCTGGGGAACAGCCTGGAGGTCTCGGCCATCGCCCTTGGGAGCATGGGCATGAGCACGGGCTTCCAGCCGTTCCCCCCCAAAACGAGAGATGGTCTCGCTCCGTCCAGCCACACCAGCAGGACGGGCGGCGCACGCCGACGAGGCCCTCCGGGTCTGCGATTAACCCAAGAAAGGGACCGATGGCTCCCAACCCGACCGCCCAGAAGAACCATGAGCAGTTGTTCCCAGGCCACGTTTCGACGCTGGCAAGCACCGACCCCGAGCTGATCGAGTACTTCGACAATTTCGCCTTCGACGAGGTCCTCCGCGACGGCAAGCTCGACGCCCGGG
>DATJUH010000479.1:0-15518 GCA_035502515.1 Acidimicrobiales bacterium
GGGGCACGGCCCAAAACTTCATCGAGACGTGGCACGACGAAGGACAGACTGACCTCGTCGCGTGCATGGAAGCGTACAGGGACGTCGGGTTCGACGGCCCGCTCCGTCCTGACCACGTCCCGACGGTGGACGGCGACTCCAACGAAAACCCCGGGTATTCAGCCTATGGCCGTCTGTACGCCCTAGGCTACATCCGCGGTCTCTGTCAGTCCGTCTTCCACCCGTAGCACGACCTTTCGACCAGGCGCGACCCCGCCCCACTCGTATTGGAGAGCCAAGACCGATGAGGGTTGAACCAACACCAGCCGACCTCGAAGCGCTGACCCCTCTCAACCCGTTCGACCGGTTTCCGGACGGACGGCCGCGAGTACCGGACGAGGTGCTCGACCGGCTCCTCGTAGCCACAACTGAGCAGGCCTGGAAAGTGCTGGACACCGAAGGTTACCGGTTCCAGTTCGAAGGCGGATGGGAAGAAACGCACCCCGGCCGGGTCACGGTTGGCCGGGCCGTTACCGCCCAGTTCCTTCCGTTTCGCCCCGATTTTCACCGTGTGGTCCAGGCCTCGGGCGTGGATGAGGGCCGCGGCACGAGCGGCGGCCAAAATTCGTGGGTTATCGAGAAATTGCAAAGCCGCGATGTCATGGTGGTCGATATTTTCGGCAAGGTGAAAGACGGGACTGTGGTCGGCGACAACCTCGGTACCGCCGTCGCCGTGCGGACCGGGGCGGGCGCCGTAATTGACGGAGGAGTCAGGGATTACCAGGGGCTCGTGCAGCTAAACGACGTCAACTTCTACTTCCGCGGCTCGGATCCGACCGCCATCGCCGACGTCACCCTGGCCGGCATCAACATCCCGGTGCGAATTGGGAGTACCACTGTCCTCCCGGGTGATGTCGTCCTGGGCACGGCCACCGGTGTGATCTTTATCCCTCCCCATCTCGCCGCCACGGTGGCGGAGCAGGCCGAAGAGACGATAATACGGGACAAGTTTGGGAAACTTCGCCTGGCCCAAGGCACCTACACGAGTGGCGAGATAGACGTTCAAACCTGGCGGGCCGACATAGAGGCCGACTTCCGCTCGTGGAAAGAGTCGGCAATGAAGGGCCAGGGCGCCTAAACCAGGGCCTGATTGGTTATGGTTGACGACCCACGGCGTGCTGTTCTTCGATGCCGGGCATGATCAGCGGTACCAGCCGGGTACTCGGGTCGAACATAAGGCCCGCTTGGTCGGCCGCCGCCCCCGTGATAGTGAGCTGGAACTGCTGTACGTATTCCACTTTGTTCTGGCCGTCGATGCGGAAGGCCTGGTCGTGGCCCGGATAGATGATGTCCCCGATTTCCAACAATTTTTCGATGGAACGGCTGGCCATTTCGTTGTCCCAGAAGACCAGGGCGTTGCGTCGCTCGACTGCCACCATGCTGTTCTGGATGGCATCGCCCGTGATCACCGCCACTCCGTCCGCTGTAGCCGCGCTGACGGCGATGGTACCCGCCGAGTGCCCAGGTGCTTCGACAATCTCCACTCCCGGGATTATTTCCGCCCCTTCTTCGACTTCCCGGATCCGCTCGCCATAGTAGGCGAGGACCGCATCTACCCAGTTCGGACACGCAGTATCATTCCTGTGCGGCTGTCTGGCGTAACGGCGCTCATCGGGGTGCAGGAAAATCTGCGCTCGCTCGAAGATATTGAGGTTCTCGATGTGGTCCCAGTGGGCATGCGTGCATACGACAACGTCGATATCCGAACCATGGAGTGAACGCTTTCCCAGCTCGGCCTCCAGCGGCCCGCGGCGACCGGTGTGGCCCGTGTCGACGACAATTCGTTTGAGCGAGCCTTCCCTATCCAGGCCCTCGATAAGGTTGACACCGCAGAAGGCGACGGATCCATGGTCGGTACCGATTCGATAGCCCTGAAGGAGCGTGTCGACGCGGACGGTGGCCTGTGGCAATTTCTTGCTCCCATCGAAGACCGGTTTATTGTCATGCATTTCTAGACGAGCCGGCGGCATTGACGCAAAGCGGTCGCCGCCGCCACCATGGGGTTGCTGGCCCAACGACTCGAGTTGCTTGTCCTCGGTGGTACCCGTTTCGTGGCGCCCACCTGATGGGGACGAACACGCCGGGTACCGGGCCTACTACGTCAGCGCGGGGCGCGCGCGTGCTTCAATGCGACGGGGCGCACGACCACCTTCAGTGACTTCCTGACCACGTGCCAGGAGGTTTGCTCCATGCCCGTCGAACTGGTCTGGGTCGCCACTGACCAGCTCCTCGCCGCCGGCCTCGACCCGTGGTGGACGGGAGTGCCGCTGTGGATCGGCGACCCGGCCTGGGAAGGGGGCCAACCGGGTGCACATCACTTGCGCCCTCAAGGCCGGGCTCGGCTTGCGGGACGCCGCCGACACGGTCCGCTCCGCGGCCACCGGTTCCCCGTCAGGGCCTCTCTCGACTTTCGGGGCCGCCACCGAAGCAGCTCGGCTTGGCCGGGTAACCATCCCATTCGGACCTCGGCTGACCTCGTGAAGACCATCGAGGCCGGCGCCCCGGGGGGAACGGTACGTATCACGGTGCATCGCGTGGGACCGGACGGCGAACATTTCTAAGCGGCTGCCCGGGGTATGCCGGGGGCTCTCAAGAATTGTCAAGGCGAGGAAACACAGTTTGCTCGACAATGAGCTTTATACCGGCTGCGACCGGTATTGCCACCAGGGCACCGACGATCCCGAGCAAGGCGCCGCCAATGATCACCGCCAGTACTGTGAGCAGAGGTGACACATTAACAGCATGACGCATCACACGGGGCACTAACAGATAGTCCTCGACAAAGCGGTAGGCGATGTAAAACGCGGCCGTGGCAATGGCCACCGGCAGGGAGATAACCAAGGCTACCAGGCTCACTATGACCCCGGCGATGGTCGAGCCCACTACCGGTATAAGGTCGAAGAAAAGGACCATTAAGCCTAGCAGTATCGGGTAGGGGATGCCAAGCAAGGTGGCCCATAGGAAAGTGCCGAGGCCGGCCACGAGCGACGTGAAAAGGTTGCCCAGCAGGTAGCCCCCCACGCCGGCCAACACCTCGTCCGAAAGTAAAACGAACCGGCGCCGGCGGCTCTCAGGCACCAGGTGGGAGCAGAAGGTCTTGATGGCCGGCAGCGCGGCAAGGAAATAAATGGTGAGCACCACCACGATCAGAAAATCGCTCACCGCGCCCAGAAGGAACTCGCCCGCCCCCAGAGCGCCGGTAGCCACGTCCTGAGCCAGGCTGCCGGTGCTCTTGCCGCCCAGGTAATTGCTCAGGTGCAGCTGCTTGGCGAGGTGGCCGACCGTGCCTTTTCCCGAAGCGATCTCGCCCCTCCAAATAGGTACCTGTTTGATCAGCTCGTTTATCTCGCGCTCGATTGGCGATATGGCTGAAATTACGAAACCGGCCACCGCCCCGGCTCCGATGAGGACGACTATCAGCACGGCCAAAGAGCGCCTCAACCGGTGCCGGGTGAAAAAGGCGACGGCGGGCTCGAGGCCCACGGCGATAAAAAGGGCCAGGAAAACCAACACCAAAGTGGCCAGGATGGAGTAAATGGCGGCCCCCAGGGCCACGGCGAGCAGAACACCCATGGTGGCCACGAACCCGGCGACAAAGGGGTTTCGCCTGTCGAAGGGCTGCCCAGGGCGGCGCATTGTGCGCTGACGCGACCGCTCTTCAATTGCACCCGCTCGCCCGGGGAGCTCGGTCGTGATTGTCTGTTCTTCGACCACCGTCGTATTCCCACCTCGCGGCCGAGGGTTTCCGTCAGCCATTAGTCATCTCCCCCGTGGTAATGGTGAAGGTGAAGTGACGGGCCGGGACCGTCCGGCCGAACGGTCTGACCGCACAAGAGCGCCCTTCTCCGCTCGAGGTGCGGCACGCGGGCGCCGAGGACAACCTCGGAGGATTACGTCGCCCGTCAGCTGCCGAGCCGGCCTGCGGTCTCCTCGACCTTCTGGGAAGCCTGTTTGCCGGCCCTGTCGATGTTGCGCGTAACAGCATCGCCAGCCGACTGGGTGGCCTGGGTTACGGCACTCGCCCCTTGGTCAGCGACTGACGAGACAGTACGGGCAGTGGTGTCGCCCACTTGTGAGGCGGTGGTGGCCAACTGATCGGTGACCTGGTGCACCTGCGGTCGCTTGGCCACCTGCCGAGCCCACCCCTCCATCTGCTCATACGGCCCTCGGCCGGCCCGGGACCCGAGCACGAAGCCGACCGCCCCGGCCAAGAGAAGGAGAACTTTCTTCATGGATGGACCTCCTTGTGGTTGCGCTTACTGACATTGTGGCGACCGAAGCAATCGAGCAGCGGCATCGGATCCGTGGGCCACCGCTAGCACGGCCGTAATTACCCATGTAGAAAGCAATACCCCGTCCGTCTGTCTAGCAATCCCGGCTGCGTTCCGGGAGCAGCCTCGACGCCGTACCCCACTGGCGATTGAGGAGTTAGGTCCTTTGGGTATGTGTCGGTGACAGTTTTCTAGGTAGGAGGCGGAAATGGCCGAACAAATGTCTATTGTAGATAGGCTGCTGCAAGACCACCAGGAAGTCCGTCAGGCCTTTGCGAAGATCACGGCGGCCGACAGTGACGAACGCTGGGCGCTGTTCATGGACCTGATGAACGACCTGGTGCGCCATGAGGTGGCCGAGGAAGAGATCGTCTACCCGGTGGTAAGGCAGGAGATCAAGGACGGAGCCATGTTGGCTTCAGAGCGCGTCGGCGAGGAGTCTAAAGCTGAAGAGCTCTTGGCCCAAATGGAAAAGAAGGGCCGTGGCGACGACGGGTTTACGGAAAACCTCGGGCGCCTGAAGGCAGACGTCCTGGCCCACGCCGAGGCAGAGGAACTCACAGTTTTTCCTGCCTTGGCAGCGGTGTTAAACCAGGAACGCCTCGTGCAGTTGGGCGATCGGTTCGCGAAAGCGAAAATGTTGGCGCCCACCCATCCTCACCCAAATGCGCCTGATTCCCCGCCCGGCAACTTGGTGCTAGGGCCGGTGGCGGCGATGGCGGACAGGCTACGGGATGCCATTCGGAAGGCCACCTAAACGGTTAATGGCGACGGTTGGCTGGCAAACTGAGCAGCCCGGCATGACACCAATGGGGCTACGGGCCGCAGTTTGAACGCTCTCCAACAAGGGAAAGCACCAGGAGTGCCGGCCGCGATTTGCACCATCTGATGACCCGCCAGAGGGCCGAGCCCGAGAGCTCCCCTCCGCGCGCCGGGTCCGGGCGGCCCCGCCGGCAGCAGGGGGACGTCCACATCCTGCGTCGGATGGGGGCCTGGCTCGTTTGGTGGACATTGCTCATGGCTTTGTGGGCGTGGGTCGACGATTCGATCGCATTGGCGGAGCTACTGGCCGGAGCGGCCGTGGCGGCCCTGGCCGCCTTCTTCGTTGAGCTGGTATCGCACCAGGCGGCGACCCGGTTCCGGGCCCGTATCGAGTGGTTAGCGCCGCTCGCCTCAGTGCCCAAGGAACTGGTCAAGGACACGCTGCTCGCGCTAAAGGTCTTGTGGCACCGCCTCGCTCACGGTGAGCAGCCAAACAGCGGGTTCCGAGTGGTCCCCGCCGAGTACGGGGATGACAGCCCCGAAGGGATGACCCGGCGAGCGCTGCTCACAGCCGGACGCTCGATCACGCCGAACACCTTCGTCGTCGGCCTCGACCCCGATACCAACCTGATGGTTGTCCACCAGCTCGTCATCAACCGGGGCGCCCCGCTCGACCCGAGCGTTCGCACGCTTCAAAAAGCAGATGCTGTCGAGGGCGCGCGGCGATGAACTCCTTCGTCGTGGCGGCGGCCGCCATGCTGCTCGCCATATTCCCTTGCCTCCTCGTCATGGTGCGCGAGGAGGTGATGGCAGCGGTGGCCGCCTACGAGCTGGCCAGCTCCATCGTGGTATTGGTGCTCATCTGCCTGGCCCAGGGCTTCGGCCGCTCCGGAGAGTTCGAACTGGGCGTTCTGCTCGCCGTCATGATGTACGGGGCCGGACTGGTGTTTGTCCGGAGCATGGAGCGCTGGCTGTGACAGTTCAACGTGTCATCGTTGACGTCCTCCTGGCTATGGCCGTCTTCTTTGTGCTGGCCTCCGCCCTCGGCGTTCTCTTAATGCGCCAGCCCTACGACAAGGTCCACTTTGTCACCCCGGCCGCGGTGGTGGCTCCCGTGCTGGTCGCGGCAGCTGTCCTGGTGCAGGCAGGCTGGAAAGAAAACAGCGCCATGGCGTGGCTGTCGCTGTTTTTTATGGTGGTCAGCGCCCCCGTCCTTGCTCACGCCACCGTACGGGCGATGCGGGTGCGCGAGGTAGGCGACTGGCGACCCGGGCGGGAAGGTACGGTGCCACAGGACGAGGACGAGGACGGGGCGTGAGCGAGGCGCACTTGGCCGCGCTTGTGGCCACCACAGCGACAACCAGGATTATCAGCGCCGTCCAGGTCGTGGCGCTCGTTGCCACCGCCGTGGCCGCTACGGCCGTCGTCGTTGTCCGCCGCCCGGCGCGTCAGGTGGTAGTCCTGTCCACCTACGGGCTCGTACTGGGCGCCCTTTTCTTGACCTTCCAGGCGCCTGATGTCACCCTCTCCATGATCACGGTTGGCTCCGTCGTCCTCCCGCTCCTGCTGCTGCTCGCCCTGGCCAAGATGCGAAGGCAAGAGGAATGACGCCGGCGCAGCGACGCAACGCTTTTCTTATCGCCATGGCCGGGTTGCTCGGTTTTTACCTGTGGGGGTTGACGGGGTTGCCGGGGTTCGGCCATTACCCCGGTCCCTACGGCGACATCGTAAACGCCATCGCCGTGGCCCGCACGCACGCGACGGGGGTGGTCTCGGCCGTCAATTTCGACTTCCGCGGCTTTGACACCCTCGGCGAGGAGTACATCCTTTTCGTGGCGGCGACGGGGGTCGCCACCGTGCTTCGCCACCTGCGTTCTGAACGCGACCGCGCCCCGACCGACGAGGCCAAAGACCGGAAAGTACCACCGACGAGCGACGCCGTCCGCCTCACCGCCGTGGTCATGACCGGGCCCACCGTAGTGGTCGGCTGGTGGCTGACGACCCATGCCCAAACAACCCCGTCTGGAGGTTTCCAGGGCGGAGTTGTGCTGGCGACGGCGTTCATCCTTGTTTACCTGGCCGGCCAGTACCTGACGTTTGAGCGCATGAGCCCGCTGAAGGTGACCGACGCAGCGGAAGCGGTCGGCGCCGGCAGTTTCGCCGCCGTCGGCGTGGGCGCCCTCGTCGTCGGGGCGGCCTACCTTACCGACGTTCTACCTCTTGGCCACAGCCCCGGCGCCATCAACTCTTCTGGGACCATCGCCCTTATCAGCTTCTTCGTCGGGATAGAGGTGGCCGCCGCCTTTGTCCTGATTTGCTCTGAGCTTTTGGAGCAGACCCTGCTCGTGCGTGAGGGCGGGTCGTGAACGTAACCCAGGTGCCGGCAGGCTCAGGCCGAGGCTGGTAGCTCATGCAGGTCTTTCCTTTCGTAGTGGTGGCCTGGGTCATCTCTGTCGGCCTCTACGGGATCGTGACTAGCCGTCACCTGGTCCACCAGATCATCTGCCTCATCGTGGTGCAGTCGTCCACTTACGTACTCTTGCTGGGCGTGGGTTACAAAACGGGGGGCGCGGCTCCATATTTCTACGACATCCCGCTTCACACCCGCGCCGTTGACCCGGTCGTGCAGGCACTTGCCTTGACCGATGTCGTCGTCGAGGCAGCCGTGACCGCTCTCCTGCTTGCCTTTGCCGTGCAGGCCCACAAGCGCTTCGGCACGGTCGACCCCGAAGAGCTGCGGCAGCTCCGGGGCTAGGCCGGGCCAAACCGGATGGGCCCGCTGCTCCCCCTTGTTGTCGTTGTTCCTCTCCTGGCCGCTGCCGTCGTGTCGGCGTTCAACCCGCTGCTGGACAAGTCTCGCCGGCTCCTGGACGGCATCGCCGTAGCCACGGCCGCTGCAGTTACCGGCATGCTGCTTGCCATTTTGGTCAGCACCGGCGGTCATGGCGCCGAGCACGTCTACTGGTTCGCGGGCTTCCGCCCGCACGACGGAGTCGCACTCGGCATCGACTTCGCCGTCGGGCCTATCAACGCGGGCATCGCCGCTCTGAGCGCCCTCCTAGTCACTGCCGCCATGGTTTTCTCGTGGCGCTACTTCGAACAAGTATCGACCTATTTCCAAGCCCTGATGCTCGTGTTCCTGGCCGGTATGGTTGGCTTTTCCCTGACCGGCGACCTTTTCAACATGTTCGTGTGGTTCGAGGTCATGGGGGTGTCCGCCTACGCCTTGACCGCCTACCGCCCCGAGGAAAAAGGCCCCATCCAGGGGGCGCTCAATTTCGCCATAACCAACAGCGTGGGCGCCTACTTCATCCTCTCGGGCATCGCCCTCGTTTATGGCCGCACCGGTGCCCTCAACCTGGCCCAGATCGGCCGGTCCCTCGGGCACCACTCCCCGGACGGTCTGGTGGTAGTGGCCTTCGTCCTGGTGATAGTCGGGTTCTTGATTAAGGGCTCGGTGGTGCCGTTCCACTTCTGGTTGGCCGACGCTCACGCCGTAGCGCCGACGCCGGTCTGCGTCCTTTTCTCGGGTGCAATGGTGGAGCTCGGCCTCTACGGCGTGGCCCGCGTGTACTGGTCGGCCTTCGGCACCGCCCTGGGGCATCGTCAGGTCATCTCCAACACGCTCCTAGCCCTCGGGGTGCTTACCGCCATCGTAGGTGCGCTTTTCTGCTACCGGCAGCGCCACCTGAAACGGCTGCTGGCCTTTTCGACCATCAGCCACGCCGGCATGTTCGTGATCGGCATCGCCCTTCTCACCCCGCTGGGCCTGGCCGGCACGGCCGTCTACGTTGTCGGGCACGCCCTCGTAAAAGCGGCGCTGTTCCTCTGTGTCGGCATCGTGCTACATCGGCTGGGCTCGGTCAATGAGACGTGGCTCCACGGCCGGGCCAAGCACCTGCGTGCCACCGGGATCGTATTCGCCTTGGCCGGCCTGGGCCTGGCCGATCTGCCCCCCTTCGCCACCTATCTCGGGAAAGGATGGATCGAAGAAAGCGGGTACTCGCACGCCATGCCCTGGGTCACCGTCGTCCTCATCATTTCCTCTATGGTCGTCGGCGGAGCCGTGCTCCGGGTGGCCGGCGGGGTGTTCTTCGGGCTGGGGGACGCCCCAAGGGAAGACCCCCAGATGGCCGAGCAGTCCTCGGAGGAGACGAGCGAGACGGAAGGGAGCAAAGACCGGACTCCCTTGTCGATGCTGTTGCCCCCCGCCGTGCTTGTAGCGTTGGCCGCAGCCGTCGGAGTAATGCCACACCTCGGCCCGCTGGTCCAGGCTGGTGCCGTCCGCTTTCAGGACCAGGGCGCCTACAACGCGGCGGTCCTTTTTGGCAGCCACGTGACCAACCCGCTTTCGCCCTCCGCCCCGGAGCCGACCGCCGTCACGATCGCTGACGTGGCGACCGGGGCGGGCACCGCCGTTGGTGCCTTGCTGCTGGCTTTCGTTGGCCTCTACTGGCGGCGTATCCCCGTCCTTCGCCGCGGGAGCGAGCCGGGTGTGCGGCTCATCGAACCAGCCCTTCGGTTCCAGAGCGGGATCGTCAACGACTACGTGACCTGGATCGTCATCGGCGCCGCGTGCCTCGGCACTGCCCTGGCGTTCTCGTTGCGGTAGGACGCCGGCGGTCAAAGATGCGCAGGTTCTCGGAAATGGCAGAGCAGGCTGCAGTCTGTCCCCGACTCGTCCGGAGTAGAGACTTGCGCCAGGAAGGGTGGACCGGAATGGCGACGCGCGAGTCCGTAGTGGCTTTAGTGCGCGAGGGCACTTCATACCGAGAGGCGGCTCACCGCCTCGGTATTCCTGCCGGTTTGGCGTACTTGATAGCCACAGGAAATTGGCGCAAAACGGTTCTCAGCCACACCTTTCCGTTTTTTTCGACGCTTTTTCGGCGCCGGCGCCGCCAGGCGCTCGCCGCGGTGCTTTTGGCATTGACTAACGCTGCGGGCGGGTTGGTCCACGGTTGGCCCGCGCCTTCTGAGACTGAGGGTACAAAGAGCAGCCAGGAGCGTAGAAAGGAGCTTGAAATGCCGCCAGGTCGGTCGAGTGTGAAGAACGAACGACAGTACGAAGCACTGCGGGACAAGGGCATGTCGAAAGAGCGTGCCGCCCGCATAGCGAACTCACCAAATGCGTCTCACAACGGCGGCAAGTCCTCGGGCTCGGGCGGCAACGCCAAACAGGGTGGCACCACAGCTCAGCACAAGGCCGCAGGACGCAAAGGCGGCCAAGCCACTGGGAAGAAACAGTAAGCGCGCCGGCCAGGCGGGTGAAACGGAGGACTACGAATGAAACCAGGGCTCGGGCGCTTGTTGGTCCGGCTAACGGTCGGCACCATTTTTGTCGAGCATGGGACGCAGAAGTTGTTCGGGTGGTTCGGAGGCCCAGGCCCTACCGCCGCCGGGGAGCATTTCGAGTCCCTCGGGCTTCGGCCTGGTCGGGCTAACGCCATACTGGCCGGATCCACCGAGGTCGCAGGCGGTCTGCTGTTAGGAGCCGGCCTGGTTACGCCCGCGGCAGCGGCAGGGCTCGCTGGCGTGATGATCTCGGCCCTCCGTACGACAAGCTGGGCTACCGGGATCCGCTTGGGGCACCGGGCACGGCCCGAGATCGTGCATTCACCCGGGACTCCGGCCCGGCCTTCTTGTACCACCTACTCGCCGACGGTGCCGTCGATCATTTCGCGGATCACGTCCGCATGACCGTTGTGGCGGGCATACTCGTTCAGCGTCTTGATGAGCCAGAACCGGAGGGGCAGATTGCTCTTGCCCCGGTCATCGAGGGAAGCCGCCTCACCGACGAGCCGCCGGGACGCCTGCACCTCTGCCTGCCATAGGGCCAGGGCTTCCTCTGGCGGCGCTACAGCTGCAGCTGCGAAGTCGCTCCCCGGCTCCTCTCCGAACGGGTCTGTCCCGAAAGGGAGGGCAGGCACGTCTTCGCCGGCGAAGACGCGACGGAAGTACGTCCGTTCGATTTCCGTGAGATGGCGGACCAGGCCGAGCAGCGAGGTGGCGGAGCCCGGGACTGGACGCGCGGAGAACTGCTCGGGTGCTAACCCACCCACCTTGATCGCTAGCGTCTCACGGTGGAACTCAAGCCATCCGACCAGCATCACCCGCTCGTCGCCGTCTAAAGGCGGGTCGGCTCGCGTCATTCGTCATCTTCCAAGTTCAAGTCGGGTGACAGTAAAGCCGCGTCGCGAGGCGCGCCTCAGGTGGTGGACTATGTTCGGCCCAGTGCCATTATCGGCGTGCACTTCACTGAGACCGGGCACGGCCTACGACGTAGCGTCGGCCAGGGCGGCATCATAGACGGCTGGATGGCGTCGTACCCACGAGGCCTGCAATGCCTCGTGTGGCGCCCAGCACCTCACCTCCGCGGACTCCGCCGTTGCCACGAACAAGCCCCGCGTCTCCATCTCGGCCCGGAAGAAGACCTGGTAGCCCTCCGGGTACGGGTAGCGGTAGCCTTCTGGCCGAGGCGATAGGAGGCGGATGAGCTGGTGGGCGAAAACCCACGCGCCCCCGACGACGACGCCGGTCTCCTCCAGGACCTCCCGCCGCATGGCCTCCTCGGCGCTCTCCCCGGGCTCGAGATGCCCGCCCGGCACGTCCCAGCCCCGGTCCACCAACCGCGCCAGCAATATCGCGTCGCCGTCGAAGACCAACCCGAAAGCGGCCGATGTCAGCTCGGTGGGCGGCAACCAGCCCGAGCGTACGAACCAGGAGTCGTAGCTGAGGCCCTGCGCCTCGAAGCTGAAGCGTTGGAGTACCTCACGTTGGCTGGATCCCGCCGGTCTGGAAGTGAGGTTATCTCGCCCTTCCGCCACCCCAGTGATGATAGTGGCAGCCTGAGCGTACGGCACTCGTCTAAAACTGCGTGGAACGGTTCCGGGCCGTTTTACTCCTGCCGCTTGGACAGCCTCTTTATGTACTCACTTATCCTCCGGACGGACGCCCGAGTAACCGTCGACGTATCTGGAGTTCCCTTGTAAGTCCAGCGTCTTCTGGGCGCACAGATTAGGACGCTCGAACTGGGCCACAAGACGCTCTATCCCCCGCGCAATGCTGGGTGATTGGACGTGATATGGCCAGGGCACCCGAGCAGTAGCCTGCCGGCATGGACGCTTCAGTCGTCCCGGCCGCCGCTCCTGGCCGGCGGCTCGCGTGGCTGATGGGTCTGCCTGTTGAGCCGACGGTCACAGACATCCAGGCTCACCTCCCGGTAGCTGCCGAGGACCGGGGCCTGGGCCCGGGCCTGCTCGCGTTCGCCACCACTGCCCGGGCCCTCCCTGGTCAGGTCACTCACAGCGACGACACCGTGTTGCGCCTCGTATTCCACCCGTGACCGGACATTGCGGCGACGATCCCGGTCGACCCAGGCGGGTCGGCTCTCTCATAGGTCCGCCGGGCAGCCGGCACGATGTGGACCCACCTGGCACGTCGTTAGTCATCGCGCCCTCTTTAAGTGGCGGCCGCCGGGCCAGTCAACACAGCCGGCTGGCTACTGGACCGGATCGGTAGGAAGCTCGGCTGCGCGAGTTCTGGCGTCGCCTTCACCCGGGGGCGGGGCCCCCGACGAGCGCCAGTCCGATCGATATGGTCGGAATCAGGATGAAGCCCCGGCGTTTGCTATCGCGGCATAAGGCGATCTTCTGGTCGGCTTGGTGCCCGCCTGCTGTGGAAATAGAGACGCCCGGGTTCAAGTGTTAGCGTCCCCCGACGTGGGACGAAGCGGCAAACCGTCTTACCGGGTCCTTCGAAATTGCGCGGCGCCGGTCCCGGAAACCGTAATTGAAGCTCTCGCTGCGGGCGGATGGTGAGGCCGGGCTGGGGGAGCCGGCACCCCGGAATGTCACAAGTGCTTGCACGGTCCACACCCGCGGCCACTCAGGAGACGGCCTGGGCTAATGGAACGAGGCCCCTAAGGCTCAATGCGTACCCAGAAGTCACCCAACTACCGGACGAGCTCGTGGTCTCCGTCCGCTGCCTGGTGAAGGTGGAAGACCAGGTCGTCGTCTGCACGAGCCTCGACGGCCTGAGGCACGCCTGGCCAGGTGGGCGACGCCAACCCGGGGAGTCGTTCGCGGAGACTGCGGCACGAGAAGTCGAAGAGGAGACCGGCTGGCTCCTGAGCCCGGGGTCGTTCAGGCTCCTGGGCTGGCTGCACATCGAGCACTTGGGGCCGGTGCCAGAGGACCATCCCTACCCGCACCCTGACTTCTGCCAGGTGGTCGGCGTGGCACAGGCCGTCGAACGGCGAGGTGGAGCCGACGCAGAGTGGACCGACACCGAGGGGTACGAGGTCAGCTCAGAGCTGATGCCCGTCCGTGATGCCGAGAGAGCCGTCGATGGAGAGCCTCTGGGCCGGGTCTTTCTGGCCATGCTCTCCGATTAGGACGCCGGGGTACGGCCATGTACCGGTCCCACCGGTACACCCACGATACCGAGGTACCTGACGAGGGCTCAAGGATGGTGGTGCCTTCGTGGCTAGTCGGCGACCACCCCGATATTGCGAGGGACCACGACGCCGCCACCCCACAACTCGTGCACCACACGAACGCTCAACCCTGACTCGGTGAAGGCGCCGAGAAGCTCGGTAAGCGTCTTGTGATGCCCGCCGACGCCGGCCCCTTGTGCTCGTGCCCTGCTTTGACAAGGCAAGTCTCAGCCAAAACTGGAATGAAAGCCCGACTTCGGAAAGAATTTGGCGCCAACTCGTGCGTGGAATTAGGCAGGTGGTGGCTAGGGCGCAGGCAAGCCCTCACCGCACCGGTAGTCATATTGTGCGGCATCCACAACTTTGTCGAGAATGTCCGTCCGAATACCGGTTCGACGTTACCGAACCCTGACCGGCGGGCAGCCACGCCACTCAGACAGAACCAGGATGCGCCCGACGATGTGGTTGTTGAAGTCGTCCAGGTCCTCGGCGGGAATCCAGTACTCCTGAAGCTCTCGGCCACCTACATCGTGGACGTCGTACTGTGCCAGATAGCCGATATCCACGTCGAAGGCCGTCACATAGCCGACGCTGCCATTCTGCTCGTCCTTGGTGTTCCAGTCGCGGGCGATTCCCACGGCGTAGTCCTCGGTCAATACTGGATAGAAGATCGGCTGCCAATCGAGTCTGGGCGGGAACCGGGTCCAGCCAGAGGCCTCGATCAGGTCCAACTCAACCTGCCCGACCGGACGGTAGAGGCGGGTAGTCGGCATGGGTTGATTCTCGCGGTCCAAGGTCACAGCGTCCAACGAATACTTCCTCCGAGGCCCGCCGAACGTTCCATATCGAGCGGCTGACGGCGCCCACAGCGGGACGATCAACCCAGAAATAATCGGCAACTCTCGGCAGCCATGTCCAAGAAAGGCCGACTTTCGGGCTCCGGCACAGATTGTCGGGCCTTGCCCGGATGATCTGAGTGTGCGTTCTGGAGCGCCGCGAACCGAAAATTCCCCTGTTCGCACACGGAATATCCGTCGATCTGGCGGGAGCGCCGGCAGGCAGAACCCGGTGACGACTAGCGCAGTTGAATCGTTCGGTGTCGAGGCGCGGAGACTGGCAAGAGGCAGGTGGTCCCTGCAAGGTTGGGCATGTGGGACAATGAAGGGGGAGGAGGGACCGTACACAGTGAGTGGTGGACTGAGGGCTCGACATGCGCTCGCTATCGTCACCGTCCTCGCCCTCTTGACTGGGTGTAGCAGCAGCGAACCTCAAGCGCATGTTGCGCCGCCCGTGGTCCCAGGCATACAACTGCCCGTGTTCGAGAAATCCTGTGCGCCGCAGCCCGGTCCTGCGTCGGTGGTGCCGATAAGGGTCGTCAGGGCTGTGATCGTCGCCAACGTCTGCATTGGCGGCGAAGGGCCATTCCCGTTCGTGGTGGATACCGGGGACGCCACATCTCTGGTGGATTCGAGCCTTGCGGCGCGGCTTCACCTCGCCCTGGTTGACGGGCCGCGGACCGTTACGTCGTTCACCTGCAAGCGGCAGCTCTCCTTCGCCGCTCTTCCGCGATGGTCGGTAGGCAACACGACATTGCTACCGCAGACCGTAGAAGTGGGGACCGTGCGGTCCCCGGCCCTCCCGAACGTGGACGGGCAGCTGGGCTCGGACACACTTAGCAGCTTCGGTGCGGTCAGGATCGACTACCGCCAACAGACCCTGACCCTGGGGCCACAACGTGCTGCCCTTCGATCAGATGTAGCGGGCGGCTCGGGGCCCCCAACGGTCTCCGCGTTACTGACGGAGGGCACCACGTTCGCCAGTCCGATGCCCGTCAAGGTAGTAACCGAACTTCTTTCCCCCGACCACCTACAACTGACAAAGGTAAGGCCCACCGTTGACCTGGCGTTCGGGCCCGACCGGTTCCAGCTGGTGCTCGACACGGGCGCAGGTAGCACGAACCTCGACCCGAGCGTGGTCAAGAAGCTCCGGTTGGCGCCGGCGGGCGCACCCGG
>DATJUH010000480.1:0-6322 GCA_035502515.1 Acidimicrobiales bacterium
GGTCGGCGAATGGAGCACCTCGTCGGCCGGTCCCTGTTCGACCAGTTCGCCTACCCGGTCCTCGCCCATCAGAAGCACGGCGACGTAGTCGGAGACGCGGGCGGCCTGGAACATGTTGTGCGTCACCAAGACGACTGTTACCTCGTGCGCCAGGCGGGTGATGAGCTGCTCAACCTTGGCTGTAGCGATAGGGTCCAGCGCCGAGCACGGCTCGTCCATGAGGAGCACCTCGGGCTGCACGGCCAGCGCCCGGGCAATACAGAGGCGCTGCTGCTGGCCGCCGGACAGGCGCACGGCGGGCTGGTGCAAGCGCTGTTCCACCAGGTCCCATAGCGCGGCCTGACGCAGGGCCAGTTCGGCCGCTTCCTTCAATGTGGACTTCTTGTGGATGCCGGCGAAACGCAGCCCTGAAACCACATTGTCGAAGATGCTCATGGTGGGGAAAGGGTTTGGCCGCTGGAAGACCATGCCCACACGGCTACGCACCAGCTCTGCCCGTGTGCCTGCTCCGTATACGTCAAGCTCGCCCACGAGGACGCGGCCGTCGACATGACCGCCCAGATGGTCATGCATGCGGTTTACGGCCCTGAGCAACGTGGTCTTTCCGCAACCGGACGGCCCGACGAGGGTGGTCACCTGACGAGCGGGCACTTCCAGCGTGACCCCGCGAACAGCGACATGGTCTTTGAAGCTGACCGATACGTCTTCGAACGAGAGGGCCACGGCCGGCGTCACGTCGCCCGAGCCGGGCGACGGAGGAGCGGGAGTCTCGAATTGAGAAGTACCGGACTGAGACGTACCAGATTGTGATGTGACGGTCATCTTGCCCTCCTGGTAAGGGACCATGCGGCGGCGCGGGCCAGGGCGCTCAACGCGAGCACGGCGGCGAGCAGGACAAAGGCGGTGGCCCACGCCTGCTGTTGTTGAGACGGGAACGGCTCCGTCCCGTTGGTGTATATGAGCAACGACATGGCCAGCGCCGGCGATGCCAGGGTGAACAACAAAGGCGCCGTCTCCCCGGTGACACGGGCCAGCGCCAGCAGGTTCCCCGAGATTAGCCCGGGTAAAGACCCGCGCAGGACCACGGAACGGACCACCCGGGAACGTGCCGCCCCGAGCGCCGCCCCCGCTTCTTGAAGGTCCACCGGCACGGCTCTGATCGCTTCCTCGCTGGCTCGCACCATTATCGGGAGCATCAGCACGGCCAAAGCAATACTGGCGGCCAGCGTCGATGGATGGTGCATTGGACGGACTACGACCTCAAAGGCGAAAATCCCGATGATTATGGAGGGCACCCCGCTCAGGACATCGGCGCTAAAACGCAACGCGGCCGGCAACCGGCCAGGCCGTTCGTAAAGGAAGAGGGCAGTGAGCAAGCCGGCCGGCGCCGCCATTACGAGCGCCAGCCCGACCGTACGCGCCGTGCCCGCGATCGCCGTTGAGATGCCACCCCCGGTCACGCCGAAAGGGACGACCGGGTGGATAAGCAAGCCGAACGAGAGGGCAGGCAAAGCACGAGCAACCGTGTACCACCCCAGGGCAACCAGGGGGGCAATAGCGGCCACCAGCCCCACGACGCACACAACCTCGGCGGACGCACCGGCCAGGCGCCGCCGTGGAAGAGTCGCTTCCGCCGTGTGAGCCGTGTGAGTGGTGGCCGTCACGGCCGCCGCCGCAGACCCAGGGGCGGCAACCAGTGCTGCAGTGGCCCCTTCCGGCAGGGCGGCCCCACCCGGGGCGCCGGGCGGCAAGGGAGCGGTGGAACTGGACAGCTTGCCCGCTCGGCGGAGCATTTGGCCTACGACATTTACAGCAACCGTGAGGACCAGGAGGACGGCTCCGAGGGCAATCACCGAGCTAGTGCCTAGCCCGGGCTGGGCCTCGGCGAACTGGTTGACGATGGCCGACCCCAGCGTGGCCGCGGGCGCGATCAGGGAATGCGGCAGGGCCGGCCGGTTACCGATGACCAGGGCGACGGCGATGGCTTCGCCCATGGCCCGGCCCAGGGCGAGCGTGACCGCCGCCCCTATCCCGGGTCTCGCCGTCGGTATGACCACTCTGCGTACGACCTGCCATCGGGTGGCACCGAGCGCCATCGCCGCCTCCCGGTCCTCGACAGGCACCCCGCGGAGGGCGGTGCGGGACAGCGCCACCATTGTCGGCAAGGTCATAATCGCCAGCACGACGGCGGCGAGGAGGATGCTCGGCCCGTAGGCCGGCCCGCTGAAGGCCGCACCGATTACAGGAACTGAACGCAAAAAAGGTTCGACATGCCTGGCGAACATCGGTGAGAGCACAAGCAGCGCCCACAGGCCGACGACGATGCTTGGCACGGCGGCCAGCAGTTCGACAAAAGCCGATGCGGTCGCAGACACCTTGCGGGGCACGAGTTCTGAAAGGGCAATAGCCGCGCCGAGACCAATGGGGCAGGCCAACAACATGGCGGCCCCCGTGGTCAGCACAGTCCCGACGATGAGGATGCCGGTGGCGTACTGCCCGGTAGCGGGGGACCACGTGCCTGACCAAACGAAGCTCAGCCCATAGTGGGCGAAGGCTTGAGCCGAGCCAGTAGCCACGCTGACCACGACCGCCAACACGACGGCAGCAAAGACGGCACCGCCCACGAGGTATGCCGGCCGGTAGGCCCGGCCGCGCTTTTGGCCCTGTCGGCTCTGGAGCAGCGAACGCGTTGCCGGGGAACCCCAATGGACTACGGGGGCTTCACGGGCGCGCACGACCGGGGGGTCAAGGGTGGCTTGCCCCCCGGCGGCGCCAGCGGTCCGACTGGTTATTTCCTCCAGGACTCCACCCCGATTACAACTGTCGGTCGAATTACGCCGAGATTTGCCGGGCTAACTTTGCACCTTGGCCAGGGTGGCCTTGGAAAGAGCCACCACGCTGAGCGGGAGCGGGGCGTAACCAAGCTTGGCCGCCTGCAACTGACCGGTGGTGATCACGTAAGTGAACAAGCGTTGCAACGCCACACTCGTACTGGCGTTGGATTGCTTTTGGTAGAGCAACGTCCAGCTGAAGTTGGCCAAGGGATAGGTGCCGGCGCCCGGCTCGTCGATGATGTTGAAGTTTGACCAGGTCAGCTTGGTGGCAGCCTGGGCCCCGGCCAGCCCGATCGTCGCGGCCGAAGGCGCCACGTAATCGCCGGCCCTGTTGCGGATGGCGGCGTCGGTGAAACCGGCCTCCAGAGAATAGCCGTACTCGACGTAACCGATAGCCCCCGGGGTCTGAGCGATGTACGAGGCGACGCCGCTGTTCAGCTGCTCCCCCACTCCTTTATTGGACAGGGGCCAGGATTTGCTCGGCGTAGAGGTCCCGGTCTTTGACACCCAGCTCGACGAGTTCTGGATCAGGTACTCGTCGACGTCCCACGACGGCCCTGAAGAGTCGGCCCGGTGCACCGGCACGATTGGCAGGTTCGGGAGGTTGGTTACTCCCGTGGCCTGGGCCAGAGCGGGGCTGTCCCAGTTGGTAATGACGCCCTCGAATATCGCCGCCAGCGTCGAACCGTCGAGCCGGAGGCCCTTTGGCGCGCCAGGCACGTTGTAGCTGATAGCAACGCCGCCGAGGTCCACGGGGATCTGGAGCACCGTCCCTTTTGCCTTGGCGAGGTCCTTCGCCGCCATCGGGATTTCTGAGTCGCCGAAGGCCACCGTGTTTTGCTGGATGTCACTGACGCCGACGCTGCTGCCGGCCGGAGAGTAGTTGACGGTGACGTTCGGGTACTGCTTGTGGTAGTTGTAAAAAACGGCCGAGAAAAAGGGCTCGATGGAGTTGGCGCCGGCCCCGTCCAGTGTTATGTCACGGGCGGCGGCGACCTCGCGTGCGGACGGCCTGACCTGACCGGCGGCCACGGATGTCCCGATGGCCAGGGGCACCGCTAGGGCCAGGGCGGCAACGGCGGCACGTCTCTTCATGAACTCTTCCTCCTGGTAAATCGCATCCAAACCATTGAGGAAGGTATTCTACTGGAACGATGGATTTAATGCAAACAGTGGAGCGGCGCCACCCCGCGCCGGCGGCCCCCTCTGGGGGTTGGGGACCGCCCGGCCGATGCAGGGCCCGCCAGAGGATGGACTCCACAAAGGCGCCCAGCCCGGGTTTTCAGGCGCCAGGTGTCAGCCGCCGTGATCTGAGCCGCCGCCGTCCGGGTGGCCGCGGTCTGAGCCGTCAATTTTCGGCGAGGTGACCTCCTCGGGCGCCGAAGCCGGCCTGATAGGACGAGGCGTCGCCTCTTCGAGCCTCGGACTGCCAGCCGTCGAGGCCCATGGGCCGCACACCGGACACCGTGACCCGCTGCATGACCCGGTGGGCGTCGCCGTAGTCGTTGACCGCGTAGTGCTGGGTGGCGCGGTTGTCCCAGATGGCAACGTCGCCGGGCTGCCAGCGCCACCTCACGATGTGCTCCGGCCGGGTCACGTAGCTTCCGAATACGCGCAATAAATCGCGGGAGACGTCAACAGGCAATCCGGCGAGATGGCGGGCGAAACCGCCGAGCAAAAGCGTGGGCCGGCCGGTCTCGGGGTGGACCCGCACCACCGGGTGCTCGGTCTCGAACACCGTCGATGTGAACACGTCGCGGTTCGGGCGGGCCTCGTCGTCGTTGTCGGACGTGAGGGCCCGGCCGAAGTCGTACGCGTTGGTGTGGATGGCGTGCAGTTCGCCGGCCAGGCGCTGCAACGGCCCGGGCAACCGGTCATAGGCCGCCTCCGTGCTCGCCCACTGGGTATCGCCACCCACAGGAGGCAGCTGGACAGCTCGCAGTATTGATATGGCGGGTGGCTCAACGGCGAACGTGACGTCTGTGTGCCAGTGGTCGGCCCGGCCGCCGAGGAGCGAGTCCAGCTCGAGGATGAACTGTTGACCTTCGGGAGAGGGCAACGTGGGGTGGCCGCCGGTGAGCTCGCCGAGACGTTTGGCAAAGGCTATTTGCTCAGCCTGGGTGATTTCCTGGTTACGGAAAAACAGCACCTTGTGGTCGAGAAGCGCCGCTTGGATGGCGCTCACGGAGCCATCGTCCACATGGGCCAGGTTGACCCCTGATATCTCGGCGCCGATCAGAGACGTGAGCGGATGGGTGGCGGCCTTTTCGTGGCTCGGGCTGCGCCGGCTTTTTATGGGGAGGGGGGCGGTGGCGGTCAAAGGTCTTCTCCTTTTGCCTGCTTATAGGTTGTTATTGGGCTTATAAACGTTTTTATTGGGACGCCTTTTGGACGTCCGCGTTGAAGCCGTCGTAGGAATAGTCCACGAAATTGAATTTCTTCGGGATCAGCCCGGCGCTGAAGAAGGCGTTGACGAGGCCTTGTTCGGACCTGACCACCGCACTCGTGATGGGCACCGGCGTTATGGACTCGTCCTTGGTGGCCCGGTCCATAATGCTGACGGGCAGCCCTGTGCCCTGAGCCCAATTGCTGGCCCAAGCATTGGTATGCCCCTTCTCCCACAGGTAGGCCTTATCGAGGTCGGTCAAATAGGCACTGATGGCGGCGGCTTTAGCCGGGTTGTTCAGGGCGGTGCGAGAAGCCACCACGAAGCTGTACTCACTGCCGAAACCGTTCCCGTTGACTAGGACCTTGGCGCCGTGCTCGGCCACGGCCTCTTCTATGTAGGGAGTCCAGATGTCCCAGGCGTCGACCTTGCCGGACTCGAGAGCAGCCAGGCCTTCGGCCGGTTGCAGGTAATCGAGGGTGACCTGGCGCACGTTGAGGCCGGCCTTGTTGAGGACGGTCAGCAGGTGGTAGTCGGCCGAGCTGCCCTGGGCCACGGCGATGGTCTTGCCCCGGAGTTGGCTGACGGACTTGATGGGCGATCCCTTTGGCACTACCAGGGCGGCGCTGTTAGGCCCGTTTTCGGTCGCACCGACCACGGCGATGTCTGCCCCGCCGGCGGCGGCGAAGACGGGTGGGGCGTCGCCGACGCCCCCCACATCAATGGCGCCGGCACCCATTGCCTGCAGCATCGGAGGGCCGGAAGTGAAGTCTGACCAGCTCACTTTGAACGGCAACGTGGAGAGCAGCCCGGAAGCCTTGAGAAGAGCCTCGGAACCGCTACCGGCCTGGTCGCCCACTCGCAAGGTCACTTGGGACAGGTTGATCGACGTCCCGGCCGCGTTCCGTGCCGGCGCCGCCACCGCGTCGCCAGCCGGCACCCAGGCCGCCGTCGCGCTGGCGACGGCGAGGGCCAGGCTGGCTGTGACGGGCCCGGGCCGTCTGTCGCGGCCCGGGCGCCTGGCCCGCGACAGGCTCCGGCGGGGGGCGTGGCCGGCGCCCTTACGACCCGGAAAATGTTCGAGTTTCATAGGTTTCCTTTC
>DATJUH010000481.1:0-6178 GCA_035502515.1 Acidimicrobiales bacterium
CCGATCGTCTTCGACGGCCTTTACGCTCTGCAGCACCGGGGGCAGGAATCGGCCGGGATGGCCGTAAGCGACGGCACGACGATGATGGTCATGAAGGACATGGGCCTCGTGACCCAGGTCTTCAACGACTACAAGCTGGCCAGCCTGGTCGGGTTCCTGGCCATCGGCCACACCCGTTATTCGACGACGGGGTCGTCGTCTTGGCACAACGCCCAGCCCATGTACCGTCAGGCCGGCGGCACCGAGTTCGCCGTGGGCCACAACGGCAACCTGACCAACACGGAAGAGCTGGCCGCGTCGATGGGCATGTTGCCCGGGATGGTGACGAGCGACTCCGACCTGATCGCCGAGCTCGTGGCCCGCCAGCTGGACGTGGCCGCCGGTGTCACTAACCGCGCTAGCACCAGCGGGGCTCCACTATCGCTCGCCGGCGTCCTGCCCGAGGTCCTCCCGCAGATGCAGGGGGCGTTCTCGCTCGTCTTCGCCGACCGGGAGAACCTGGTAGGGGTACGGGACCCAAACGGGTTCCGGCCACTCTGCCTCGGCAAGCTCGACGATGGATGGGTCCTGGCTTCCGAGACGCCTGCGCTCGACATAATCGGCGCCCATTTCGTCCGGGAGGTGGAACCGGGCGAGGTGATCGTCATCAACGCCGACGGGTGCAAGAGCCTGCGGCCCTGGCCACCCGAGCGCGTCCAGCCCAAACTGTGCCTGTTCGAGTTCGTGTACCTGGCCCGGCCCGACAGCCGGCTATACGGGCAGGAACTTCACGGTGCGCGCGTCCGGATGGGGGAGCTCCTGGCGGAGCAGGCGCCGGTGGCGGCAGACATGGTCGTCGGCGTACCCGATTCGGGCCTGCCTGCGGCGGAGGGTTACAGCCGCCGCAGTGGGGTCGCCTTCGGCCACGGCCTGGTCAAGAACCGGTACATCGGCCGGACCTTCATCGACCCCGACCCGAGGCAGCGCGCCCTGGGCGTGCGGCGCAAGCTGAACCCCCTGCGGGAGGCGATCCGGGGCAAGCGCCTCGTCGTCGTAGACGACTCGATCGTGCGCGGTACCACCACCCGGGCAATGGTGGCCATGCTCCGCGAGGCGGGGGCCATAGAGGTCCATCTGCGCATCTCGTCGCCGCCGTACCGGTGGCCGTGCTTCTACGGGCTGGACACGGGCAGCCGGACCGAACTGATAGCGGCCGACCTCGAGGTGGGCGAGATCTGTGACTACCTGGGCGCCGACAGCTTGGCCTACCTCTCCCTCGACGCGCTGAAGAAGGCGACGGGTGTCCCCGGGGCAGGCTTCTGCGACGCCTGCCTGACGGGCGACTACCCTGTGCCGGTCCCGGCCCGGCTCTCCAAGTCGGTGCTCGAGCGGCCCAAGTCGCGCCCCGGCGCCACGGAGGGCAGGCCAAACGAGAGCGCAGCCCTGGTAGGGCAGTTGCCCGGCCCCGCCGGCCCCGCTTCGGCCCCGCCCGGCGGCTGAAGTGCCCGGGGAAGGAGCCGCGGGCGGCCGTCTCCCTGAGGTACTTCCCGAAGCCCCTTTGACTTACGCCGCCGCCGGGGTGGACATCGACGCCGGGGAACGGGCCGTCGACCTCATGGGCTCGCTCGTAGCCAGTACAGCCCGCCCCGAAGTGATGGGGGGACTTGGAGCCTTCGGCGGGCTCTTTTCGATGCCGGCCGGCTTTCGCTCTCCTGTACTGGTGGCCTCGACCGACGGGGTCGGCACCAAGCTGGCTGTAGCCGTCGAAGCGGGCCGGCTCGGCACCATCGGTGTGGACCTGGTGGCCATGTGCGTCGACGATGTGGTCTGCCAGGGGGCAGAGCCTCTTTTCTTCCTGGACTACCAGCTGTGGGGGTACCTCGACCCGGAGGCCGTAGCCGAGATCATGAGAGGTATCGCCGAGGGCTGCCGGCAGGCGGGCTGTGCCATCCTGGGCGGCGAGTTGGCCGAACACCCGGGCCAGCTTCGCCCCGGCGAGATGGACCTGGCCGGGTTCGCCGTCGGGGTAGTGGAGAGGGACCGCATCCTCGGCCCCGGAGGACCGAACCCACCCCGGGAGGGCGATGCTCTTGTGGGCCTGTACTCGGGCGGCCTGCGTTCAAACGGGTACTCGTTGGTGAGGGCGGCCCTGCTGGAGCGGGCCGGCCGGCGGCTTCATGACGAAGCCTGGCCCGGCGCCGGCCACTCCCTGGCCGATGAGCTGCTGCGCCCGTCGCTGGTTTATACGCCCGCAGTGCTAGCCCTGCTCCCCCAGTTCGAGGTGCGTGCCGCGGCGCACATTACCGGCGGCGGCCTGCCGGGCAATGTGCCCCGGGCCCTGGCGCCCGGCCTCGACGCCGTCCTGCACCCCGCCAGTTGGCCGGTGCCGCCCGTGTTCGCCGAGGTCCAAAAGGCGGCCGCGGTGGACGACGCCGAGATGTACCGCACGTTCAATATGGGCCTTGGCATGGTGCTTACCCTGCCGCCCGGCCAGGCCGCGGCGGCCGTGGCCAAGCTGGACGGCCTCGGCTTCAGGGCCGGCGTCGTGGGCGAGGTGGTCGCCGGGGATGGGCGCTGCCTGCTCGAGTAGTCCCCAGCTAAGTCCCTCGTTTTCCACAGCTCGTCCACAACGGGGGAAAACCTCGCGACATGCCGCACTGCCACCAGCGCCCGGAAAAGCGCCACGGGTCGGCGCCCGGTGCTGCCGATGGCGCCGGGGCGAGGGCCCGTAGCGCCTCTTCTACGGCGGCCGCGATAGCTCGCATTTCGGCCGGCGAAGGCGGCCGGGCCAAGCCGGACAATTTAACCGCGACGGGAGGGAGTGCATCCCCCGGCGTCCCCTGCGGCCGGCCTGCCTCGGGCTGGCTCACAGCGGGACGTTGCCGTGCTTGCGCGCCGGAGGCTCCTGGCGCTTCGTGGTCAGGACCTCGAGGCTCTGAGCCAGCACCCGCCGGGTACTGGCGGGGTCTATGACATCGTCGATATAACCCCGCTCGGCGGCCAGGTACGGGTTGGCGTAGTCCTGTCTGTACAGGTCGACCAGCTCTGCCCTCCGCTCGGGCGGGGCGCCGGTCAGCTGGCGGGCGTAGAGGACGTCGACGGCGCTGTCAGGGCCCATGACCGCCAGCTCTGCGCCGGGCCAGGCATACGCGAAGTCAGCGCCCAGCGACTTGGCGCTCATCACCACGTACGCGGCGCCGTACGCTTTGCGGACAATGAGCTGGATTTTGGGCACGGTCGCTTCGCAATAGGCGTAAAGCAATTTCGCCGCCCGTCTGGCCAGGCCGCCGTGCTCCTGGTCGGTCCCGGGCATAAATCCCGGGACATCCACCAGCGTGACCACCGGGATATTGAAACAATCACAGGTCCTGACAAAGCGGGCTCCTTTTTCGGCCGCGTCGATGTCAAGGACCCCGGCCAGTACCTGCGGCTGGTTGGCCACCACCCCGACCACCCGGCCACCAATGCGACCGAAGCCGCAGACGAGGTTCGAGGCCCACAGGCCGTGGTACTCGAGGAAGTCGCCTCCGTCGAGCAGAGCGCGGACCAAATGCTTTATGTCGTAGGGCTGGTGGGGGAAGGCGGGGACCAGTTCCGCCAATCCCGGCGCCCATTCCACCGGGTAATAACCTTCGCCGGCCAGCGGAGGCGCTTCCAGGTTGTTGGAGGGTAGGTAGGACAGGAGCTGGCGCACCCGGTCGAGGCATGATTTCTCATCCGGGGCGACGAAGGAGGCCACGCCCGATTTGGTGGCGTGGGTGAGGGCGCCACCGAGCTCTTCCAGCGACACCTCCTCCCCCGTCACCGTGCGCACTACATCCGGCCCGGTAATGAACATTTGCGAAGTGCCCTGCACCATAAACACAAAGTCGGTAATCGCCGGGCTGTATACGGCGCCGCCGGCGCAGCTGCCCATTATCACGCTTATCTGCGGCACCACCCCTGACGCGGCCACGTTACGCTTGAAAATGCCGCCGTAATAGTGGAGGGCCACGACGCCCTCCTGGACCCGGGCGCCGCCGCCGTCGTTGATCCCGATGAGAGGCACACCGAGCGACGTGGCGAGATCGATGACTTTGTGGATCTTCTCGCCCGACACCTCGCCCAGCGTGCCGCCGTTGACCGTGAAGTCCTGCGAAAAAAGGCAAACCTTTTTCCCGTCGACGGTGCCGAAACCCGTTACCACGCCGTCGGTATAAGAGCGTTCCCGCTGGCCGGGGCCCTCCGCCCGGCTACGAGCCAGCATGTCGAGTTCCTGGAACGAACCGGCATCGAGGAAGTAGTCGATGCGTTCCCGGGCGGTCATCTTGCCGCGCGAGTGCTGGCGCTCCACGGCGGCGTCGCTGCCGGCATGCAAAGCCGCCTGGCGCCGGCGTTCGAGTTCTTCCAGCTTTTGTTTGATCGATTGCTCCACGGCCGACAACGCTAGCGCCCACCTGGTGTGTTCATGTTTTGGTCATGGCAAGCCCTCCCTATGGGCCCTGCCCGGCGGCTGAGCAATTGTCGTGGTAGTCCTGAGGTTGGAGAGGAGAGGTCAGGAGGCGACGTGCAAACGACGGGCCGCGGTGAAGAGTTGCTAACCGAAGGAACCGACGGAATAGAAGAAATAGGGGCGGCAGGTTCACAAGAGGCCACAGGTTTTGCCGAGCTGGCGGGGGCGGTTCGGCCGGCGCTGGTACGCGCCGCCCATAACGTCACGGGGCGCCACGAAGACGCTGAGGATGCCGTCCAGTCCTCTTTGCTGAAGGCGATGCGGGCCTGGCCGCGGGTGGCGGGACAGGAGAAGTGGCGCCAGCAGGCTTACGTGCGCCAGATCGTCGTCAATACCTGCCGCTCCGGTTGGCGGAAGTGGGGCTCCAGGGTGGCGATCGGGGACGTGCCGGAGCTGGCCCATGCGTCGGAAACCGACGCCGTCGACGACAGGGAGCTGCTCCGCCAGGCGCTGGCCAAGTTGCCGGCTCGCCAGCGCGAGGTACTACTCCTGCGCTACTACGAAGACCTCACCGAAGCGGAGATAGCA
The DNA here is from genome assembly GCA_035502515.1 of Acidimicrobiales bacterium. Lineage (GTDB taxonomy): Bacteria > Actinomycetota > Acidimicrobiia > Acidimicrobiales > Palsa-688 > Fen-671. The sequence goes on from DATJUH010000481.1 coordinate 5,000, forward strand.
AAGAGGCTCGGGTGCGCACCGGGGACAGTGAAGAGTTCGGCCGCCCGGGCACTACGGGCCCTTCGCGACATGCTGCCGGAGTACGCCAACAGAATGGCCGCCGGTGATGCCTCTACGGCCGATGATGCCGGCGACGAAGCGGCGGCCGCACCCGGGCCCGACGCTCCCCGGCCATCGGGACCGGAGGTGCTGAAGTCGGCGTAGCCGGCCAGCCCGGCGGGCCCCTTTTTGAGGCGTGGTGACGGCCGGCCTGGGGCTGTCAGTTCGGGCCCGGCCGGTTGGCAGACTGCACCAGTGGAGCGCCTCGTCCAGCCGCCGCCGGCAGAGTGGGCCTTCCCCTGCAGCGCTGCCGCCCAGGCCCTGGCCGCCGGCGCCGGCGAAGTAGTAGGCATCGGGGCCGACCTGCAACCGGGCACGCTGTTGGCGGCCTACCGGTGCGGCCTCTTCCCTATGCCGGCGGGTACCAAGCTGGCCTGGTGGTCACCCGACCCGAGGGGCATCATCCCGCTGGCCGGGCTGGCCGTGAGCCGGTCCCTGCGCAAGTCGTGCCGGCGTTACGAGATCCGCATCGACAGCGCCTTCGAGCAGGTAATCACCGCCTGTGCGGATAAGTCGAGGCGGGGGGCATGGATCGACCGCCGGGTCAAGAGCGCCTACACCCGTCTGCATGAACTGGGTTGGGTACACAGCGTCGAAGCCTGGTCGGCCGAAGGCGAGCTGGCCGGGGGCCTGTACGGGGTGGCCATCGGGGGCCTTTTCGCCGGCGAGTCGATGTTCTTTCGCCAGACCGACGCATCGAAAGTGGCCCTCGTCGCGCTGGTCGAAGCCCTCCGGGCCGGGGGCGGCCGGTTGCTCGACGTCCAGTGGCTGACGCCGCACCTGGCCAGTCTGGGCGCCATCGCCGTCAGCCGCAATCGCTACCACGAACTTCTGAAAGAGGCGGTCGACGTACCTCAGCTGAGCCTGGGCGAAGATTAAGAGCGCCGCCGGGCCAGGCGGTCGGCTCGCTCCACCAGGGCGGGAGCGTCGAGCCGCTGACAAACGGCCCCGAAGTGGGCTGCCGGCCCCCGCCACCAAAGGCTGTCGAGGGCCGCTTCCCCTCCAGGCAGCAACGACCTGTCTACGACGCAGGTAGCCAGCCTCTTGAACAGCAGCGCCAGGTCGTGGTCGGCCCGGAAA
>DATJUH010000482.1:0-3328 GCA_035502515.1 Acidimicrobiales bacterium
ATCAACTGGCCCGGTCAGCACCGCGTGCACCGATACCCCCTGCCCAGCCAACAGGGCTCGCAGCGATTGGGTCAGGTTGAACGCGGCCGCCTTGGAGATCATGTAGGCCGGTGCCATCGGCACCGGTGCCAGCGCACCTATCGATACGTTGTTGACGATCGCCCCCTTCGAGCGGACCAGCAGCGGGACAAAGGTATCGATCACGTCGTATGTGCCGAAGAGGTTCACCGCGAGGTGCTCTTCGAGTGCATGGCGGTCGCTCAAGGCGCCGGGGACGAACACCCCGGCGTTGTTGACGAGCACGTCGAGCGCGTCGACCACGTGGGCGGCCGCCTCGATCTGGGCCCGGTCGGTGATGTCGAGGGTGAGAGGGGTGACCCGCTCGTCGGTTTGCGCCATAGGCCGGCGAGTCCCGGCGTAGACCCGTTGGGCGCCGCGGCGAAGGGCTTCGGTGACGAGGGCTTTCCCGATTCCCCGGCTGGCCCCGGTAACGAGGACGGTTTTGTCGGTAAGGGTTTTTGTCATTGCATTCTCCTTTTATGAGCATGTTTTTGGCGGTGAACGAACATCCCCGCCGCTCAGCGGGGTGGCTGCTCGAGGGGGTTGGGGAGGCCCCCTCCGGTGCGGATGAGACCTCGAAGGCTGGTCTGGATGTAGAAGTCCCAGGCACCCGAACAGACGTCGAAGCACTCGTAGGCGCGGACGAGCCCGAGATGGGTGAACCGCAGCTCTGTCTTCGATCCGTCGCGGGCGATCTCGAAGTGGATCTCGGTGCCCGTCCATTCGTTGGCGTCCTCGGTGAAGTCGAAGTAGTTCTCGACCACCTGCCACACGACCCGCGTCGGGCTGGCCAACTCGGTCACGAGGATCGTGCAGCGGTGGACGTCGCGGTGGTGGTAGGTGAACATCTCACCGGGGCGGTCAGCGGGGCCGTCGATGTTCTCTGACCACCAGCCACGGACGTTGAGGACGGAGGCGAAGACTTCCTCTGGGCTCTGGTCGACGGACAGGGTGGTGGTAAAGCTGTACGGCAGGGTGGAGGCGGGGGTCATGCCGTGCTCCCTCCGGGATATGCGGATCGATGGCATGGCTCCATCGTCCGCCCGGGGAGCGTTTCGCACATCGGTAGAGCGCTACGACATTTCCCGGGAATGACTACGTACCTGGCCGGTCGCCAACCCAGACGACTACGTACCGAGGGTTAGTCGACCGGTTGAACCCCGACGGTCTTGGCCAATCGCCCCAGCTCAGAGCGGGTGGAGCCTGTCTTCATGAGCACTCGCTCGACGTGCTTTTCGACTGTGCGGACCGACAGGTGCAAGCGCTCGGCAATGTCCCGGTTGGAGTGGCCGGCGACGACGTGCGCCATGACCTCGGCCTCCCGGACGGTGACACCCTGGGCGGCCAAAGGCCCAGGAACACGCACCTGGTCGGAGCGGGCGGCACGTGGGACGGCTTCGCCCATAGCCCGGAGCCCGAGCCGGCACCGGTGGGCGAAGTTAGCGAGGTCGAGGTCCTCGAAGTTTGCGAGCGACTCCCGCAACCAGACAGCTGGGGCACCCCAGCTGTCCTGATGGGCGCAGGGTGCGACCAGCAGCCGGGCCAGGCTTCGAAGGAAGCCCCCTTCGAGCCGGCCAAGTTCCCCGTCTGCGGCGGCGAAGAGCGACTCGGCGTCTTCGCCCTTCCGGCCGGCGGCCACTGCGTCTGCTGCCCACAGTGTGGCGCGGCTCATGGGCGTGTCGAACTCGAGAGCCCGGCACTGTTCTCTGGCACCTTCGCCCCCCTCGTCGGCGACGGTTCGCATCAGCGCCCATCGGCCGGGAAAGTCGCGGGCGCCACCACTCGCAGACCGCAGCAGTCCCATCGCGCTGTCCATGGCGTCGATTGCCTCGGGAAGCTGCCCGTCGCCGAGGTGGCAGATGGAGACGCCGTTCGCCATCGCGATCATCTGCGCTGTGTCGCGATCGCCGGCGCTATCGCGCATCGCGGCGATCGCCTCATTCATTGCCCGTCGGTTGCCGGAGATGCCGTGAGCTACCGCTTGGAGTGCGAGGCTCATCGGCAGTGACGACAGGCTGAAGCAGCGTGACGCCTGCTCGCAGCGAGCCGCCGCCTCCAACGTCAGAGCCGTCTGGCCCCGAACGCTGAAGGTGCCGGCCAGATGGAGGTCGATCATCGCCGCCGCCGAAAGCGCCCCGGCTCTCAACGCTTCTTCACGGGCCTTCTCCAGCCGTCCTGTGGCCAGCGTCTCGAACATGTCGATAATCCCCAGCTCCAGCAGGGAGCGGGCGCGGTAGACCGGTAGGTTATGACGAGATGCGTAGTCGCAGGCCTCTTCGAAGGCCGCGGACGCTGCGGCAGTGTCCCTCCCGCGTTCGACTCGACCGATCAACCACAGCGCGCGACACGTGAGGTAGATCGCGCCCGCGGCCTGCGCGTCGGCCAGGGCGGCGCGGGCAAAGGCCATCGCAGCGGGCCGGTCATTGCGGGCGAGGGCCACTTCCGAGTTGCCGATGGCTCGACGCGCCGCATGAGACGGGTTCGGCTCGCCACCCAATGTCTCGAGGTAGTTGCTGGCGTCGTCCCATCGGCCGGCGTCGACCAAGGCGTCGACCAGGTCGAAGCGCACCTCAGTTTGGACGGCGGGATCGACGCCTGACGCGAGGATTCGCTCGCCTACCTCGACGGCTCGGAGGGGCTGCCCGGCCATCACCCAGGTCGAGAGCAACAACCGGTCTGTTTCGACCGGACGCTGGTCACGCACCCGGAGGGCCAAGGCCTCGGCGGAGACCAGCGACGCCTCATCAAGGGCTCGCCGGGCCGCTTCGAGCCACAGCTCGGCGGCACGGTCCGCTTCGCCGGCTCCCTCTGCAAGTCTGGCGGCCAGCTGGCAGAGCTCTCCTTCCAGACCGGGATGGAGGGCCTGCAGCGTTTCCGACAGCCTGGCGCTGAGCGTCCGCCGTTCCTCGGGGAGCAGAGCACCTTGCACTGCCTCCACGGTCAGGGCGTGGCGGAACCGGTACGCCCCGCTGGTCGTATCAATCAGCTGGGCGCTCGTCGCCTGGCGCAGAGCGCCGATCGCCTCCTCGGGCGGGCATCGAAGGGCGGCGGCCACCACGTGCCAGTCGAACTGGCGGCCCAAGACCGCGGCGTAGCGGACGAGCTGCGCGGCGCCATCGGGCAAACAAGCGAGGCGGGCCTCCAACGCGGCGCCAATCGACTTGGGAACGCCGATGCCGGTCGGGTCGGCCAGCGTGGTGGCGAGCAGCTCCTCTAGGAAGAAGGGGATGCCGTCGCTTCGGGCCACGACCGCGGCCAGTAGGTCAGC
>DATJUH010000483.1:0-17987 GCA_035502515.1 Acidimicrobiales bacterium
GTTGAGAACACACCGGCTGGTGTGCTCGCCAAGTTGGCTACCAGGTGGGATTTGCCGTCCTTCCCGGAGACCGTGAAGATCCCCGTCGTAGTGAGCAGCAAGTACCCGTTTCCGAAATGTGCAATTGAAAGGTAACCGCCATTTGCGATTTGAGGCGGGAACCGGGCCAGAACGTCCCTGGTGCCCCTTTGCGCAACCAGCTCATTGCCGGTCGTCATGACAATAGGTGGGAAAATAGCCGACCACCTAGCCGCATTAAATGGGGCGACCACACCGAAGGTACTGAGGACTGCCAGCCACATGAACACCGCCCCTCGTGGCGACCCAGCAGATGACATCGCCCTAGAACGGTGAACTGTTGTGGTTGCCCGACCATGGGAAAAACTTGACCGCAACATCATTTTGTCAACTGGTGGTGCCAGGGCCCTTGTGTGCTGTTTGTAGAGGAGGCTTTCCTTAGCACTATCAACGAAGGTGCTCCACCTGACCCGGAGGGCACCGTGGTGAGAGCGGGCACAGGTCGATAAAGTTCGGGCGAAGGGGGCTGGCCGTCGAGGAAGTCGATGGAATATATCCCATGGCCTGGTCGGGTGCCGTTGAGGTCGGTGAACCGGTAGTGGCCGGCGAGTTGGCGCGTGTAGACCGTGCGCCCCGCCCACCTGGCGACGTGAGGGTCACTGGCCAGAGCCACGACGCCCCTGCCGGTGTAGCGGGGCGTCTCTGAAGCCAGCCATCTCGGGTTGTCAGAGCCGGCGCCCTCCCAATAGAAATCCGGCCAGTTGTCCTCGCTCACCTGGTTGTGCTCGAGCACCTCCTCGGACCGGAGCCAGCCCGGGGACACGGCCACGGCGGTCACCCCATAGGGGCGCAGCTCTTCGCTGTAGGCCACCGCCGGTCTCATAGCCGACTTTTTCACTAGGTCGTAAAACAGGTGGTCGTGGAAGAAGGTCGGGTCGCCGTCTGTCACCTCCACGATCAAGCCGCGACGCTGTCTCGCCATCAAAGGGGTCATATGCCAGGCCGTGATGATGTGCGTGTCCACGGCGTTGTGGCGCATGCGCAAGTTGGCTTTGAGGTCGTGCTCCCAGAACGGGGTGCCCCATTCGGCGACGGGTGACCCTCCGTAGATGTCGTTTACAAGGACGTCCAACCGGCCGCCTTGCTCTTGGTCGACGCGGCCTACCAACTCGCGGACCTGTTCTACGTCGCTATGGTCTACCTGGACGGCGATGCCCCGGCCTCCGGCCTCGGTCACCAACTCTGCGGTCTCTTCTACTGTCTCGGGACGGTCTAACTCCGAGCGATGGCCGTCGCTCGACCGGCCGGTGCAGTAAACGCTGGCGCCTGCTACCCCCCAGCTCGATGGCGACGCCCCGTCCAGCCCCACGGGTGGCACCGGCTACCACTGCCACCTGACCCTCTAGTGGTAGTCCGTGCATCCTGCAACCTCGACCTTCGCCATAGCTGTACCGTAGTTGCCGGCCAGAAGTCATGTTCGTGCGAACAGTGTGGGTGGCCATGAGGGCGACCAGGCCGCCCATCGACCAGCCGCACAAGACGGTGTGAGCAAGGCCCACGGCACCTTCTGACGCGACGTGGACAGCGGCCGCATAGTCGGCCATGCTGGCGGTTGCGAGGTCGAGGCCTTCTTGGAGGTCGGGAGCGACAACTTCCCATCCCGGGAAGTCGTCCGCCCAGCCCGCGAAGGCCCACGGCCCACTCCCGGCCCCGTGGATGCAGATGCGCCCGACGAGCTCCTCGGTCACCGGCCCGTCACCCTGGCGGCGCATTTTGGCCTCAAAACGGGCCACGGCGTCGTGGCAACGGGTATCCACGTTCACAACGATGCCATAAGGCTGCAGGCTGGCGACCTCGGCCGGCGAGTAGGCGGCGTACATGGTCATGTCCATGACCAGGCTCAAGCCCGCCTCCAGCCAGCCCCGTGCGGTCGCGTACGTGGCCTTCTGTCCATGCCCATGACTGGTCGGCACCCGGTTTCCCGGAAGCGGGACCACTCGGTCGGGATCCTGACCAGGTCCGTGGAGGGCGCACCCAAGCTTATTGAAGATCCCGTAATCGATCCGTGACTGCGGTCGGCGAAGCAATTCAGGTCGCCCTCTACAGGCCGGCGTGACTCATGTGTTCGGCAGCCCGGGCGTTCACACGATGGAGCTCTTCCGGAGCCTCAACGAGCATGGGTTCAGGCTAAGGCTGGATGTACCGTTCCGCTCGACGAGCCTGTTGAGAAGACCAGGTCGCTCAGGCGGAGCGGCTCGGACGCCACCGCTGGCGCGTCGAGCACTGCGAAGCACTTGAGTGACGATGTCAGGACCCGCCGTGATGGCACCTCGTTTACCTGAGCTGAGCCACCTTCGAATCGCGTCATCACTAGGCCGCCATCTACCGGGGGCTGGATTGTCACTACGCCTCCGCCTTCCGTCGGAGCTAACCTCGCTAAGCCCAGGTTGCGGATTATTGGCCCTGACGCGAGGATTTGTGACGCCACTATCGACGACCCCCAAAACCTCACTCGCTGACTCGGTCTACAGAGCCCTTCGTCGGGAGCTGATCGACGGCGCTGTAGTCGCCGGCGCTCGCTTGGTGGAGGTGGACATTGCCGAGCGCATGCGCGCTAGCAGGACACCAGTGCGGGAAGCACTGCGCCGGCTGGAGAGCGAGGGGTTTGTGCAGCGGCGGGGAACCCGCCTTGTCGCGACCCCGCTCGGCCCCGATGACCTGCGGGATATCGCACTCCTGCGCGTCGAGCTCGACGGCCTCGCCGCCCGCCTGGCCGTTTCGCGGGCGACCGCTCGCGACTGGGAGCGCGCCCAACAGCTGGTAGATGCGCTCTTGCTGGTCCCAGACGGTGACGACGACGGCTTGGCCGTAACCCACGCCAAAGTCCACGGCGCCATTTATGCGATGGGGTTCAGTCCGCGCGTCTCGCACTTCGTCGAGAACCATGTGCTCAGCTACATAGAGCTAGCTCTCAGCACAGGGGCGCCGCGCAGCAGCCCCAAGTCGAGTTACAAGGCGCACACGGCGCTGCTCCGTGCCCTGTCGAGCGGCGACCCCCGACGCGCCGAGGCCGTTGCCCGGGACCACGCCCGGAAGGGTTCGCGAGTTGCCCTTCGTTCTGTCGTTGAACGTAACCCGGGACGCGGTAATGGCAGGTAGCAAGGTTGGGCCCGCGTGGTCCTTGAGCCGAGTGGCCACAGCCTCCGTAGAGGGGGATCGTTGTCTTGTTGCCGCTCGCACTTACGGCGCCGACAGTACCTGACATTGTATGCAAGCTGCCTCGGTGCGGCTATGCAATTCACGACCTCTAGCCCGAGCCGGCTCAGCCCTCACAGTACGAAATCCGGCCTCATCGAAGGGCTTACCCGTCCCCACCGAGGTGGTGGGCCGGCGCATGTAACAGAGGGTTTATATTTCTGACGCCACCTTCCCTCGCCGAAGTGTATACGATTGGCCTTGCTTCGCCGAAGCACCCGGTACCACGATGGCGACCACCGACGATACGGGGCAACAACGTCGAAGAAGTGCGAGGTGTGCGTGGCATGGGACAACCAGGTCCTTGGGCTCTCGAGATGCATGGCGACGTGCGGGTAAACGGGCCACCGTCCTGCCGAGAACCGCCCTCTCGGGGGGACGCCTGCGCACAGCATTTTCACGGTGCGGGCCGGGTCCGAGCTTGTCCTTCTAGCCCCGTGCGGCTGCGGAGGAGTGAACGTACATGGCTGCCGGGGCGTCGTCACTGGGCCGCCAGTTGAGCATCAGAGCTGTCTTAGAGCAGATCCGGATCTGCCATTGGCTCCCGCCGATGGGTCTATGACCACCCTCGATAGCTCGCGCTCCACAGGGCGCGCCACGACAGAAGGCAGTTCACTCCCGGTGACGGCGCAGTGCTGTCGCCGCCCCCGATTGCCGAACGAGATCCTTCAAGCGTGTTCGGCCGGGCTCAACGTCACCGGCAGTGGGCTTGCCGTCCCACCACACTCTAATCGTCAATTGCACGAAGAACTGCCCCAACTCCCCATCGATCCCGCGGGTAGGACTAGGTTCTAGAAGAAAGGAACGATGCCCAGCGCCACCAAGCGTCTGCCCCCAGCAATAAAACCCCTTGAATATCAACTGTTCCGACCAACGAGACAAGCCAAAACAATGACATGACCTCGTAGTGCCGTTCTTACGAAAGGGAGACCGAACATGGCACACAAGCGGAGAGCCTTCATCACATTCACGGCTGCGTTCGCCGCAATAACACCGTCGGTAGTGCTGCTTTCAGCGAACGCGGAAGCGGCGACCACGTCTACCGTAACTTTGAGCCTGTTCAACTGTGATAGCTGCGTACCTTACGCATGGCAGATCAGCGATTTCGAAAAGGCCTACCCCAGCATCCGCATCAACTTGAGCGAGGTGCCGTTCGGCGACTTTTATACTAAAGAAGGGATCCTGGCCGCCTCGAGCAGTCCCCCGGATGTCTATGACGTGGACCAGCCGACGATCGCCAACCTCGCCGCTGCCGGCGCCCTTCTACCGCTCAACAAGTACCTGCCGGCATCGTATATTTCCGGGTTGAACCCAGCGGCCGTCAAAGAGTTCAGCTACAACGGGCAACTGTACTCGCCCGGGCCCTCGGACACGGACTTAGCCCTTTACTACAACAAGAACCTATTGGCCAAGACGGGCATCCATCCACCGACGTCTCTATCAAGCGCCTGGACCTGGCAGCAAGCCCTGTCAGCCATGGAGTCGTGTCAACAGGGCCCTAAGGACAATCCGACCATATGGGGCTTGGCGCCGCCGTTCTTTGGCAACGGCGTTGCCGGGTTCGATTACTACTCGATACTCTTCTTGCGCTCCGAAGGAAGCCCGAACGCGCCGGCGTCCTCGCCGCTGTACAAGACCTTCGTCGGTATCGCCCCCAATGACTCGACAGTGGACGGCTACGTGAACTCACCCGAGGCTGTTGCCGGCGCCTCCGTATACCAGGACATTTACCAGAAAGACCATGTCAGCCCGACGTCGGGCAACCCCGACGCCTTCATCGACGGCAAAGCGTGCTTCATGATGCAAACAAGTACCTACATCGCTTCGATGAACCAGGCCCACGTGAACTTCGGCTGGGGGGTGACCCCGTTCCCGTACATCAAGACTCCGGTAGTCCACACGGGGACGGACGAAGTGGCAGTCAGCTCGAAGACCAAGCACTTGCAACAGGCCCTGGACTTCGTGAAGTTCGTCTCGTCGCCTTCACAGCAGGAGCAGATCATCACCCAGGACGGCTACCTCCCGGTCCTGAAGTCCCTTTACAATAATGCCGTTTTCAAATCTGCTCCTTGGGACATCTTCGTCCAGGAACTGGCGAAATGGGGCGTTCCTCGTCCGGTGACTCCGCACTATCTTCAGTACAGCAACGTACTGACGAAGGCGATGACCAACATCGCAGATGGTACATCTCCGTCCAGCGCCCTCAACCAGGCCGCCGAACAGATGGACGAGTTGCTCAGAACCCCGGCAGGGGCCATCTGACCTAAATCCTGTAGGTGCTCCCTGGCGGGCGGCGCCGTCCGCCAGGGGCGTCCTTGGGCCGCGCAAACGACAGGACAGGTGAGGAGCACAAGTGTCAGTAGTGGATGAGTCGCCACTGGCGGCCGCCGGCCGGGCGCTCAACCGTCCTATAAGGCGGACCTGGACGGCGCGAGGTGGGGTGCACCGCGGGGATGCCCGGTACGGCCTGCTTTTCCTCTTGCCTTTCTGTGCCGCTCTGATCGTGTTCCAGTACGTGGCCATCGGCCTCATGATCCGGAACAGCCTCTTCAGCTATTCGTTCTTGGGCGGGACGACCAAGTTCGTAGGGGTTGGCAACTACACCACCCTTGTCCACGACCCCTTGGCGATCCAGTCCATCGAGGTCACGGTGCTCTTCGCCTTGGGGTCCGTTCTTCTGCAAGTCCCCCTGGGCCTAGCCCTGGCCATACTTTTGAACCGTCCAGGCTTGTCGACGACCGCCTTACGGGCCATCATCTTCAGCCCGGTGGTCTCGTCGGTCGTCGTCGTGACGACGATGTGGACGTTTATTTACGCCCCGTCGGGGGGCCTGGCCAACAGCATCCTCGCCGTGTTCGGCATCGCTCCGCTCAAGTTCATCACCAGCAGTAATGAAGCCCTGGCCTCGGTCATCGTCATGACTCTGTGGGAGGAGGTGGGTTTCAGCATGGTGCTTTTCCTGGCCGGGCTCCAGGCGATACCGCGCGACTACGAAGAAGTGGCCGCCCTGGACGGCGCCGGCGCGCTCCAGCGCTTTTGGTACGTGGTGCTCCCGTTGCTGCGCCGCACCACGTTGCTCGTCGTAGTTACGACGACAGTCTTCTCTTTCCAGGCCTTCGCTCAGGCGGAGATCATGACCAATGGAGGCCCGAACGGTTCGACCAATTTCATGGTCTTCAACATCTACGAGGAGGCATTCACCCTGGGGGACCCAGGGTACGCCTCCGCGCTGTCGGTTGTGCTGCTGCTTATTGTCCTGGTGGTCAGCCTAACTCAGATGCGGGCCATCAGGAGCCGTGTTTAGGAGGCGTTGACGATCCCCATCCGCAATCCCGTTGGGAAGCTACTTTATGTCTAGTGGGCTGGTGACGATGACGGGGACGGCCCGCCGAGCGCCGGTGGGCGACCCACGCAGCCGGACACGTGCACGGGTGGGGCGCGGCATCCCCATGGCCGGTCGCAGTGTCGCCACTGTTGTGATACTCGTGGTCTTCCTCGTCCCGTACATCTGGATCCTCTCTTCATCGTTCAAGACACAGACCCAGATATTCGCCAACGTGAGCCCCCTGAGCGTGTGGACGTTCCTACCCCAATCGCTCAACCTCTCAAACTACAAAACTGCCATCTTCACGGACCACGTGGCCCGGGCACTGCTCAATTCGGTTATCATCGCTTGCGCCCAAGTGGCCTGTACCATCATTCTGGCCACACCGGCCGCCTATGCTTTAACCCGCCTGAGGTTCCGAGGGCAAGGCCTGATCTTCACAGTAATCTTGCTGACCTTTATGGTCCCTGGTGAGGCCATTATCGTGCCCCTGTTCCAGATCGTTTCCCGGATGGGCCTGGCCGACTCGCTGTCCGGGGTGTTCCTGCCCTGGGTAGCCAGCCCGTTCGCTCTTTTCCTGCTGCGCCAGGCGTTTTTGGAAGTGCCGACTGAGTTTGACGAGGCGGCGAAATTGGACGGCGCCGGCCACCTGCGCATCATGCTGAGCATAATAGTGCCGACAGTCCGTCCCGCGCTCGTCGCCCTGATGCTGGTGACGTTCCTTTTCTCGTGGAACGCCTTCCTATGGCCGCTGATAATAATCCAGTCCACCTCTAATGAGGTCGTGCAGGTCGCCATCGCCATCAACACCGCTCCCGGCGAACTGCCCAACTGGGGGTCGGTCTTCGCCGGGGCCGTACTGGCAACTTTGCCAGTCATGCTGCTCTTCGCGTGCTTACAGAGGTACTTCGTGCGCGGCGTCACCCTGACGGGGCTGAAATGACTCCGATCAACCGGGACCAGCCTCACGCCAGCGCGAGGTGGCGTACAATTCTCGGGCATCGTGCAACTAACAAAGGAGGCAAGTCGTGGCTCAACGCTTTGTAATTGATGTCGACACCGGCACCGACGACGCGGTAGCGGTGATGCTGGCTGCATTGCACCCGGATTGCGACCTTACCGCGGCGACGACGGTCAATGGCAATGTGCCCGTGACGTATTGCACGGAGAACACTCTTCGCACCTTGGATTTCATAGGCAAGAGCGAAATCCCGGTTTACGAAGGGTGCGCCGAGCCCATAGCCGACGCTGATTTCCCCACGCCACGCGCACCAGGCGAAAGTAAAGTACATGGTGATTACCTGGACCTCCCGCCGGCGCACTCTAAAAAGCAGCCTCTCGCCGCGGCCAGGTTCCTGTCGGAGCACTTCGCCGACGAGGCTACCCGGGTCGATCGGCCGACGCTGGTGCCGACAGGCCCGTTGTCAAATGTGGCGCTGGCGCTCAAGCTGGACCCCAACTTCGGCACTAACGTGAAGAGGCTCGTGATCATGGGGGGCGGCCATGAGGTCGTTAACGTGACACCATCTGCCGAGTTCAATATCTGGGCTGACCCTGAAGCGGCCCACGTGGTCCTCACCAGCGGTATCGAAGAGATCGTGCTGGTGCCGCTAGATGCGACCCATCGTGCCCTTGTCTCCCTCGACGACTGCGCCCAGTTGCGGGCGCTGGGCACGCCGGCCGGCACTGCGGCAGCCACCTTCATCGAGCGGCGCATCCACGGTTATAGCCAGACCCAACCGTTGATGCGGCCCGGCTCTGCGCCGGTGCACGACGCGCTTTGTGTAGCGTTCCTGATCGACCCTTCCGTTATCTCGATCGAGAAGTACTGGGTGGACGTGGACACGATGAGAGGCCTCACGGTGGGCCGCACGGTGGTTGACACCCATCAGCGCAGTGGTCGTGAACCGAATGTGTGGGTCGCACTGGACGCCGACGAAAAGAAGTTCGTGGACCTGTTGCTCGAGACTTTCGCGGGCTAGGAGCGTCCCGGTCTACCCTGTGCCGGACGCGCCGGTCCTCTCACACTGACACTGGAGTGGAGCGTGCGCCTGATTGAGCGCCATTAGTGGCATGAACAGTTCCCTAGTTCACGGTAAGTACCTGATAAGCGCGCCCTCGTCTGCGGAAGTCCGCGTTATCGAAGACGGGGCCGTCTACCAGTCAGACGGCCGTATCGTCGATGTTGGCAATTACGGGCTGCTACGGGCCAAATATCCTGATGTGCCGGTGATCGGTTCGCACGGCGACGTCGTCATGCCGGGTCTGGTCAACGCCCACCATCATGTTGGCCTCACCCCGTTCCAGCTCGGCTCGCCCGACCTGCCGCTGGAACTGTGGCGCATCAGCAGGCTGGGCGCGAGGGCGGTAGACCCTTACCTGGACACTTTGTACTCCGCCTTCGAACTGGTCTCATCCGGAGTTACGACGGTGCAGCACATTGAGACCAGGACAAAAGGGCATTACGGGGGGTCGACGGCCTTCGTCGACGAAGTCCTACGTGCCTATTCCGACATCGGTATGCGGGTCTCGTTCGGCTTCGCGCTTCGGGAGCAGAGCCTTCTGGTATATGGCGACGACTCGTCGTTCGTAGACGGGTTGCCGTCGTTGCTCCGGCAAAGTGCCGGCGAGGTGCTCGCCGGCCAGTGCATGCCTTTGAGGGACCAGCTGGAGGTGTTCTTCACCGGGCTTCGGGGCAAGTGGGACGGGGAGAGAGTGCGGGTCCAATTAGCCCCGGGAAATTACCACTGGCTGTCAGACAGTGGCCTGGAAGAGGTGGCCAGGCTGGCGGAGGCCACCCGTGTCCCGGTGCATATTCACCTACTCGAGACGCCTTATCAGAAAGTGTACGCCGAAAAGCGGAGTGGAGGCGGCGTGGTGAGGCGGTTGAAGGAGTTGGGTGCTCTCGGTCCGACCTGGACCTTGGGCCACGCGGTATGGGTGAGCGAAGCTGATATTGACCAGATCGCCCGCTCGGGTGCGGCGGTTTGCCATAATTCGAGCTCGAACTGGCGGTTGCGTAGCGGACGGACGCCGTTGACGGAGCTTTTGGACAAAGGCGTACGCGTCGCCGTCGGCATAGACGAGGCCGGGATCAACGACGACCGCGACATGCTCCAGGAACTCCGCGTCGTACTGGCGACTAGCGGTAATCCCGGGCTAAGCCAGGCTGTAGTCCAGCCCGAGCAAGTGTTCGCTATGGCGACCAGGGTGGGGGCTGCGACGACCGGTTTTGGCGAAAGTACTGGGTCGCTGGAGGTGGGCAAGAGCGCCGACATGGTACTCGTTGACTGGTCCCAGATAGCACTGCCGTTTTTGGAGCAGGGCGTGCCGGTCGTCGAAGCGGTACTTTGGCGGGGACGGGCGAAACACGTCCGGTGCGTGATGGTCAATGGTGAAGTCATCTACCAGGAGGGTTCCTTTGTGCGGGTGGACCGTGCCGAGGTCGAGGGCAAAATCGCAGCGTCGCTGGCGACGGAGAGGAGCGAGGAGGAATTGGACCGGGAGCGCGTGGCCACTGAGATGTTGCCCTATGTAAGGGAGTATTATTCGCGCTGGCTGGCTGACGACGCGGCTGGGTCACGGCAGGGCAACGTCGTCAGAGGTAACCTGCGATGAGCTTAGCGGAGCTCGAGAGTGGTCTTCATGAGCGAGACGGACGGGTCGTGTTGACCGGAGGCAGGGTATTCGACTCCATGGTTGGGACGTTCTCCCCTCCGATGTCCGTTGTCTGCGCCGGGGACAAGGTCATCGGTTTGGAGGGGTATTCCTTTGCCTCGGCACCCGGGGACGTCGTAATAGACGTGGCGGGCCGGTTTGTGCTCCCTGGCCTGATTGATGCGCATTTCCATACTGTGAGCCGATCAGCGGAGCAGGTCGACGACGAGATGGTGGGGCTGGGCAGTGTCGAAGGGGTCGTCAACGCCGCAGAGCGGTTGGAGGCGGGCGTGACGGCCGTTCGTGACGCGGGTTGCCGGCACTGGGGGATCCACTCGCTGAGGGCTGCGATCGAGGCAGATCTCATCCGTGGGCCCCGGATTTACGCGGCAGGACGCAACCCGACCGGCGCCAAGGCGCCGGCGCACTGGCGAAATGTCGTG
Source organism: Acidimicrobiales bacterium (assembly GCA_035502515.1). GTDB lineage: Bacteria > Actinomycetota > Acidimicrobiia > Acidimicrobiales > Palsa-688 > Fen-671. The sequence continues at coordinate 10,699 of DATJUH010000483.1, forward strand.
GTGAAAGGCCCGGCAGCTATGCGTGCAGCCGTCGATGCCGAACTAGACGCCGGTGCCAGTTGGGTGAAGCTGGTCATAAGCCACGCAGAGGACCCGGCCGCTTGGGACAAGGTGACCATGTACCTAGACGAGGAAGAGGTGCGTGCAGCCGTTGATGCGGCCCATCGGCGGGGTGTTCGCCTAGGTGCGCACGTCGAAGGTTTCGAGGCGGCGAAAATTGCCGTTGCGTGCGGCGTCGACGTCTTGGACCATTCCCCGCTGATCGACGACGCTACGGCGCTCTCGATGGGACGGAAGGGCATCAGTTACGTACCGACTCTGTGGGCATTTTCGGGTGATGCCGGGGTGGACGACGGGGCGCTTGCCGCCGGGAAAGTCTCGGAGCTTCATCGTTGGCGCGCCGAGCACCAGTCGTCGGTGCGACGGGCGATGTCGGCCGGAGTAGTAATCGCCGCCGGATCCGATGCAGCCGGTACATTGCCTGCACGCGACGTCCTCATCTGCGAGCTTGAAGGCTTGGTCAGTGCGGGGCTCTCTCAGGCACAGGCTGTTCAGTGTGCGACCTACGGAGCAGCGCGCGTCCTGGGGGAAGAAGATTCGATCGGGACAGTGAGGCCAGGCAAGGCGGCGGATTTGCTGGTGGTGGAGTCGGACCCAACCGTGGACGTCCGCTCACTGCGTCAGGTGGCCTTGGTCGTCTCTCGGGGCCGTATTGTGGCCGGTTCTCTGGCTGAACGGCTGTCACTGACCCAACCTCCCGCTCTCGAAAAGGCCCGGGCGGCCTTGGCCGGAGCCGTCAACCGCTGGGGGAGCAATGAAGGTCCCCTGGTTGATGCTGACAGTCGTCTGCAAGCAGTGGCTGATGACTTACGCCAACAGACCAAGGCCAGTCGTGCGACGGTCAGGTTGTGCGCTGAAGACGGCTCAGTAGAGATAGTGGCCGAATCCCTGGCCGACGGGGCGCGCTCGATGCGCGTTGGCCCGCAGCCGGCCGTGCGTGAGGCGCCCACATACATCTTCCTTGAGCGAGAGCGGAGGATACTGGTACAAGACGACTGCCGGGCGGCCGAGCACGCGCCACCGCCAACGCTGATATCAGTCTACGGTGTCCTTGCCCAGATGCTGGCTCCGGTCGTAGTGGACGACAGACTGGTGGCTACGATCTCAGTGCACCAACAAGGGCGGACTCGCGTGTGGTCCAAGGACGACGTTGCGGCTCTGGCTGGTGCCCAGATCGCTATCAGGTCATTGCTGACAGGGAATGAGGGCCTTCGCAATGGAAGATGAGATGGTCCTCGTGTTCCTCAATGGAACAGCCATGTCCGGCCAGGAAAACCACTATGTGGTGGAGGGCTCTCAGTACCTCGGCGCGGCGCGGACCGCACCTCTGTACCGCTTTTATTCCGTCAGGGACGAGTTCCCGGGCCTCGTTCGAGTGGGCGCGTCGGGGGTGAACATCCTGGGCGAATTGTACTGGATGCCCCTAACCTGCTGGCGGGACGCACTACTTCCAACGGAGCCGGAGGAACTCGAGCCTGGCACGGTTCAGCTAGAAGGGTTCCCAGAGGGTATTCCGATCGGTAACCGGGTGGTAAAAGCGATGACCCTCAACCTGGATCGCTTGAAGCCCGGGCACAAACTTGTCGATATTTCGTCGTTCGGTGGTTGGCGCGCCTACCGGGCTACCCTCCGCGCCGCGGGAGGGCAGGGGGGCCCGGATGGCTGAGGACTGGCGGCGGCAGTTTGTCGAGGGGCAACGGTTGTTGGACGAACTGGCCGAGCTGGGAAAGATTGGCCGCGCCAACGACGGCTCGATTTCGCGTCTCGCCTTCACGCCGAGCTTTCTCGAGGGCCGAGCGCTGGTCCAGGGGTTCATGAGCACGTCGGGCTTGACGACTTGGGTTGACGCGGCCGGCAACCTCTTTGGCCGTTTTGGCCCCGTGGGTCGTCGTCCGGGCGACCGCGTCGTCATTGTCGGCTCCCATCTCGACACAGTGCCGGCAGGCGGATTGTTTGACGGGGCTTACGGAGTCCTGGCGTCGATAGCGGCCGTGCGGGCGCTCGCCCGCGTCGATCCCGACCGGGCAGAGAACGTGGTCATAGTCGGTTTCTGTAATGAGGAAGGCGCCTTCGGAACGGCGGCCATGACCGGGTCGCGCGCTTTGGCAGGCAGGCTCGGCACGTCGGAACTCGCCCATCTCGATGACGGCGGAGCCACCCTCGCCGACCGCCTGGCCTTTGTGTCCGGGCAAGATGCGTCCCTGGAAGAGGCGGTTTGGGCACCCGACGAAATAACGTGTTACCTGGAACTTCATATCGAGCAAGGTGAGCGGCTGGAGAGGGCAAAAGTCCCGCTTGGCTTGGTGCGGGTGATCACCGGCCGCACCTCGTTCGACGTCGAAATCTCCGGCCTTCCCAGCCACGCTGGTACGACTCCGATGGGGACGCGACGAGACGCCCTGGCTGCCGCCGCCGAAGTAGTGTTGCTGGTTGAAGGGCTGGCGGTTTCGAACGAGGTTCGAGTTGCCACAATCGGAGACGTCAGCGTTACGCCCGGAGCCCGGAACGTGGTGCCGGGGCGAGCGCACTTGGTAGGAGAGTTCCGTGACACGTCGTCGCAACGTATGAAAGATGCGTTGAAAAGCTTGCGCTCCCGCTTATCAAGTCTGGGTGAGCGTCGGGATGTCCGGATTGATATGGCGGTTATCGATGTCGTTGAACCCACCGAGACCGACCCAGATCTCCGGTCGCTTATCGCTAAGGTTGCACAGGCGTCTTCCACGCAGTTCATCGAACTGGACAGCGCTGCCGGCCATGACGCACAGGCGATCGCCCAGGTCGCTCGCGTGGCGATGCTATTTGTGCCGAGCGCGTCGGGTATCAGCCACGCGGCAGGAGAATTCACCAGCCCTGTCGACCTGCTTTGCGGACTGGAGGTCCTCACAGGGGTGGTAGCGCCATTGGCGCGCAATGACGTCCCACCCCACGTGGATCACCCCTCGGTTTCACAGACTTCAGCCCCGCCCTCCGAAATGCTCGACAGTTCAGGATGGCATTGAACGACCAACCGCCGGCACGCGACTTGATTGGGTACGGCCCGGTGTCTCCTCAGCCGCTGTGGCCGGGAGAGGCGCGTGTCGCCGTCCAGTTCGTCGTCAATTACGAGGAGGGAGGCGAGCGCAACGTTATGGAAGGTGACGCGACCTCCGAGACGTTCCTGTCCGAGGTGTTTGGAGCGCCGGCTTTCCCCTCGCGCCATATGAGCGTCGAATCTTCTTATGAGTACGGGAGCAGAGCCGGCATCTGGCGCGTCTTGGAAACTTTCCGACGCCACCGGTTACCCCTCACCGTCTTTGGCGTGGCTCAGGCCCTGGAGCGGAACCCCAGGGTGGTCGAAGCGGTGGTCGAAGATGGTCACGAGATCGCCGGGCATGGCTACCGATGGTTGCCCTATCAGGATGTAGACGAAGCCACCGAGCGCCGTCACCTGGAACTGGCTGTGGACATGATTACAGCCCTGTGTGGCCAGCCGCCGGTTGGGTGGTACACGGGAAGGGACAGCCCGAACACTCGCCGCCTTGTGGTCGAGCACGGTGGCTTCCTCTACGATTCCGACTCCTATGCTGACGACCTTCCGTACTACGTCAAGGTCTCCGGCAGGGCGCACCTGGTGGTGCCCTACACGCTGGACGTGAACGACATGCGGTTCCTCACGCCCCAAGGTTTCAATACCGGTGAGGACTTCCTCTGCTACTGCCGTGACGCTTTTGACGTTTTGTACGAAGAGGGTGCGAGGTCTCCCAAAATGCTCTCAGTCGGTCTGCACCCCCGAATCATTGGCCGGCCCGGCCGCTTCGCCGCTCTTGAAGCGTTCTTGCGTCACGTCACAGCGCACGACAGTGTCTGGGTCTGCCGGCGCGCCGACATAGCCAGACACTGGCTGCAAACCCATCCGTCTTCCGTGTAAGCATCGAGGAGGAACATGCATACCCTCGGCAGCAGGGCGCGCCTCTCGGCCGAGCGTATGTAAATCGTCCTGCTGACTGTCGCTGGGTCGCACGTGACAACTCAGCGAACCTCGATCTCAGTTGACCTCACGGACTCGGCCGCTGGGCGCTGACGGAGCACGGTTCGGACTTCCTATTTGTCGAGGGCTACCCCATGGCCAAGCGGCCCTTCTACACGCACCCTGACCCCGAGCGGCCCGAGTACTCCAACAGCTTCGACCTCCTATTTCGCGGTCTGGAACTGGTCGCGGGCGGCCAGCGGCTCGACCGCTACGCCGACTACCAAGCAGTGCTTGACACACAGGCGCAAAAGGCGCTCGCTGGCTACCTGGACGGGTTCCGCTACTGTATGCCGCCGCACGGCGGGTTTGCCATCGGCCTCGAACGATTTACCGCCCAACTCGTCGGGCCACCAACATCCGGCAGGTCACCATCTTCCCACGGGACATCAAACGCCTCACTCCCTGAGGGTGCTGGACTGTTGGCCCCTGGTACCGTTGCCTCCGGCGTGAACAGGCGTGGTGCCGTGTTACGGGGGCCGCGGTTTGGTTGCGGAACTGACGGCTCCCATATCAGCCGCCCACTGTCGCCACGAGCGAGCGGTCCAACACCCGGACATTGGCGGCTGCGGCGGGTTCAGCCGGTTGAAGCGCTACACCAAAACGCCTCCTTATTTGCCTCTCTCAATAGCGCTCGTGTCTGCCCACGGAAAATGAGACACCGACGGATATTGCGATCTCGGTGGCCACAGATTTACGTTGTCATGCAAGGCAGATCCGGCACACATATTATCCTGCCTGAAGCCGGCATTCTGTAGTCGCCGTCCCACGAGATGGCTGATCTCCTTTTCTTTCCGTAATCGCCGAATCGGTGCGCGGGGGGCAACGCCCGGGCTATGAGCGGGCCCGGTCGTTCCGTGCGCCTGTCGCTGGCGGCTCTTCGTGTCCCTCTTTGGAGCGCCGAGAGCGTCAGCGGACCGGTCTCGGCCTGTCGACAGCGTCCCCGAACCGGCAAGCGACAGCAACGGCCGTGGGTGATGCGCCTAAAGTCTGGGGCATGGGATGAGAGTCCCGGTCAGCTCAAGATCTGAAGGCAGCGGCTCGCGCCCTGGGCGAGCAGAACTTGGGCATCGAGGGGTTCACGTACACCTGCGTGATCGGCCGCCCATAGAGCAGCACTGGGTTGCCGACATTCGCCGCGACATCTTCTCAGCGTCGAAACTTTCACCTCGGTAGCCGTCGGCATCGCTCAGGCGGAGGGGCTGCTCGACGTTGACGATGTTATGCTGTCCCATCTCGGGCACGTGACGCCCACTCCGGGGGCGGGGTTGAGGCGATCACGGTCCGGCAACTGCTCACGATGACGTCGGGGATCACCTTTCGCTGACTTGACGCCGACGCCGATCACCCTGGGGACGCGGCAACAGACATCCTCAGCACGCCGCTTAGTGCCATACCCGGGACCACTTTCGCGTACAGAGGCGCCAGCACCTATCTGCTCAGTCGCGTCATCCAGGCTTGCTGATGATCAGCTAATTCCGCAGGGGCTTGATCAATTAAGCCCGCACCGGCGCCATCATGGCCGCCGGGACCACCGGTCTGCCCGAGACCCCGGGGGGGAGCCCAGCTGGGACGACCGGTTCACCTGGATCCGGGACTCGTGCTTCGGCCTGCGCTCCCTTCACCGATATGGGCTTCGACTGGGAAGCGAACCACTTCTTCGCCTTCGTGCTGGAAGTTGTCCTAGGTGACGAGGCTGCGCACGGGAGCGCCGCACCCCACCTGCAGATCATGTACGGGATCGGCGGCGAGAGGGACCTGACCGAGCATCTGTTGAACCACCTGAGCGGCTGGCGCAGCTCGAAGCCGGTAAGGACCGGCAACGCCGCCTGCGACCAGCGTCAACTCGACATGTAGGGTATGCGCCTCGACGCCGCCTGGACCCAGACCCAACGAAGCAGCATCCAGATAGCTGAACGGACCTGGCACGCGGTTGCTTCTCTCCTCGATAACGCGGTTGCTTCTCTCCTCGATACCAGGGAGGCAACTTGGCGTTCGGTCGCAGTTACGCTGTCCCAGCCCGAAACGGCCCGCCTGTAGGGTGCTCGTCTCCGCGCCGCGTGGGAGACCGAGTCCTCGAGCTTGGCAGTTCGGCCTTGCGCGCGGGCACGGCATGCGCCGTCGCCACCTAGCGTGGGCCGCGGCGTCCGCCAGTGCCGAAGCCCTCTCGGTCTCCTCGGGTCGTGGCGCACATAACCCGTGGTCGGCGGCTTCGGAAAGGGCAGGTATCTCGGCCGCGACCGCCCAGCTCGGTGGCTCATCGCGCCATGGCTGGTACCACAGCTACGGCTCAACGCAACTCATCGAGGAGAGCGGGGTGGCCAAGGCCATGGCAAACTATGGCTACATCACTTTGGAATGTGATGTAAGATTAAAGAGTGAAGCGGTTGCAGATCAGCATCGACGACGACCTGGACGAGGCACTCGACCGGCGTTCCGCGGCCGAGGGCGTGTCCAAGGCCGCCCTGGTGAGAAGGTTTGTGCGCAAAGAACTCGAGCCCCTACCACCTCTCGAGGACGATCCGCTCTGGGAGTTCGCGGGCGGTGGCAGTTTCGAACCGGGCGACGTCGACAACGTGGTCTACCCGTGATTTTTGTTGACACATCGTTCTGGGTTGCTCTCCATAACGGTCGCGACAGCCGCTACGGCGACGCTGCCGCGTTGCTGAGGCGCCACGCTGGCCGCCAACTCGTAACGACCAATCACGTCCGCGGAGAGACCTGGACCTTCCTTCGGCGTCGCGCTGGGCACCGGGCCGCTGTGCTGTTCCTTGATGTCCTCGAACGGTCCCCAAGGGTTAGGTTCACCCAGGTTAGCCAGCAAGCCGAGCAGCGGGCGCTCGAATGGCTGCGTCGGCATGATCAGCGCGAATACTCCTTCGTGGACGCCACGAGCTTCGACGTTATGCGCACGCTGCGTCTCCGCGAGGCGTTGGCGTTCGATGGCAACTTCACGGCGGTCGGCTACTTGGAGCTACGTCCCTGAATTACGCCAGCGATGCTGTGGTGGTCCCCTGGATATTTGTTGTTACAGCCCGTCCAGGCCAACTGTCCCGCCGGGGGAACCGCTCAGGTGGTGACGGGGGTGGGTAGGGTCTGAGGCTCCCAGCCTCGACCAGGCCGTCATACGGCTGCCCAACTACTTTACGCAGAGTGGTGGGGCTCGACTTTTGGCGAGGCGACCTCCGCCGCCTCGACACCCAGCTGGCCCAGCTCAAAGAGC
>DATJUH010000484.1:0-3802 GCA_035502515.1 Acidimicrobiales bacterium
TTGGGTAAAGTTCAGCGGGCCGGCTCCGCCGGCAGCTCGCAGCGGTAAAGCGCTTGCCTCCAAAACCGGTGACTATTTGGGAAGGAGCTGGCGATGATCCGCGCAGCAGTTGGTGACAACGAGAGCGAAGACCTCGGCGCAGAGGACTTGAGAACCGAACGCGCGGCTGCGCCCTCCGGTGGCAGAACCGGCAACGCAGGAACCGGCGGCCACTCTCGGCGTCGTGGTCACGGCGAGGACTCGGTGTACGTGGACGGATCGACTGGTCGTTGGTGCGCCGTAGTGTCGCTCGGCCGCAAACCCGACGGCCGCAGAGAACGTCGCAAAGTGACGGCCAGGACCAAAGCTGAGGTGCTGGCGAAGTTGCGCCTTCTCCGCCGCGGGATCGAGAACGGCCTCGCCGCGGAGCCCCGTTTGACTGTCGCTGCCTACTTGGACCGCTGGTCGGCCACTCTTGACGGCCGGGTTAGGCCGAACACGGCGGACCAGTACCGCTTCACGATGCGGTGCCATCTCAAACCGGCGTTGGGCGCCAGGACGCTGGCGAAGTTGACTCCGGGCGAACTGGACGCGCTCTGGGCCGCGAAGCTGGCAGCGGGGTTCAGACCCAACACGGTGAGGTTGATGCGGGCGACCCTGCGCCGGGCGCTGCATGACGGTGAGCGGGACGGGCTCGTGGTCCGGAACGTGGCGGCCTTGTCCACGCCTCCGCGGGTCGAGCCCCCAGACGGCCGGACCCTCACCGTCGAACAGACCCGAACACTGCTGAGCGCCGTTCGGGGTGACCGCCTGGAAGCCGCTTACCTACTTGTCTTGGCCTTCGGGCTTCGGAGGGCAGAGCTCCTCGGGCTGGCCTGGGCTGACCTCGACGACACTGCTTGCCTTCTCGACGTTCGTCAGCAAGTCACGGTGCGGAAGCCACCGCCGGCGAGCGACGGCGCCCGAGTAGGTCGCGGAGCGATCGAACTGTCGGCACTGAAAACCGGGAGCAAGGGCCGCCGGACATTGGAGCTCACTCCCGAGATCCTGAAGGCGCTGGAAGAACAGCACCTCAGGCAAGAGGGAGAGCGAGCTCGAGCCGGAGCACTATGGCAAAAGTCAGGTCTCATCTTCACCACCCCCGTAGGGACCCCGATCGAGCCGAGTAGCTTCTCTCACGCCTTCTCTCGCGTGGCCGAGCGCGCTGGGCTAGGGCGATGGCATGTTCATGAGGCGCGTCACACGGCCGCGTCGCTAATGCTGGCGATGGGGACGAAGCTCGAGGTCGTTTCACGTGTGCTTGGCCACTCGTCCGTGACTGTGACGGCGGATGTCTACTCACACTTGCTCGGAGGGGAGAAGCGCGCTGCGGCCGCGGCCATGATGGCAGCGCTGCTCGAGTCTGAGTGAGGTCTTTGGCCCTTCGTTGCCGGTTCTAACCCGGCCCTTACTCCCGAGAGGGCCGGGTATCTCAGCGCCGCCGGACTTATCCCTGAGCCGTCAAACGGCTCCCAGATGGCTCCCTGGCCAAATGGCTCCCATGTCAAATGGCTCCCACACTTGGCTCCCATCCCGACCGAACCATGTGACAGGGCAACCCAACTCGACGAGGAATGCATCGCCTCGACCAGCACTTTTCTGGCGGAGAGGGTGGGATTTGAACCCACGGTGAGTTTCCCCACACACGATTTCCAATCGTGCCGATTCGGCCGCTCTCGCACCCCTCCAGCGTGCAGACAGGCTAGCCTGGCTTAGCCGGCTGCGCCGGACCGGGTCTCTGCCTGGTACCGGGCGCGGCGGTCGGGCCCTGCGCAACGGGGTGCCGCAAACCGGGTCAGGGCCTGACGGCAGCAGCCCTCAGCGGACAACGCCGTGTGCCGCAGGAAACCTGACCGTCGCGCCGGGTACCAGGCGACCAGGTCCCGGTTCTGCGGCTGTTCCTAAATTTAGGAGGGGGCGACCACTGGGCGGAGCGCCACCGAAGGCTACGTCTTTGGGTCAAGCCACGCCTTCGGCGTCCGATGTTAGAAGCAGGCGATTTGGCGAGTTTGGGCGCGGGAGAAGTGAGGGAAGACGATGCTCTGCCCGGTGTGCGGAAGTGACAACGGCTTTTGCGACTGCCTGATGGCCGGCCTACGCGGCCAGGGAAGCACAGAGCCTCCAGGTCCCACCACAGGACAGCCGGAGCAGATCACCCTTGACGACCCGGACGGCCCGGGCGGCCCCCACGGGAGAGGCACCCTCGAAGCCCAGCATGGAACAGGCTGGGCCGGTGATCTCCTCGACTTCCTCCGCGACTTCGCTTCCGCCTCTGGCCAGGCCGGTCCTCCTAGGGCCGGTTCTCCTGAGGCCGGCTCTCCTCAATCCGGCCCGGCGGTCCCGGCGGAGCAGCTCGGCCGTAACCGGCCCGTGGGGCGGGCGGCGCTCGATCTCGACCTGGGCGAGAACGGCCCTCTGGCTATTGCCGGGATCGCTCCAGAGCCATCCAGTCCAGCAACCGGTCCACTGGCGCACAGCGCGGATGTGGTTACACCCCGGCGCCCGGCACGCGATGAGCCGCCCCAATTCAAAGCGCCTGAGGATAACTGCCTCTCGTGGGATGTCCCGCGCCCTGGCCCAGACCGCGGCCAGTTGAGCTGACCGCCCCGGCAGCCGGCACGACGCTCAGGTAGGCCGGGGCCACACCGGGCAATCAAGGTGCTGGCCGGCCTGCACCACCTAGGCTGGCACCCGTGGCCGACGAAAACCGATCCCCGAATGAAAGCCAGCCCTACCAGGCTCTTTACCGGCGGTACCGGCCTCAGCGCTTCGCCGATGTCCTGGGCCAGGAGCACGTCACGCGGGCGCTGCGCAACGCTGTCCAGGAAGGCAAGGTGGCCCACGCTTACCTCTTCAGCGGTCCCCGGGGGACAGGCAAGACATCAACGGCGCGCATACTGGCGATGGCGCTCAACTGCGAAGCGCCGGTAGCGGGCGAGCCGGACGGCACATGTGCTTCGTGCGTCGCCATCCGTTCGGGTTCGTCGATGGACGTCTTCGAACTGGACGCCGCGTCCAACCGCAAGCTCGACGAGATGCGGGACCTGCTGTCTCGGGTCGCCCTAGGGTCGCCCGGGCGTTGGAAGGTCTACATCGTCGACGAGGTCCACCAGCTCACGCCCGACGCCGCCAGCGCCCTTCTGAAGACGCTCGAAGAACCACCGCGCCACGTCGTGTTCGTGCTCGCCACCACCGACCCTCAGAAGGTGCTGCCGACTATCCTGTCCCGCACTCAGCACTTCGAGTTCCGGCTCCTGAACGGCGACGTTCTCACCGACCTCCTTAGCAGCATCAACCAGGAGGCCGGGCTCGACCTGTCGCCTGAGGCGGTCCGGCTGGCCGTGCGGCGGGGGCGTGGCTCCGCCCGGGACGCCGAGTCGGCGCTCGAGCAGCTGGCTGCCGCCGGGGGAGGCGAAGACGACGCGGGCTCGCTTTCGGACCTCGTCGACGCCCTGGCCGAACGCGACACGGCCCGGACGCTGCAGGCCGTCGCCGCCGCGATGGCGGCCGGCAGAGACCCGCGCCGCCTCGGCACCGACCTGCTCGAGTACCTCCGTAACGCCTTCCTTTCCGTCCAAGCGCCTTCGCTCGTCCTGTTGCCCGGGGTCACCGTGGACAAACTGGCCGAAAGCGCCCGCCACATGACACTGCCGTCGTTGGTGCGGGCCATGGAAACACTGGGCCAAGCGCTCGTCGACATGCGCGATGCAGTCGACCCGAGGGTGACGCTCGAAGTGGCCCTTATCCGCCTTTCGTCCCCGGTCGTCGACGCCAGCCCGGCCGC
>DATJUH010000485.1:0-10354 GCA_035502515.1 Acidimicrobiales bacterium
TCTTGTCGGCGGTCCGGTCGTCGCCTGTCCGGTCGTCGCCCGTCCGGTCGTCGCCGGTCCGGTCGTCGCCTGTCCGGCCGTCGCCGGTCCGGTCGTCGCCTGTCCGGTCGTCGCCTGTCCGGTCATCGGCCGTCCGGGCCGCAGGTGGCACTGATGTTGACGTCGTGGCCAATTACACCGCTTTTCACCAGTTGCTCGCCCGGGTGGCTGAAGCTTCGGGCGGGAAACCGTCCCTATAAATATTTGGCCATGAGCATTTCTGTCGCTCTCATTTACCCGGATCTGCTCGGGACGTACGGGGACAGCGGCAACGCCGCCATCCTGGCGCAACGCCTCCGTTGGCGAGGCCATCAGGCCCGGGTATTGACCGTCGGCCCCGACGAAGCCGTCCCCACCAGCTGCGAACTGTACGTGGTCGGCGGTGGGGAAGACCTGCCTCAGGAGTTGGCGGCGTCAAAGCTGAGTGCCGGCCGCCCCTTGCACCGGGCGGTCGACGAAGGGGCCGTTGTCCTGGCCATTTGTGCCGGTCTGCAGATTTTGGGCCGGACGTTCGTGGGAGTAGACGGCAAATCCAGCTCCGGGCTCGGCCTGCTGGACTGCGTGACCGTGCGCTCGAGTTCGCCCCGGGCCATCGGAGAGGTGGTCGTGCGGCCGGCGCAGGAGTGGGCCAGGTCCGGGCTCCCGAGCCTCACCGGGTTCGAGAACCACGCCGCCGTCACCGAACTCGGCCCGGACGCCCGGCCGGTGGGTGAAGTGGTGACGGGCATCGGCAACAAAGACGGCACCGTCGAGGGGGCGGTTTCGGGACGCGTGTGGGGCACGTACCTGCACGGCCCCGTCCTGGCCCGCAACCCCCGGCTGGCCGACTTGTTACTTTCCTGGGTGGTCGGCCCGTTGGCGCCGGTGGACGACTCCGAGCCGGACGCCCTCCATGCCGAACGAACCGAGCATGGGCCCGTGGAGCGGCGCAGGAGTGCCTCGTCCAATGGCCGCCGCTGGAAATGGCAGAAATGAGCCTCTCCACCCGCGGGAAGTTGGCGACGACGGGAACGACAGCGTTCCTCACTGACCGCTACGAGGTCACGATGCTGGAGGCCGCCTTGGGTAGTGGGCGGGCACTTTCCCCTGCTACGTTCGAGGTTTTCACCCGTCGGTTGCCGGACCGGCGCCCCTGGGGCGTGTTTGCCGGCTTGGGCCGGCTGGTGGAAGCAATTGAAGAATTTCGCTTCGGTGAGCCGGAGCTGGCCTGGTTGGGGCGAAATTCAATCGTAAATGGGCCGACACTGGAATGGCTTTCCAGGTACAGGTTCAACGGCAATATCGACGCATATCGGGAAGGCGAGCTCTATACGGCCGGTTCGCCCGTCCTGACGGTGGAAGGGACATTTGGTGAGGCGGTATTGCTGGAGACGATCGTCCTCAGCATCTTGAACTTCGACTCGGCGGTGGCGGCGGCGGCCAGTCTCATCACCTGTGCGGCGGGCCAACGGCCCGTCATCGAAATGGGTACCCGGCGGATCGACCCGTCGGCGGCCGTAGCGGCGGCGCGGGCGGCTTACCTGGCCGGGTTCTCGACGACGTCCAACCTGCAGGCCGGCCGGCAGTACGGCATACCGACTGCCGGCACCGCTTCGCACGCTTTCGTGCTCGCCTACCCGAGCGAAAAGGAAGCGTTCCAGGCCCAGATCGACGCCTTCGGCCCGGGCACCACTTTGCTGGTCGACACGTACGACGTCGACCAGGGCATCCGCAACGCCGTCGACGTGGCGGGCCCCCACCTCGGCGCCGTGCGCATCGACTCGGGTGACCTCGGGAGTGAAGCGGTGCGCGCCCGGGCGCTCCTCGACGAGCTCGGGGCGCGACGGACCAGGCTGGTGGTGACGGGCGACCTCGACGCTCATACCATTGCCGCGCTGGGTGCGGCGCCGGTGGACTCCTATGGGGTAGGGGCCAACGTTGTCACGGGCATGGGGGTGCCGAGCGCCGGCTTCGTTTACAAGCTGGTGGCTATCGCCCAGCCGGGGGCCACACCTGGCGACCGGCAAACCCCGGTGGCAAAGCGTTCGCCCGGGAAGGCGTCATTCGGCGGGCGAAAATGGGCATGGCGGGCGCTGCTCGACGACCCGCCCGGCCGAGCCGAACCGGGCGCTCCCACCGCCGCCGGGCCAGTGTGGGCCGACATTGTCTCCACCACCCCGGACCGCCCTACCGAGACGGCTCGCCCACTGCAGGTGCGGGCCATCGAGGAGGGCCGGCCCGTGAACCGGGCCACCGTTGAGGAGGTGCGCGCTTTCCATGCTCAGGTGCGGGATGCGCTGGGCCCGACGCAGCCGCTGCTGCTCGACCGGCGGGCGAGCACACGTGGCCCGGAGCAGGTTGGCAGCAAATAGCGGCAGAAGGGGCCGGTCCTGGGCCGCGGGCGCCCTAGTCCGGCGCCATCGGGACGCCGGCGCCGGCAAGAAGTTGGCCGAGCCGCCTTCCGGGTGCAGTTGGGCGTTCTTGTTGCGTTCCCATGCAAAAAAAGACATCGAAGCGCGACGAGATCACCATAATGCACCGAGAACGGTGGGAAGCGTCCTCCAGGTCCTCCAGGTCCTCCAGGTCCTCCAGGGATTCTTCCTCCAAATCCTCCAGATCCTGAGACAGATCGGGCACATCCTGGCAGATCCTCCGGAGAGGGCCCATGCAGCTCGCGCCGGCAGCTCAAAACTGGCCGCCTTTTACCTCGTCGGCCGGTGTTCGGGCAGGCTGAGGCGCCCCGCGGGCGCGTTCCGGCCCGCTCCGGCGCAGCGCGGGCGCTCGGGCCCGCTCAGGATCCCCCAGGCTCGGGCCTCTCAAGGCCGGCGTACCACGTCGAGTGAGGTCCCGGCTCGCTGACGCGCCAGGTTCGTGCTCGCCGGCCCGCTGGGTTCGATCGGGCTCCTGGCTTCATCTAGTTCTCAGGCTGGCGCAGCTCCGTAGGTGCCGCCGGCAGTACCCTGGAGACCATGAGTTACTTGAGGTCGAAGAGGGCCAGGTACGCGGCGCCGGCGGCGGTGCTGGCCGCCATCGGCGTCGGGGCGCTCGTGCCCACACTGAGCGGGGCGTCAGCCCCCCCGGCCTTGCGGGCACAAACGGCACGCCAGCTGGTGGCCGATCTGGCCGGTACTCAGGCCCCCGAGTTGAGCGGTGGCCTTACGTGGACGGCCAACCTGGGCCTCTCGGATTTATCGTCGCTGGAGCCGGGCGCCGGTGAGGGCGGCGGGAGCGGCAACGGCTTCAACCCGTTGACGTTGCTGTCGGGGAACTATCAGCTCAAGTTGTGGCTCGGCGCCAAGGCCGAGCACATCGCCTTGATCGAGCCCTCCACCCAGGAGGTGGACGTCGTCCGCAACCAAAATCAGGTCTGGCTCTGGGACAGCTCGACGGAAACGGTCCTCCATCTCGTCGGGCCGGCGAAGGCCTCGACAGCGACCACACACGCCAACAGTTCTCTCACCACCCTGAGCGCTCCGCCTTTTACCCCGATGCAGCTGGCGACGGAGTTGTTGAGCCACGTCAGCGCCAACACGTCAGTGACGATAGGTGCGCCCGTTTACGTGGCGGGCCAGCCCGCTTACCAGCTATTGATCGGCCCGAAGAATGCAGCCGGCAGCACCATCCGCGACATTGAGGTCGCCCTCGGCGCCAGTGGCCCGTTGCTGGGGGTGCCGTTGCAGGTCGCCGTCTACACCAAAGGCGTGGCCTCCCCGGCTCTGAGCCTCGGTTTCACCGGACAGCTCCATCTGGGGGCGCCGTCCGCCAGCGAGCTCACGTTCACCCCGCCGCCCGGGTCGAAAGTGACGACGCACACCATCTCCAGCACGCCGACGAGCAGCTCGGCCAATGGCGGGGGCTGGTTCGCATTCGCACCTCTGACGGGGATGACGGGACCGGCCGGTACCGGATCAGGCGTGACCAAGAGCGGCACTGGCTGGGCGACTGTCGTTTCGGGCCCTTCGGGGGCGCTGTTCAGCACGGTTGAGAGCGGCCCCCTTTCGGCGGTGACGACTGTCGTAACTGTCCATGGCCAGCAGGGGAGGCTTTTCAGCACCGACCTGTTCAACGTCCTGCTCATGCCGGACCACTTCTACGCCGGCTTCGTCAAGCCGAGCGTCCTGGAGGCGGCAGCCTCCGCGAGTACCTGAGCACCGGGCTGGTCCATGCCCCCACAGACCGCCTCGATGGCGGTCGAGACCCGTGGCCTCGCCAAGCACTTCGGGAACCTGCATGCCGTTGACGGCATAGATCTGGCTGTCCCGGCCGGCAGCACATACGGGTTCCTCGGCCCCAACGGTTCGGGAAAGACGACCACTATCCGCGTCCTGCTGGGCCTGGTCAGTCCCAGCTCGGGCAGCTGGAGCCTGCTCGGCCAGCCCATGCCCGACCGGGCCATGTCCACGTTGCCCCATGTAGGCGCGCTGGTGGAAGGACCGGCCTTCTACCCGTGGATGTCAGGCCAGGACAACCTGGCCAGGTTCGATGCCATGGGCCCGGATTGGCGCTCGCCTACTCGGGCCAAGCGCATTGCCGAGGCCCTGGAGAGGGTTGGCTTGACGGCGGCAGCAAAGAAAAAGTACCGGGCCTATTCGCTCGGTATGCGCCAGCGCCTGGGACTGGCGTGGGCCTTGCTGCGGCCGTGCCAGCTGCTGGTCCTCGACGAACCCACGAACGGTATGGACCCGCAAGGCACCCGCGAGATCAGGCACCTCATCCGCCAGCTCGGGGCCGAAGGGGCGACGGTTTTCCTTTCCTCGCACTTACTTTCCGAGATCGAGCAAGTTTGCTCGCACGTCGGGGTCATGCACCGGGGCAAGCTCCTGATGCAGGGGACGCTCGACCAGCTCAAGGCCAGCGCCGCCCCCAAATTGAGGGTCGAGGCGGACGACCCGGCCCGGGCCGCCCAGGTGCTGGCCGGGATGGGGATGGCCGACGTCGCCGTCCAGGGCCCACAACTTGTCGGGACGCTGGACGGTCTCCAGCCCGAGGATTGCAACCGGTCCCTGGTCGAGGCGGGCATCGGGGTGCGCATGCTGCTGGCGGAGCAGGTCTCGCTCGAGGATGCCTTCGTCGCTCTTACGGGGGAGGGCTTCAATGTGGCCGGTTGAAAGCCGGTCCGGCTGATGTGGCTGGTTGAGGCGCGCACGCTCTTCGCCCGGGCCCGCATCAGAGCTCTGCTGGCCGTGCTGGTGGCCGTACCGGTGTTCCTGGCGTTGGCCGTTTACCTGTCAGGAGGGCCGGCTAATGGTAACGGCCCCGCTTTTGTCGACCGCGTCACCCAGAACGGAGTGTTCACGGCGCTGGCCGCGCTGACCGTGTCGATGCCGTTTTTCATCCCCCTGGCCATCTCGGTGGTGGCGGGAGATTCCATTGCCGGCGAAGCCAGCCTCGGCACGCTCCGCTATTTGCTCGTGCGGCCGGCCGGCCGAGCTCGGCTGCTGCTGGCCAAAGGGCTGGTGCTGGCTACATTCTGTCTCGTCGCCGCCCTTGTTATCGTCGTCGCCGGCCTGATCGCGGGCGTTGCTTTTTTCCCGCACGGGGTCATCGTGACTCTTTCGGGCACCACCATCTCATTCGTGGACGGCATGGGCCGAAGCTTGCTGGCGGCGGTAATCGTGGGCGCCTCCATGTTCGGGTTGGCGTCGATCGGACTTTTTGTTTCCACCATCACCGACGTCCCTATCGCGGCTATGGCCGTGACCCTGGGCTCGGTTATCGTCTCGGCCATCCTCGACAGCGTCTCCGAGGTCTCGTTCCTCCATCCGTGGCTTTTTACGAACTACTGGACCGCGTTTGGCGACCTGGTGCGCGACCCCATCTATTGGCACAACATCTGGAAGGACCTGATCCTGCAAGCCGGGTATGTGGCCGTGTTCGGTGCGGCGGCGTGGGCCCGGATGACCTCGCGCGACGTGCTCGCCTGACCTTAAGTGCGTTCCCAGAGCTTTATCCCGCCCAGGATCCCGGCTGTGTTGGCGGCCAGGGTCACGTCCGGCGGCAGATTTATTTTGACTTTGTGGGAATTGCCACCGCCGACGAAACAGTGGTCATAAAAGACCAGTTCTTTCACAACGGTCAGCATCATGGCCACCCGGGCGTTCCACTTTTTGTGGCCCACCTTTTCCAGAGCCGCCTCGCCCAGCATTTCGTTGTAACTGCGGGCCCCCTTGCCCAGGGGATGGTGGGCCAGTTCCACATGAGGGGCAAGTTTTCCCTTCCAGAACAACGCTGACCCGACTCCGGTACCCAGTGTGATCACCATTTCGAGGCCCTCGCCCTTTATCAGGGCCGAACCCTGGACGTCGGCGTCGTTGGCCACTCGGCACGGCTTGCCCAATGCGCCGCCAAGGGCGTCCTGCAGGTCGAAGTCCGACCATGCCTTCTCGAGCTCCTGCGAGGGTTTGCCCCCGGGGCCCATGGGGGAGATGAAGTGCGGAGCCGAGAGCAGCCGCCCTTCCCTGACCATTCCGGGGAACCCGGCTGAAACCCTTTGGAACGAGGGCAATCCGGTGGCCAGCTCGCAAAGCGCATAAACGAGCTGTTCGGGGCGCAGAGGGTACGGCGTGGGCGTCCTGACCGGGTTGTGGAGCAGCTCCCCGTCACGGGAGAGGACCGACGCCTTGAGGCCTGTGCCGCCGATGTCGAACGAAAGCGTCCTCGGCAGCCCACGCCCTTTCCGCCGGGACGCCGGCGTGGCGCCCGCGGCGTGGTTGCCAGTGGCCCGAGGGCTCCCGGTGGTCTGTGGGTTGCCGGGGGGCTCAGCGTTCCGAGAGGTTTGGGCGGCGCCGGGGGTCCCGGCCGCCGCACTGGCGCTGGAGGTGGTGGCCCCCCGCTTGCCACCGGTAGCGGCAGCTTTGGCACTACTTGAGGTGCGTTTTTGACCTCTGGACGACGAGCGCGACTTCTCCGCTCCCACGGCACGGGCTCTTGGCCTTGCCCCCGGCGGCTGGGTCGCCATGGCCGCTACCATACTCGGCTTTTGGCGGTACAGCTCATCTTTCAGGGGGCGTCGTTGGTCGGTCCGGCCCAGGTCGGAGGGGTCCCGCGAGGCGGCCACGGGCCTGAGTGCGGCGGAGGCCGTCGGCCTTTGGCCCGTGGCCGAAATTTGCCCTGGGGCGCCATTGGAACCCTTTGAGGATGGATGTAGGCTAAAACCCACAAGAGGTGGGCAGGGGCAAGACGATGAGCGAAGGAGACAAGGTAAGGCTCTCGGTCAGGGAACGCCAGCAACTGGCTGCCATACAGGCGATGGTGGAGGCCGGGGATCCGGACCTCGCCAAGACGCTCACCGGCCACAGAGGTTCGGTCCAGGCCGGCCTGCGGCGCGCATCACAAACGGCCTGTATGTGGGGGAAGACCTGTTTCGAGAGAAGATGGCTGGGGCCGCTCCTGTTTGTGCTCGGGTTCGTACTGATTTTCACTACCATCGCCGTGCTGCCCTGGCTCAGCGTCGTCGGGGCGCTCATGGCGGCGGCCGGGCTGGGGCTGGCCGTCCATTCCTGGCAGGGGCGCCGGGACCATGGTGCTCCTCGCCGCCGGGTGGGCCAGAGCGTCGGCGAGTGACCGGGCCAAGGTAACCGCCTCACTTCAACCGCCTCACTTCAACCGGCTCACTTCAACCGGCTCACTTCAACCGGCTCACTTTAACCGGCTCACTTCAACCGCCTCACTTCAACCGCCGGGGCGTCCTCCCCGACCCCCGGGCCGGCACCGTATAGGTTGGTGCGATGACCAGCGGGGTCGAAGGCACATCTGCTGAGGGAACGGCGCTCGTGGACCTGGTGGGTCAGCGCGTGGTCGTCACCGGCGGGTCGGGGTTCATCGGGGGCCACGTCGTGGCCGCGTTGTGCCGTCTCGGTGCGCAGGTGGTGTCGGTAGACCGGCGCCCGGCGAAAGACTTCCGCTGCCATCCTGATGGGGCCCACGACGTCAAGGTCGTGTTGGGTGACCTCCAGGACAACGCTGTCGTCGAAGAAGCGGTCGAACCCGGCACCCGGGCCATAGCCCACATGGCGGCCCAGACCCAGGTGCTCCGGTCGATCGAAGATCCCGAAGGCACCTTCGCCAACAATGTCGTGGTCACCGACGCCCTCCTCGAAAGGGCCCGTCAGGTGGGCGCCACCAGCTTTGTGCTGGCCTCCACCAACGCCGTGGTCGGAGCCGGGGCCAGCGGGACGTTACATGAGGGTGTGCCGTTGACCCCGCTCACGCCGTACGGAGCGACGAAGGCGGCCGGCGAGATGGTCCTGTCTTGCTACAACGCCGCCTATGGCGTCCGCGGCGTGGCCCTCAGGTTCACGAACGTTTACGGCCCCGGTATGTCGGAGAAGGACAGCATTGTGCCCCGGCTGATGCGGGCAGCCGGCGACGGGGGTACGTTCACCGTCTACGGCGACGGCCGCCAAGTGCGTGACTACGTGAACGTTGCCGACGTCGTCTCAGCCATCCTGCTCGGGCTGCGCCGGCCCGGGCTGAGCGGGCCGCTGGTAATCGGCTCGGGGCTGTCGGTGTCGGTCCTCGACCTGGTCCAACTGGTCGAAAATGCGCTTGGTTACGAACTCAAGGTGGAGCACGTCCCGGCCAAGCCGGGTGAAATGCCCGCCGTTATTGTCGACAACTCGGCTGCTCGCCGGTGGGGCTGGGCGCCGTCTGTGAGCCTGGAAGAAGGGCTAGCCGAAGTAGCGAAAGAGTGGGGGACAGCGGATGGCACCGGTGACTGAGACCAGCAGGGTCGTTAGGCCGTCAACGGGACAAGAGCGGCGCACCGGAGCGGCCGCCCTCAGCCCGTTGGACATTGAACAAGCGGCGCAGTTCGCGGAGGCTTACTCGAACCGCCCGGCCGCTCCGGTGGCCGTCGTTATTGCCGCTTACAACGAGGAAGCGAGCGTGGGAGCCGTTGTCGCCGCCGTCCCCGAGGAGCTGAGCGGGTTGCGCACAGAGGTGATCGTGGTGGTGGACGGGGCACGCGACGCCACCGCCGAAGCGGCCCGGCAGGCGGGCGCCCTGGTTTGCGACGTGCCGGTCAACCGCGGGCAGGGCGCAGCCCTGCGCCTCGGGTACCACCTGGCCCGTGAACGAGGCGCCACTTTCATCATGAGCACCGACGCCGATGGCCAGTACGGCAGCGGGGACATGGACCGGGTGCTGGCCCCTGTGGTGGCCGGCGAGGCCGACTTCGTGTCCGGGTCACGGCGTCTCGGCTCCACCACCAGCCGTGACCGTGCCCGCAATACCGGTGTGGTCGTGTTCGCCGCCTTGATCAGCGCATTGGTGCGCCACCGGGTCACCGATCCATCATGCGGGTTGCGGGCCATGAAGGCCGAGGTGACCGGCTCGGTGGTGCTGGACCAGCCCCAGTACCAGGCCTCTGAACTGTTGATCGGGGCGGCCATGGGCGGCTACCGGTTGACCGAGGTCCCCATCGCGATGGAGGCCCGCCAGTCGGGCAAGACCAAGAAGGGCGGGAACCTCCTCTACGGCGTCCGGTTCGGTTCGGTCGTGGTCGGGACCTGGCTGCGTGAGCGGCGCGACCCGGGCCGGTCCACGAAGACGAGCCGGTCGTAAGCGATGTACTTGAGGCCCGTCAAGACCACCACCGAGAACATATAAGCAAGAGTCACCAAGACACTTTTCGCCAGGTCATTGTGGAGCCCGGCCGTTTCCACGGCTGTGGCCTTGTCAGCGGCGGAGGAGGCGACCAGGGCCACTACCGAGACCATCACGTATAGCGTCGTCTCCTTCACGACACCCTCGCGGCCGCGCCGCTCCCAGGCCCAGCGCCGGTTGAGGATCCAGTTGGGTATGGCGCCGGCAAGGAAGGCCACAACCGTCGAAGTGATAGCACCCCACTCGAACCAGCTCAGGCATACGAACAGGACCACGGTGCTGGTTATGAACGCCACCACCGAGCCGGCTCCGTACCGCCAGATGCGGACGGCCAGCGGCGAACGCCAACGGCCTAGCCAGTGAGCGCCGATCACCCAGTGCAACGGGGAGCCCGGTCGAGGGCGCCCGTCGCCCGGGCCGAACGTCTCGCCTGGGTCGTCCTGGTCGCGCCGGACCTGTTTGTACGTCAAAGTGGAGTTGTTGTCCAAGATCGGGTCCGCCTCGCTGCCACCCAAGGTACCGTGCTGAGCCGCCCCGCCGGTACGTTCCGCCACCGGACCGCTAGGATCCTGCAGCGTGTTGAGGGTGTCGCTCTCTGGTTTGGGCGGCATAGTGCCCTCAGCTTCGCCGAGCCGGCGCGCAGTCGTCAAAAAGGGACGTTGCTTCGCGATAGCGAAAGGCTAGTCGGGACCGTTGCCTGAGCGGTGTGATGGCGGGCGGCCCGACCGCA
>DATJUH010000486.1:0-16594 GCA_035502515.1 Acidimicrobiales bacterium
GCACGCACTGGCATTGTCAAATTCTCTTTGTGCGGCAGTCCTCCCTCCCTCAGCGCGGCCCGGTAGCCCGCTAGTCGTAGGCGGGCCGGCTCCTCGGATACGGGCCTCAATGTGCCAATGGCGGCGATACGACGACGGCCCAGCCTAATCAGATGGCTTACGGCCTCACGGGCGGCGGCGACATTATCGATCGCAACATGGTCAATTGCAGCGTGCGACACCCTCTCCCCCAACAGTACAAGGGGGGTCGTGCTGCGAATTTGGGCAATGGTCGATTCGGCCAGCGCAAAGGGTGCGAAGATCAGGCCGTCGATCAGCTGCGCCCGGATACCTCGCACCACCCGGTTCTCCCGCTCGCGAAGGCCCTCTGTCTGGTCGACAAGCAGGATATAACCCGCCTCAGTTACCGCCCGTTCTACCATGTAGGCCAGTTCCGAAAAGTACGGGTTCAACCGCGGAACGGCGAGGGTGACAACCCCGGACCGGCCACCCCGTAGGCTGCGAGCCGAGAGGTTGGGTTGGTACCCCAGGTCGTCCAGTGCCTTCTGTACGCGCTTTCGAGTCGACGCCGAAACGTACGGATAGCCACTCACGACGTTCGAGACCGTTCTCGGTGAGACTCTGGCTCTCTTCGCCACGTCGCTCAGGGTTACGGCCACGAGGTCTCCTGACGCCTTTTATTTCTAGGCTTTGCGACCCGGAGGATTCTCATCGGTTACCTGGCCGTCTCGAACACGCAACATTACTGCCTCGTGCCACGACCCTGAACCCCGGAACGGCACATGTGCTCCACGAAGACCACTTCGGTCAATTGTTCTCGATACCCAAAATGATCTGGGAGTCAGGGACGGACCACAGTCCCGTCGCTTCGACGGATCTCCGGCCAGGCCCCATTTAGGGGGTGTTCAGGGAAAGGAAACCGGGCCGCCGCCCGCTCGTCCACATCAATGCCCAATCCGGGCCGTTCATTGGGCCACATGGCGCCATCTCGGATCTCCGGGCACCCGGGGAACACTTCGACGCACGCGTCATCGAACAGCTGAGCTTCTTGGATCCCGAAATTCGGACATGAGACGTCAAGGTGCAGGTTAGCCATGTGCCCGACCGGCGAAACGTCACCAGGCCCGTGCCAGGCTGTCCGTACGCCGAAGAACTCACATAGTACAGCGAGTTTCCTGGCCGGGGTCAATCCGCCGATGTCAGACACGTGGACTCGAATGAAGTCGATCAGTCGTTCGGCTACGAGAGGTACGTACTCGTGCTGGTTGACGAACAACTCTCCCATGGCGATCGGAATAGACGACTGTGACCTGAGGACACGGAAGTAGGCATTATCCTCCGGCGCAAACACGTCCTCGAGAAAAAACAGTTTGTAGGGTTCAAGGTCTTTTGCCAGCTGCAGGGCCATAATCGGTGGCACCCGCTCGTGGACATCGTGCAAGAACTCCACTTCGCTCCCGAATTCCGAACGGAGGAAGTCGAACATCTTCGGGACGACGAGGCAATACGGCCGCGGTTCCCACGGAGCTTGCTCCATAGCCAGCCGGTCGCTGCTTGGCGGCCCGCCCCGGCCGGCGGAGTAGGAATTGGACACTCCGTATGTGGCAAAGCCACTTACGGCCATCTGACAGCGAACGTATTGGAACCCCCGTTCAAGGTGCGCAGCTACCCGGTCACGCAGCTCCGCCAGGTCCCTGCCACTGGCATGGACATAGACGCTGGCGAAACGGCGGCACTTTCCTCCGAAGAGCTGGTAGACCGGAACCCCGGCGCGCTTGCCTTTGATGTCCCAAAGAGCCTCATCGACTCCGGACAGTGCATTGTTGAGCACAGGCCCGCTGCGCCAGTAAGAACTCAGGTACGCCGCTTGCCAGATGTCCTCGATATCGTCGACGCGGCGCCCGACCAAGAACGGCCGCAGGTACTGCTCGATGGCGGTGACTACGGCGAGCGGCCGTTGGGTGAACGTCGCGCAGCCCACACCGTAAAGGCCATCGTCGGTTGTCTCCACCTTTACGATCACCAGCCGTATTCCGCTCGGAGCGGTACAAATCGCGCGGACATCGGTCACGCGTATGTTCTGACCATCAGTAGTCTGCTCCCCCGCCGTCAAAGGCGGCGCCGGTGCGGGCACATCTTGGCTCGTTGGCATGCGGTCCTTTCTTTTGCGGACGGACTCACAACTATTGAGGGCCGCCTCATTCCCAGGGCTCGAGTCTTCTGGCCGCTCGCCCATAGAGAGATCACCCTCGCTCGCTAATCCTAATGCCACCCTAGCGACTGAAGCCCGTCTGAGCAGTCGAAGAACCCGTCGTCACCCGTAATTGGGCACCTGAGGGGCACGTCGGGATAGTGCGTATGGAGCAATTCCTCAGCTGGAGCCGGCCCGACGTGGCGAGGGGACACCACAAAGTACACGCTGTGGCCCGGCCGGTAGAGCTCGACAGCCAGACAGCACGCTTGCGCCGCCGCCGAAAAGGAGGTCCACCCCCAGAGGTGCCTGACAGCCTGAGGTGGGTTGCGCTCCGTAACTGCCCGGGCCGCGCTTTCGTCAGCTGCGACCAGGTGAAAACGCAAGCTCTTGACCGAGACACCCTCGTAGCGCCGAGCAATCGAGTCCGCTTGCTGCTCGCAGATCCATTTCGACAGACTATATGCATCTTCGTTGTACGTGGGGTGAGCAGTATCGACTGGCAGATAGTCGAAATGCGGCACCCGGCTGAAGGCGGCCCCGATAGCGTTGATGCTGGATGCCTGGCACAAGCGGTCTATTCCCACCTCGACAGCCGCACGCATGGCGTTGTAACTCGCAGTTACGTTGTTGTTGTGGACCTTAGAATCCGGTTGTCGCCCAGGCCCCGGGATGGCCGCCAGATGTACGAGCGCATCGCAGCCGGCCAGTGCCAGGGTAAGAGCTTCGAAGTCCGAGGCGTCCACTTCACGCGCCATCACAGCTTGGCCAAATTGCGAAACAGATGAGAATGACCGGTCGATAGCGACGACCCCGTGCCCACGCGCCACCAGCACGTCGACCACCGCCATCCCGACCCGGCCGGCGGCGCCGGTGACAGCTACCCGCATTGACTGAGCACAGGTCGGCTCGAAGTCGGGTGGCCGTTCACTTGAACGCCCCGCTGAGCGCGCCCGCCACAAAGTACCTCTGCAGGACCAGGAATACGGCTATCAAGGGCAGGCAAATGATCAACGTGGCCGCCGCAATAAGCGACCACTGGTCTGTGTACTGCCCGTAAAACGCGAATAGCCCGGCGCTCACCGGCAACTTGTTGTTGCTGGGCAGGTATATGGTAGCCAAGATGATCTCGTTCCAGACGTAGATGGCCTGAAGCAGGAACGACGTCATTAGTACCGGCCGGGCGATGGGGGCTATAAACATGAACAAGTAACGGAAATATCCGCATCCATCGGCTGCCGCGGCCTGGTCCAGCTCGTAAGGGATCGACCGGATATACCCGGTAATTAGCAATGGGCCGACCCCCAACCCGGCGAGCAGGACGAGCATGTAACCGATCCGGGAATTGTACAGGTGTATGTGCAGGAGCAACTCGAACTGGGTCGGGATTGAGTTGGGCAAGAACAGCGCTACAACAAATAGACCCAGCAGCCAGGATGCCACTGGCACGTACCGTCGTGCCACGGGGTATGCGATGAGCAAAGAAAGGAGGGTCCCTAACCCAGCAACGACGAATGTGTAGAGCACGCTGTTACCTATGTAAGCGGCGAAGTCGCCTTCGTTCCACGCACTGATGAAATTTGCCAGCGAAACTGTCTTCGTCAGCCCCGTAGGGTTAGAGATGAACCCGTTCGGCGTTTTGAACGCTGTATTCACTAGTACCAGCATCGGGACAACGTAGATCAATGCCAACACCAAGACGATGGCGTACTTAGCCGCCATAGGAAGCTGTCGCCAAATCCTTTTCGGCAGCCACACGTCTCCGTGCGCCTGAAGTGACGCCCGGTCCTCGGCGACGGCCTCGGTGCTCGAAGAGGCAGGAGCGGCGACGGTCACAGGTCGACCTCGCGTCTCCTCAAGTACCACAATGCCGTCAGGGCAATGACGATGATCACTCCGAACTGGATCATCGATACTGCGGCAGCATACCCTTGCTGCTGGATCCCATTGCCACCCCCGCCTGTCGCCGACCCACCGAAGGTTGACGCGAACACGTCGTAAGCGAGGACGTTCGTGTTGTACTCGCCCGACGTTAGGACGTAGACGTACTGGTAGCTCTGGAGCGACCCGATGATGGCAAGCAGGATGTTGGCGGTCATAGCCGGTGCAATGAGACGGTACGTCACGTTTCGAAACCGGGACCAGCGCCCGGCACCGTCTACTGTCGCGGCTTCCATCAGATCCTCCGGCACCGCTTGCAGGCCGGCCAGGAAGATGATCATGGCGAAACCCGTCGAAGCCCAGATCTGGACGAATATAACCAGGGGGAAGGCCAGGTGGATGTTTCCAAAGAAGGCAGAGGTCCCTCCGAACACCTTCCAGATAGACTCGCCGGGGCCTCCCGTTGGGTTGAAGAACAGTGACCAAGTAAGCCCTATGACCGTGACGCCGAGCACGGTGGGCATGAACACGATCGTCCGCCACAGGCTCCGTCCCCGCACTTTGCCGTTGAGCAAGATGGCGATGCCAAGTGCCAGCGTGGTCTGGATCACCGTCACTGTCAGGCAAAAGATGATGGAGCGCTCCAGGGCACCCATGTCGTCCGAGAGCTGGCCTCCGCTGAAGAACCGGACATAGTTGCCGAAGCCCACAAAGTGCCAGGGCGCATTGGCTATGCCCGAAATATTCGTCAACGAGAGAGGCAGGACAGCCAGCGCGGGCAAAAAAGCGAAGATGGCGAAGACGGCTAGCCCGGGGGCTATCCCGAGCCAGGGCGTCAGCTGCTTTGCCCTTCCTCCGAAACCACCGAAAGGATTGTTCAAGTCCGCACCCTCCCTCGTTACCCTTTCTTGAGAAGCCAACCTTGTTCGTGGTACCGGGCGC
Source organism: Acidimicrobiales bacterium (assembly GCA_035502515.1). Classification (GTDB taxonomy): domain Bacteria; phylum Actinomycetota; class Acidimicrobiia; order Acidimicrobiales; family Palsa-688; genus Fen-671. The sequence continues at coordinate 5,015 of DATJUH010000486.1, forward strand.
CTGTGTCACGGCGCCCGGCGCCTACGACTAATAGACCACGGCTACTTCTTGGACACCTCCTTGAGGGCGCTGTTCCAGTTGCCCTGTTCGGCGGTCGCCAACTGGGTCATGTTGGTGTAAGTGCCCATGGGCGCCACCCCTTCGTAGTCAAAGGGGTTGGACGACAGGGTCCCGGACCTCGTGTTCCCGAAGAAGACCTCGTCCCAGGCCAGCGAAAAGCCACCTGGCTGCTCGTACGGCTTAAGCGAGTTGACGAACGACGTTGATTGAGTGTTCGGCTCTACAGGAATGAAGCCTGAAGCCTTGATGTACTGCTGGTACCACTTGGGCGACGAGTAGAGCGCCAGCCACTTCTCAGCCAGGGGAATGTTCTTGGAATTTGCCGGGATCGAGTATGAAATGTCGAGCTTGCCCCCCAGGTAAGCGTTGGACGCTGCCGTGTCGCCAGCCGGCAGGGGAAAGTAGCCGAACTGGAACTTGGGGTTGGCAGCCTGGATTATCGGTTGGTCCCAGGTCCCGTCCGGCATCATCGCGGCCTGACCGTCGGCAAAAAGCGAAGGAACCTCGGCATACGCGATCCCCGGGAAGTTAGCCGTGACGTACGAGTAGATCGTCTTGATCCGGTCCAACACTTCTACCGCCTTTGGCGAGGTCAATAGTGGTTGCCCTTCCCACAGGCCTTTGACGAAAGCTTCTTGCTGCGGGTACGTGTACAGGGCGTGGACTACGGCCTGCATTACCAGGCCGGCCGGCCAAGTGTCCTTTCCGCCGATCAATAGCGGGCTGACACCGTCTGCCTTCAACGACTTGCAGACCGTGAGGAATTGCTCCCAGGTGCGCGGGATCGACAGGTGGTACTTGGCGAAGATCGCCTTGCTGTAAAACACGCCGGTGTAGTAGTCGAGCCCGGACGGAACCGCGTACAGCTTACCGTCTGTCTTTAGGTTGTCGAGCACCCCGGGCTCGAAGTTCTTGAGGAACGGTTGGCCGCTGAGGTCCACCCAGTCTCCGGCCTTGACTCCCGTCACGAAGCTGGACTCCGGGCCCGTGACGTACGCCGGGTTGGGCTCCGCGTCGATGCCCAAGAACGGGCCCTCGGTTAGGTCAATTTCTTTTGCCGCGAGACGCGTGGCCTGGTCCGCTTCGAGGTCGTTGCTCGGGACAGTCTGCAGTGAAACCGTGACACCTGGGTTTTGTTTCTCGAAGGCGGAATCTATTTTCTGCAAGACGGCATCGATAGCCGGCTCGGTGTGTACGAATATGTTTAACGTGGCAGACGTACCGGCTGCCGCTGAGCCCGCACCCACTGCTACGGACCCGAGTGTGGCAAGGCAAGCGGCGAGGCTGCATGTAGCCCCTTTTCTGACCCCGCTAAAACGGCGGCGGCCCACGTGCTCTGTGCCGTGTGCATTCATGTTTTATACCTCTCGGTCTTTTCTCGGTGGTTATGCCAGGACGCGGCGTTACACGAAGGGGCTCAGTCAGCAGGTACCGCGAAAGGAACTCCGAGCGCACACCCCCTGTGTTGACCCGTCGAGCCGGTGCGACTTAGTTTACGACGCAAATGCCATGTGTCAAGTCGAGCGAGACCCGGGCAGCCGGCACGCCGACGATAGCTGCGTCGACGCAGTAGCCTTGTATTGACACAGCTTCTACCCTAGCTTAGAATTTGCAGCGCTGCAAAACTTGCAACGTTGCACAGGCGGTGGTCTCTCCGCGATAGGGGGGTGGTGATCCAGGGAGCGAAAGCAGAAACGCCCGCCGGAGTGCCGCGGGCGACAGGGTTGTTGTGCACGCGCCTTCCTCGTGAGCGCCGCTGTGCTTATCGCGTCCGCGATCGTGGTGGAGGAGTCCGTCCGCGTGCACCGGGCGACCGGTCGTCATGACCGTGGCCGGCGCCGTTGGAGTGGCGTTGCTGGCCGGTGTGGCCGGAGCGCTGGCCTGGTTGAGCCCGGCTTATTGGCCCGCCCGGGGGGCAGACGAGGCCGACGACGGCGACGTCTCTCCAGGTGACGTAGGGCCACCGGCTTCCATATAACCGTTGGATGTCCGCAGGCCCTCCGACCAGTTTTGGGCCTCGTAGAAACCGGGGGCCGCCAACGGATCGACGCAAGGATCGCTGCTGGTCGCCGCGCTGACGCCGGCCGCGGGACAACGACCGCCACCGCACAAACGAGGACTGTGGGCGAGACTGCGATAACGGGACGACGCCCGCAACCCGGGCGGCCGAGTGGTGCCCGCCGACCAGAAGGACGGCGTTGAGCCTGAACGACGTGCTAAGAAGCATGCATGGTCAGGAACCTCGAGGCGGACCTCTGGCTGCGCGCTCCTTCACTTCTGGGAGAGGGCCCATGCTGGGACGCCCGCTCCAACCAGTTCTCCTGGGTAGACGTACTCCGTTCCATGGTCCTGGTGTGCGACTCTGACGGCAGGCTCATATCCGAGCTTCGGCTCCCGTCGCATGTAGGCGCCGCCCTTCCGGCGGCGGCGGGCGGTTGGGTGGTGGCGCTCACAGACCGACTGGCCCATTTACAACCCGACGGGACACTCAGAGATGTAGTCCCGCTGGAGGCACACTTGCCGGGCAACAGGGCCAACGACGCCAAGTGTGACCCCTCGGGCCGGGCCTGGGTGGGCACGATGAGCTACGACGAGTCCAAGGTCGAAGGGTCGCTCTACCGTCTCGACCCCGGGCCGAAGCTAACTCTCGTGCTTGACGGGATCGGCGTGTCCAATGGGCTCGGTTGGAGCCCCGACAACCGCACGATGTACTTCATCGACACCGTCACGGAAGAAGTACGCGCTTACCCTTTCGATCTATATTCGGGCTCGATCGGCGAACCGCGGACTTTAGTGGTTGTCAATAGGGCTGACGGCGTGCCCGACGGAATGTGCACCGACGACGAAGGCTACCTGTGGGTGGCGCTGTGGGGCGGAGGACGTGTGCACCGCTATGCCCCGGACGGACGACTGGACACCGTCGTGAAGGTCCCAGTCACCTACACGACCAGTTGTTGCTTCGGCGGCCCCGACCTCGACCACTTGATCATCACCAGTGCACGTCGCGACCTCGAGGGCGACCCCATGAGCGAGCACCGGCTGGACGGCAGCGTCTGGGCCCTGAGGCCCGGGGTGACCGGTCCCCCGGCCACGCATTGGCTGGAGATCGCCGAGCACTACTAAGCAGCGGCGGCCCGTCATCCTGGGTCATATGGTGGCAGCGGCCTCCGCAATTGCCTAGATAATGCCTCTCACGTACAACCCGTATGCAAAAGGAGACCCGTCATGACCTCAGCCAGTCCAGACGCCAACGATTGGAACCGAAGTGTCATCCAGGAGTTCCGCGCCAACAGTGGCAAAGTCGGCGGCAACTTCGCCGGTGCGCCCCTCCTGCTGTTGCACACCATAGGGGCTCGCAGTGGCCAAGAGCGCGTCAATCCGATGATGTACATGGACCTCGGCGAGGGCCGGGTCGCTGTGTTCGCCTCAAAGGCAGGCGCGCCGACCCACCCCGACTGGTACCACAACCTCGTCGCCAACCCCGAGGTCACTGCGGAGATCGGGACCGAAGTGGGCCGGTTCCGGGCTCGCACGGCAACAAACGAGGAGCGCGAGCCCATATGGGCCAAGCAGAAGCATGACTACCCCGGCTTCGCCGGCTATGAGGCCAAAACGAGCCGGCAGATCCCTGTCGTCATCCTCGACCCGGCTTGACCCGGCTACCGCATCCTCAAAGACCGGCCTCAGCCGGCAGGACGCCGCCCTTTACTGCCTTTAGGAACTCCTCGTAGTCACGCTCGTTCTGTTCGGCGTAAGCGACGGCGAAATTGCACATGGCGATGTCGAAGGTGGGGGCGCCCCCGAGGTAGGACGCGAGGGCGATCCGGTCGCCTGAACGGGCGTGCGCCCGGGCCAAAGTCCACCCGCAGATACGTCCATAAACGGCGAGGGTGGCCGCGGTCAAGGTAGACGGCTCGACCCCCACCTTGCCGTCCCACAACTGACGTATGTAGAAATCGCGTTGGCGGCCATCAAGGCCGACGGTGCGTAGCCAGCCCAGCATGATGTCACTCGCGGCCTGCATGAGGCGCTGGCCTTCGACCACCCGCTGGCCCTGGTTGGAGATCTTGCTCTTGCCGCAGAACGGGGCGAGCACCGAGTCTTGGGCTTCTTTGACCTGCAGGAAGACAGGGTCGTCGTCGCGCCGGCCCATAAGCAGCAGGACCCAGCACCGGGTCCCCACACTGCCCACGCCGACCACCTTCCTGGCCATGTCGACGATCCGGTACTGCTCGAGCAAGCGGCGCCGGTCGGGCTGAAGCGTGCGCCGGTAGGCCCGGAAAAGGCCGTGCAGCTCGTCCTGGAACTTGGGGAGCCTTTCGGCGTCGAGAAGGTCCCGCAGCGGGACTATCAAGGGCGGGTCGGGGGTGATGATTGGCTGGCCGTCGAGCAACCGGGTGAGCTTGGTGAACGCCTTCATGCTGTCCTTCGAGCGCGCCTTGGCCAGAGTGGCCTCCAGGTTGGGCGCTTCCTTGGGGCCCACTTGCGCCCGTACCAGGGCCACGAGGGAGTCACCGTCCAGGCGGGCATACCACACCGCGAGTTCGGTAAGGGAGGCGAACTCCCGCATAGCTTCGCGGTACTGGCGGACCGTGGCTTCGACCGCGTTGCGACGGTCGGCCGGGCTCAGCTGGCCGTCCCGCCCCGCCACCTCGATGCTCGCGGCGAGGCGTTTTACGTCCCACTCCCACGGGCCGGGCAGGGTCTCGTCGAAGTCGTTCACGTCGAACAGCAAAGAGCGTTCGGGTGAGGTGAAGCCGCCGAAGTTGAGCAGGTGAGCGTCCCCACAACACTGCACCCGCAGCCCGGAGGAGGGAGTTGCGGCCAGGTCGGCAGCCATGACCGCCGCCGCCCCCCGGTAGAACGTGAACGGGGAGACCATCATCCGCCCGTGGCGGATCGGGACGAGGTCGGGCTCCCTGGTGGTGGCCTGCTCAGCGATTATGTCGACCGGGCTCCTGCGGCTTGCCGGCGGTGCCCAGGCCGCGTGCAGCGTACGCGGGACAGAAACCCGGGCCGTCTTGCCGTGGCGCACCGCCTCGTCGGCGCTGATGTGATCGACGCGTTTTTCCAGTGACCGGTCGACTTTCAACCCGCCGACCTCGCTCACTTCAGGCGTCAGCGCTTTGTCGGCTGCGGCGTCAACCGCCTTGCTTACACTGGCCCTTTGCGGGCGACCGTCGCCTCTGGTTGCTGTTGTAGTGGTCACCCTTATCTCCTCTGTGAAATTGGCCCCGGCGAGGGCACTTTACGACCCTGGCCCGAAATGCCAGGTCACCCAAATGGGGTTAATTTGCCCGCCACCCGGTACGTCGCGGCGTCCCGGCGCTCGCATAGACGCAGGCAAATAAATAGCTGCCCAGCTAATGCGCCCAGGGCGCCCGGTTTCGACAGGTCATGGAGGTGCACGGTAAACGGTCGCCCCAGCGCCGAAGGAAGCCCAGAAAGTAGTGCCGACCCTGTCGCACTGGGCGAGCTCGGTACTTGAAGGACCACGTCGGACTGCGACACCACTGACTGCCAGTTCCTGGAGAATACAGGTGCTTATTACCCCCCTGCAGTACAGCGCAAAATCGGACTAGCTACCACTCGGTCGCAATCTCAGGTACCACGACCGCGGTCGGCGCCAAAGGTCAGGAACCGGGCGCCGCCCGCGCATACCTGCTCGAGGCTTAACCGCAACGTGCTCCCCACCTCAGCCTGCTCCCCACCTCAGCCTGCTCCCCTCCTCTGCCACCGCGACCTTTGCGCGCTGGGGTAACGATAAGAGCACTTGGCGCGCACAAGCCTGGTAGGAATACCTGGAGCTGTCGCACGAGCCCAGTGGCTAGCGGGGGTGCGGTCCTAGTGAGCGAGGACGCCGAGTACCGCGCCACCAGTCCCCAGCTGTAGAGGAGGATGGACGATGCACAAGCCCTGATCTGTCGATCAGGCCTTTAGGGCTACTACGAGTGGGGTCAGATCGGCGAAGCACGGGCAATTGCCTGGTGACCGCCAGCTGCCGACCCCTCAGTTAAGGACGACCGCTGGCCTTTGGCCCCGATGTACGCGGTGCAGAGCAGCAGCGCCCCGGGAGTGACGCCCGCGGTAGACGTCACCCACGCCTCACCAAGGGCTCCGGCGGCGGCCGCCAGCCCGGCGACACCGCACACCGCAGTGGCCCCACGGAGGTAGCGGAACAGCCGGAGCCGCCACAGGGCAGCAAGCACCAAGAGGTGCGATCACCCTCGCAAACGCCGCCCCTGCGGTCACCCTGAGCGCTGCCGCCGCCGGTGCCGGAAGAGCGCCGCAGTTGGCCTCGACGTACACCAACCCGAACACCGCGCTGATGGCAGACCCGAGCTCCTGCCCGCTCGACCATGCGCTCGCTCGCGGGCTCGACAGAAAAACGGCTACCGACAAAGCGTGGATGCTCACGGGCGTCGAGCTGTACCTAGCCGCCGTCGACAGCTGCGGCTGGACCGCTGCCGCCTACGCCGGCTGGCTGGCCGAACTGCTGACCTCCCAGCTCTTGCCGTAGTCCAGGGCGCCTTGAGCGCCCGGCAGTCAAAGGCAATACCCCCAACTTCGACCGCCGGTCCTGTTCGGCCCGTAGGAGAATCGCTGGGCGGCCCGCTTGGGAGTGAGGCCTATTTGGGAGTGAGGCCTATTTGGGACCCGAAGCGGGACCATTGTAAACACTCGATGTCCCGTCCTTGACCTCGAACGTCGCCTGACGCCAGCCCGGCGACGACGCTGCCTCGGCACTGGCGACCGCTGGCGTCGGTGAGCATTCCCCCATCGCTCAAAGCGATGAACAAGGTGACTGCCGGGTAAGGGACCACCCTCAGGTCGAGGGGGTCTTTCGTCCGGTAGCTGAAACCGGCCATCGTGACCTCCGCGAGGCGCCCTGGTCGTGACGGGACGGCTATGTCCCATAGACGGGTAGCCGCACCGACGGAACCGGGAAGTCCCAGGGCGCCGATATTACGAGCCACCCAGAGCGACGACGGGGACATTTGTCCAAGCCGGCGCCTGCCTGTCATGTCAAGTCGAAGACGGCGGTGGAAAGATCCTGTCCGCGTTCAGGGCCGGATGCGCAGCCGCATAACCCAGCGCCACTTCGCTATCTTGCGGTCTCGCTCGAAGCCGAACTCCTCGAACAGATTGGTCGGCCCTGTATGGAAGTAGGCCCCGCGCTGGGGATCGCGCCCTTCGACTTGTTCAGGGTAAGCCTCAACGAGCCCACCGCCAGCCTCCTTGATTGCGGCAAGCGCGGCGCCCAGGCCAGCCCGTGCGACCCCATGGCGACGGTGCCCGCGGCCGGTGAAGATACAGCCGATCCGCCAGTCAGGCACCCCGCCCGGCTCCTTGGCGTATGTCTTCGGGTTCAGGATGTTCGGAAGCTCTACCGGCCGCCCGTACTGGCACCAGCCCACACAGTCGTCGCCGTCATAAACGAGGCTCTGGTGGACTGTGCCGTTCCGAACGTGGGCTTGCTTGGCGTCACGATTCTGAGCCGCGGTGTGGCCCTTGCCGACACCCTCGGGGTGGAAGCCCATGCACCAGCAGCCGCCCCAGACCCCGTTGTTGGCCACCACCAGCCGGGCGAAGTCGTCCCAAGTGTTTGGAGAAAGCGGCCGAGTCACGTAGCGAGCGGGTGACATGCCCCCAGTATGCCCGGAAGACCTTAGTACTGTCTCCGCGCTGGACGGCGATGCTCGCCGCCGGCGCTGAGACCGGGCCACAGCGTTAGAAGTTCAACTTAGTCAGGGCCGACTGGACAGAGTAGAGGTAGGCCTCGGTGGTATAAAGGGGACGTCATTCGGCGAGCAAATATCAGAGAGCCGTTCGGCACCGGAAGCGTCGGTTCCTCCGGTGGCGTTCGCTATTGCTCGTCCCGGGTCTCCTGGTCGTGCTTGTCGGGGTCTCTCTCGTCGGGGCCGCCGCTTCTCCAGGTAACGTAAGTTTCGAGGCCAAATGGGCCGATTGGTTGCGAGCCCTGCCGTGGAAGCAGAGCTCTACCCCTGGCAACTCCAGGCGCCCATTAGTCGAGAAGTGCTGGTACCCGAAGTGGGCGGCCAGGGCCTGATCGTGGCCGGAAGTCTTGTTGCCAATGGGTCATCCGCCTCGGGCGCTTTCCACCTGGACACGGGCACCGGGAAACTCGCCGCGGCGGGAAGCCTGGCGACCGCGACTCACGATGCGGCCGCCACCGTTGTTGACGGACAAGTCATTGTCTTCGGCGGAGGGACCTCTGCGCCGGCGTCGGCCACGCCAGACATTACCGCCAGCGGTTCTTCACGCATTTGGGGTCGCTACCCCGGCCGAGAGCGGACGCCGACGCCGTGACGATCGGCGGCGCCGCCTACGTTGTTAGAGCTCATGTACTTCGGTCGCACCACTTCTGCATGAGCGCCGGCGGGGCGCGGGATCAAACTGCCACATCGGCCCTCCCGGCCAATACCTGTTGCGCCAACTTCTAGACTTAGGCGTGACCTTGCCTGTCATCCCTGAGGCAGGGGTCTCTGGCAGGAGGAGTGGTGGAGGACGTGTTCGTCGGCCGAGTGGCGGAGCTCGCCCGCTTCGGCGACGTTTTGGCCCGTGTGCGCCAAGGTCAGCCCTGGCTGCTGACCATCGAGGGCGAATCCGGTGGGGGCAAGACAGCGCTGGCCAGACGGGGTGTGGCGTCGTCGCCCGGGCTGAGCGTCTTATGGGCCAGGGCGGACCAAAGCGAAACCGACCTCGAGTTCGGGGTCGTCGGTCAACTGCTCAGACCCCTGCAGGTGCAAGCAGGCGGCGAAGACGAGCTGATGGCCCGGGATATTTCAAGTTCCAATCCTTTCGCGGTGGGTGCGCTGCTGCTCCGCCTTCTTGGCGAACAGTTGGCGGGGGGGCCAGTTGCGGTCGTCCTTGACGACGTGCAGTGGGCAGACCGTCCTTCCGTGGACGCGCTTGCTTTTGTGCTCCGTCGACTAACTGTGGAGCCGGTTGCTGTGGTTGTGCTGGTACGCGGGGATCGCGACCAGCTGGACGAGCCGAGCCGCCGGATGCTCCTGAGCATCACCAACCGTCAACACATGGCCATATCCGGTCTAGGTGTGGACGATGTGGCCCCACTGGCTCGCGCTCTGGGGGCCCCACCGCTCGATAGCCGCAATATCGAGCGTTTGCACTTTCGCACGGGCGGCCACGCCCTCTACTTGCAGACCATCCTCAACGACGCCGAGGCCCTGGAACGTATCACGCTGGACGCAGCAGCAGTCCCGCCATCGTTAGCCGCGGCTATCAGAGACCAGCTCGCACTGTTGCCCACGGACACCCGGTCGCTGGTGGAAATGCTGGCCGTCGTCAATGCCCCGATGCCTTTGGCCCTCATTGGGGAGGCCGCCGGGGTCGGCACACCGAGCGCGGCCGTGGAACCGGCTGTGGCCGCCGGCCTGGTGGACATCTGGCAGCCGGACGTAAGCCGCCAGGTCGTCATCCGCCACCGGGTGCAGCGCGACGCGGTGTACGCCGGCATAAGCACTGCCAGACAAAGGGAATTGCACGCTCGCGCAGTAGCCCTGGTCGACGAAGCCAGCGCGTGGGCTCACCGGGTGGCGTCTTTGGACCGTCCGGATGAGAGCCTGGCCAACGATTTGGAGCGTCTGGCGGCCGACGACGCGCTCAACGGGCACTTCGTCCGGGCCGCCACCCGCCTGCAGTGGGCCGCCGACATCTCCCCCGCTCCGGCAGACCGCGAGCGCCGGATGCTGACGGGAGCCTTCCACCTCACCGTGGTTGAGGAAGCGAGAGTGGAAGCCCTCCGAGCGACAGTGGAAGCGGCCACGCCCTCCGCGCTGCGAAGCTCCATTCTGGCCACAATGGCCTACTCCAGAGGCGAGGTGGCTGAAAGCGAAAGACAGTTCAACGAGGCGTTGGCCCAGGCGCAATCCCAACCTGGCAGCCACCTGCTGGCGGCCATGACCGCCAACCGACTGGCTGCGACCTGCACCGTCCTTGGCCAGGGCGAGCGAGCGAAGGAGCTGGCAAGGTGGGCACTGGCCCAGGGGTGCCTCGGCGCGGCAGCCATTGGACGAGCCCACGCCATCGCGGCTATGGCCGTTTGCCAAACTGCTGGCCCCCACCACGCGCTGTCCGAGTTATCCCACCTCCAACCTGACCCCGATCTAGTCGACCCGGCCGAAATCGACAGTCTGTGCTGGCGAGGGGTGTGCCGGTTCCTGATCGGCGACCTGCCAGGCGCCACAAGCGATATGAGCGGGGCACTTTTGAAGGTGCGCAACGGAGCGACCATAACGTCGGGCCTGCGCATCTACGCCTACCTGGCCGTGGTCCAGTACTTGGCCGGGAAATGGGACGACGCGCTGATCACCACCGAGCAAGGCTTCTCGGTGGCGGCCGTCCGCCCCCGCCGGCCCGAGCTGCCCTTGCTGCATCTGGCCGCAAGTTGCGTGGCGGCCGGCCGGGGCCTGGCCGACGAGGCCGAAGGCCACGCCACCGCGGCCGAAGAGGCGGCCGCCAGCCTTAAGTACGGGCAGGAAATGGTATACGCAGCCATGGCCCGAGCCCTTTGCTGTCAGGCGGTGGGCGACTATCTGGGCATGGCTGACGCCCTCGGCCCCTGGCAAGAAGAATCCGCCATTGATGCCCGCAGCCGTCTCTACGCCGTGCTGTGGAGACCATTACTGGTGGAAGGCCTGGTTGGTTCCGGCCAACTGGGCCTCGCCGCGGACGCCCTCGATCGTTTCCGGGCAGATGCGGCTGGGATGGCCTACCTCCGGCCGGCGCTGGCTTGGCTGGACGGGTGGCTGGCCGAGCAGCGAGGGACGCCTGAAGCCGCCCTGGCGGTCTACGAGCTGGGAGCGGGCACGGGCACGGCCGACAGTCCCGTGTACTCGGCCCGGCTGCTGCTGGCTCGAGGCCGGCTCCTACGCCGTGTCGGGCAGCGGCGCCCGGCCCTGGAGTGCTTGCGCCGCGCCCACGAACTGTATAGGGACCTGCGCGCCGCCCCGTTCATCGCCCGGACCGAAGCAGAGCTGACAGCCTGCGGTTTGCGCCAGCCACAGGCGAGGCAACGCTCTGTGCTGGACATGACCACTCGGGAGGCCGAGGTAGCCCACCTGGTCGAGCAGGACCTGACCAATGCAGAGATCGGTGCCGAGCTGTTCATCACGCCGAAAGCCGTCGAGTACCACCTGGGCAACCTCTACGCCAAGCTCGGGCTGAAAGGGCGCAAGGAGCTGCGCCGGTTCCTGCTGGCGTCGCGCCGGCCCGCCCCGGCCTGATGTCGTCGTAATGTCACACCGGGTTTAGCAGCACGCGGGCAGACATATCCAGTTCCTTTTGTTGGATAACGTGCTTAGACCGTACGAGCAGGTCAGACGGCCCGGTCATAGGCTTCCCGGCGAGGGTACATCCTGGCTCGTTGGCAAGAGAGCCTTTTCTTGCCGCACGAACTGAGAACTCTGAAGGGCCGCCTCAGTCCCAAGGCTCGAGGCCCAAAAGGCGGCGTCCCAGCTCACTGAGCTCTGCCGG
>DATJUH010000487.1:0-2924 GCA_035502515.1 Acidimicrobiales bacterium
CCGGACGCCATCCCGGACCTCCTTTTCCGTACCCACGTGGCCATGATGGGGACGTTCGGCATCAGTGCGGCGGTAGATCTGTGGAGCGCAGAAGACATCGAACTGGTAGCCGAGCAAGTGGCGCTTTACCAGTCACTGAGCGAGGTGGTCCAGAACGGGGTCTGCCACCGGTTCACAGCCGACCCGGTCCGAGGGCCCAATTGGGATTGGGCCAGTATGGGCTTCTACCACCGGGGACGAAATATGGCCGTCGTGTTCGCTTTCAGGCTCCTGGCCGCCGGCGACAGCCTCGAGGTGGCGTTACCGCCCGGCTGGCCCACCGCTTCGGCTCAGGTCCGCGCCGGAAAGGCAAGCGCACGGTTAGCCAGTGCCCGATCTGCCAGCGCGAAGCTGGCCATTGAAGTGCCGGAAAGGATGCGCTCGTGCCTGATCGAGCTGACCTGAGCCGGCGGCCACCAACCGGCGAATTGATTTGGCGGCCTCGTTTACAGGGCCCGGCCTCGAGAGAACCCAGGAGCATAGACGAATGCGTAAGGAACCAACCCCAGAAGAAGCCCGCAAGTACCACGAGCAGGGCTTCGTAGCCATCCCGGATTTCCTGGAGGATGCCGAGCTCGAGCAATGGCGGGCCGCCGTGGATGGTGCCATTGCCGCCCGCAGGGAGCAAGTCCTGCCCTTCATTACCGACCGGGGCCGCGGCCGCCGGACGGAAGAAGAGCAACACTATTACGAGAGGGTGTTCACGCAGCGGATAAACCTCTGGCAAAGCAACGAGGCTATGCGGGCGCTGGTGTTCCAACCCGCCCTGGGCCACTTCGTGGGCCAACTGGCGCAGGTGCCCGGACTGCGCATCTGGACGGACCAGGCGCTGGTCAAAGAACCGTTCGGCAACCCCACTGGCTACCACCTGGACGTGCCGTTCTGGTCATTTAGTTCGCCCGATGCCATCACCATCTGGCTCGCCCTCGACGACGCCACCCTGGAGAACGGATGTCTGTTTTATGTCCCGGGGAGCCACAAGGCGGCAAAGTTCGACCTGATCGATATCGGGAGGGACATCGGCGCCCTGTTCGACATTTACCCCGAGTGGCGTGAGGTGACGGCGGTGGCTTGCCCGGTGCCGGCCGGCGGTGCACTGTTGCACAACGGCCTCACCTTCCATGGCGCCGGCGCCAACATGACACCCGGCCGACGTCGCGCCATGACGGTCGGCTACATGCCCGACGGCTCCACTTTCAATGGCACCCCCAACATACTTCCCCCCGAGTACCTGGCCACCCTGGAGATCGGCGACCCGCTGGACAGCGAGTCGCAAAACCCCCTTGTCTTCCGGCGGGACGGCAACGGGATCTGACGTACGGAGGTATTGTACGTGGCTCGCCGGCCGCGTCTCTAGTAGGTGTGAGCAGTTGGCCGAGGACGCTCGTGTAGGACCAGGGAGAAGCGTGACGATGCTGGCGCGGAAGGCACCTACCGAGGTCTTGCCTGCTCAGTGCCCGCACTCGCTCGCCCTCGACAAGTTCGAGGCCCGGTTCGGCCGGCAGTTATGTCGCCTTTCCTGCCTGCTGTGCGGCGACGGATGGTGGGAGAACAACGGCACCGTAATCGGGTCGACCGATGCCCTGCGGTTGGTGGCCAAGTTGACCGGCGGCCCGAGGCCCAACGGGTGGGCCGCGGCCGGGAGAGAGTGGCGCAGACTGACCGATGAGGGCCTGGCGCCCACCCGGTGACGAGCTGGCGCCGGGCTAACCGAAGTCCTCGACGAAGGCGCGCACGATCGTGTCCACGTCGGGGTCGGTCGGCAGACCAAGCTCGGAAGCCTTTGTGGCCGCCGTGCGCGCCGCCCACGCCTCGACGATGCTGGTGATGGCCGGGTCGGGCTCGACGGTGACCTGGCCCAGAGGGCGGTGGCGCACCACGCGATGAAGGCTCTCGACCAGTTGTTCCGCCGTAACGGTGAGCCCCGGCAGCTCCACTGCCCGGTCCGGCCCGAGTTTCGAGCCGTCGAAGTCGTGCAAGGCCACCAGGCCGGCCACGACGGTCCGGTACCCGATTACGGCCATCGTGGTGGAAGGTGGCACCGGTATTACCGCATCCACCCCGTGGAAGGGCTCACGCACTACGCCACTGACAAATGACGACGCCGCCCTATTCGGCGTCCCGGGACGGACGATAACGGTCGGTAACCGGGCCGTTCGCCCGTCCAGAAAGCCTTTGCGGGTGTAGTCGTTGACCAGTAGTTCGACGATCGCTTTGGTGCACCCGTACGTCGTTTCAGGAGACTGCTTCGTCGAGTCCCCCACGCTGCCCTTGGCCAGCTCGCCCCCGAAAACGGCCACGGAGCTGGTGAAGACCAGACGAGGGCAAGAGGCCCGCGCCCTGAGCGCCTCGAGGACATTGCGGCTCCCGTCCACGTTCACGGCCAGGGCGCGGTCGAAGTCCTCCTCTCCGCCCCCGCTCATGACCGACGCCATATGGAACACCGACAGGTCATCACGATCGCACAAAGAAAAAATCGTCTCCCTGTCGGTGACGTCGCCCAGGACCACCTCGACCCGTTCGTCGTCCAGCTCGGCCGCCGGCGGGACGCCGTCGAAGAGGACCAGAGAGTCGAGTTCCTCCGGGCGGCCCGATACCCCGGTGAGCGAGCCCCGGTCCAGCAGCGAACGAGCCAATTGCTGGCCCAGAAACCCGCCACCACCGGTTATGACGACCTTCACCCGACGCCTCCTTTGTTGTCAACAGTCATCAAGAGTATGTCAACCCCGCCGGCCGGCACCGGTCCGGCGGTACCCGGCAGTAACCGGTCCGGCGGCGCCGGCACTACCCGGTAGCAACCAGGCCGGCGAGGCGCCGGCACTACCCGGTAGCAACCAGGCCGGCGAGGCGCCGGCACTACCCGGTAGCAACCGGGCCGGCGAGGC
>DATJUH010000488.1:0-3735 GCA_035502515.1 Acidimicrobiales bacterium
CTGAGTTTCGAGGACCTGGTCGAGCTGAAAACCCAGGGAGTGCCAAAACGCTACATAGAAGAGATGCGTGACATCTTCCCCGACCTCGGCCTGGGCGAGCTGCTGGAGTGCAGCGAATCCGACATCGGGCCCGATTACGCCCGGGGCATGGTCGATGCCTTCGGCGACATCGACGTCGCTCAGCTGGTAGAGATGCGCGAGGCCGGGGTCACGGTTGATTTCGCGTCAGCTCTGCGCTCCGAGTTCCCCGACCTCGAGCCCTCTGCGGTCGTCGAGGCGGCCGAAGAAGGGATGAGCATCGACGATCTCGAGTTTTTTGTCGGCCGGTTCGCCCCTCCTGGTGATGATGGCGAGGACGAACCACCCGACGGCGACGATCCTGACGGCTGGGAAGGCCCGCCGCCGGCATGAACCGGCTGCTGACGCGGGACCCGGCCACCGGCGCCGAACTCGTGGTCACACGGCTGTGGTGCCCCTCGAGCGGCATCACGATCGAAGGCGAGTTCGAGCTCGGCTGGGTGGGGAAGCTGTCACCCGAGCAGCTCGACTTCGTGGGCCTCCTCCTTCGGGCCCGGAACAACCTCCAGCGGCTGGCCACCGAGCTCGGCGTCTCCTACAACACGGCTCGGTCGCGTCTGGACGAGATCGTCGACGCCCTCGGCGGCGATGTTCAAGCCGGCGACACCGGCCGGGCCGACCCGTCCATGCCGCTCGAGACAACGACTGATGGCCGGCTTCGGGTGCTGGAAGCCCTGGCCGCCGGCGAGATCACCCACGAGCAGGCCCTGCGTCAGTTGCGGCGGTAACGCCGCCCGCAGCCTCGTCGAAGCCGGTCGAGGCCATCCCGGGCGCAGGTGCCCAGGCTTCCCCTGGGGAATGGCGACGTGCAGCCTCCGCACCGCGTGCAAGGCTCTGGGGAGTGGCACCCGCAATTCGACCGCTCCGCCCTGAGGACATCAGGTGGGCGGCGGAGATTATGGACCGCCGCCGGCAGCTGTACGCCACCTACTCGCCCGTTTTCTGGCGGCCGGCGCCTGGTGCCACCGGCCTCCACGCCCGCTTTCTGGCCGGGAAACTGTCTACTCCCGGTGTCACCGCGCTGAGGACCGGCCGAGGGTTTCTCATTGGCGAAGTGCGGGGGTCGGGGGCAACAGGGCCGGAGGGCCTGATCGACGATTATGCCGTCGAAGCAGATGATGACTGGGCCCAGGATGGCGCAGCACTGCTCGAGGCGGCGTGGCCCCTGCTGGCCAAAGAGGGCGCCGCCACCCTTCGAGTCGTAACCGCCGCCGCTGACAATGCCAAGATGGCCATGCTGCGGAACTGCTCGTTGGTGCTGACAGAGAACTGGTGGGTAAAAGGCCTGACGCCAAAGGGGGCTGCCGACAGTACTGGCCGGGTGGTCGGTGCCGGGTTCTCGGGTATCGTCGGCCCGGCCCCGCCGGTTTATGACCCCGGCGGCCCGGTGCTGCCGGTCGAGCAAGTTGCCGTGGGCACGAAAGCCGCCGCCATCGAGGAGCTGGCAGCCGACCTGGGGGCGGTGCTCGCGGTTGTCCCTGTCCCCGTCGGCGACCGGCTGGGGCAGGATCTCCACCAGGCCGGGTTCTCCATAGCCTCGGCCTGGTACGTCGGGCGACCGGAACACACGACTACCCAGGTTTCCTAGATGGCCCGGAGCGCACGGCAGCCTGATGTTTCCCCGGACCTCCGCACAGCCCAGATAATCGAGCGGATCCGGGCCATCCCCGAGGGGTTCGTCCGCACATACGGGGACATTTGCCCGTCAGCGCCCCGGCTGGTGGGAAGAGTGCTGGCCACGACCAAAGAAACCCTTCCCTGGTACCGGGTTGTACGGGCCGACGGCAGCGTAGCGAAAGGCGCCCGCCAGCTTCGACGTTTGCGTCAGGAGGGGGTGCCCCTCAAAGGTAACCGCGTCGACCTTGGTAAGTGCCGGCTTTCGGGTTAGGTCCCGCCGCCGCCGGGGGCCGCCCTGTCGGCGCCCGGAGGGCTGCTGCGGTGAGGGTCCCAGAGGGTTCAGCGGAAAGATGCCCGTCTTCAGCTCGCCTCTGGTACCGAAGACAAAGGCTGCCCGGTCAGGAGCAAATTCGTATTCGACGTGCTCATCCGCGTCCAGCTTGTAGCCGGCAGCGCGCCCTCGGCCGCCTCGCCGACCAGGAGAGCATCGTCTTGGTGCGGTTTTATCGCCTTCACGGGTTCTGATCCCAGTCCAAAATAATTCGGTTGACAAACGGAACGATCGCTCCGTATACTGGCAAACGGAGGCTCCGTTCCAGATCGTAGTGCCGAAACAAAAATACGCGACGACGGCAATGAGGCCAGAGGGTGGCCAGTTTCGATGGTCACCATGGTGTAACTACGTCGTACTTGTTCAGGACCTCGGAGGAAAGTCCCATGTCAACCACATCCATTCAACCTACGACGCGCGCCATTCGCACCCGGGTTGACGAGCCGGACCCGCAACGCTTCAAGGCGCTCGGAGTAATCGGCATAGCTCAGCTCATGATCGTCCTTGACGCTTCCGTCGTTACTATCGCCCTGCCCTCTGCGCAACGGGCACTTCATATCTCTGTGGCCAACCGCCAGTGGGCGCTCACGGCGTACACGCTCGCCTTCGGAGGGTTGCTGCTGATCGGGGGGCGCATCGCCGACTACTTCGGCCGGAAGCGGATGTTCATAATCAGCCTGCTCGGCTTCGCCGGGGCTTCGGCGCTGGGGGGCCTGGCGCAAAACGCGGCGATGCTCTTCGGCGCTCGTGGGCTCCAGGGTGCTTTCGCAGCGGTGATGGCGCCGGCTTCGCTTTCGCTGCTCACGGTTACGTTCACGGAGCCGAGAGAGCGAGCTCGAGCCTTCGGCGTTTACGGCGCCATAGCCGGCGGCGGTGCCGCCATCGGGCTGGTGCTCGGCGGCCTCCTGACGACGTATGCCTCGTGGCGCTGGACACTGTTGATCAACGTGCCGATCGCCATCATCGCCGCGCTGGCTGCGGTACCCATAGTGCGCGAAAGCCGCGCCGAGGGCGGAAAGCGGGGTTGGGACCTCCCTGGCGCCACCACCGTTACTCTCGGCCTTCTCTCGCTGGTGTACGGCTTCACCCGGGCTGAAACCGACGGCTGGGCCTCGCCGGTGACGATCTCCCTGCTTTCCGTCGCCGCGGTGCTGCTGGCTGCCTTCGTCCTGATCGAGCAGCGTTCGGAGACCCCCCTGCTGCCGCTGCGGGTGGTCCTGGACCGCAACCGGGGTGGTTCGTTCCTGGCGTCGCTGCTCGTGGGCATCGCGCTGTTCGGCTGCTTCTTGTTCCTGACGTACTACATGCAAGCGGTGCTGGGCTACTCAGCCGTAAAGACCGGGATCGCTTTCCTGCCCTTCTCGGGCGGGTTCATCCTCTCGGCCACGCTGGCCAGCTCGCTGCTGCCACGGCTCGGGCCCCGGGTACTCATGACCATCGGCCTCCTGATGGGGGCGGTGGGGATGTTCTGGTTCTCCCAGATCCCGGTGCACGCCGACTACGTGGCGCACGTCCTGGGGCCTCAGCTGGTAACCAGCATTGGGCTCGGGTTCGCCTTCGTACCGTTCAGCAGCACGGCTCTTATAGGGGTGGCACCGCATGACGCGGGCGTGGCCAGCGCCCTGGTCAACGCCACCCAACAGGTCGGTGGCTCGATGGGGACAGCGTTGCTCAACACCATCGCGGCATCCGCGACCGCCAGTTACCTG
>DATJUH010000489.1:0-20453 GCA_035502515.1 Acidimicrobiales bacterium
CCCCGGATGAAACGGCCATAAATGGCCTCGCAGAACACGGCCGCCTTCCAGAGGGCCAGAGCCTCGAACCAGTTGACCGGCTCCACGTCACGCCCGCTGCGCTCGGCGTACCGGTCAGCCAGTTCCGCCGACGTCGGGAACCCCGGGGTGGCGGTAACGGGCGACGTACCGAGTGGGCTCGGGACGCCCCCCGGCGGGGAGTACATCGCCAGCAGGTACCCGACATCAGCGCGCGGGTCGCCGATGGCGCCCATTTCCCAATCGAGTACGGCGACGATAGGGCGCGGCCGCCCGGGGACGACGATCATGTTGCCGAGGCGGTAGTCGCCGTGGACCACGGCCGGCGCCAGCGGTTCAGGCACGGCCGCGGCCAGCGCCGTTCCCACTTCGTCCACGACCGGGAGGGGGCGGGTGGCGTTCACGGCCCAGAGTTGGGAGAAGCGCCGCACCTGGCGTTCGAGGTAGCTCCCGGGCCGGGCGAACGCCGTCAATCCTGGCGCGCCAACGTCAACCGCGTGGATCTCGACCAGGGCGTCGACGAGGTCTTCGCCCACGCGGCGCCGGGCGAGAGCGTCGCCGTCGAGCCCTGGGGGCAAGGTGTCGGTCACGACGAAGCCCTCGACGTAGTCCGCCACGTAAAACGGCACCCCGATCAGGCCCGGATCCTCGCAAACGGCGCGGATGCGCGGGACGCGGGTGCCGAGCGGCGCCAATGCTTGCTGGAGCCGAGCTTCTCGTACGACATCGTGGGCGGACGGCGGCAGCGGCGGGCGGGGCGGACGGCGCAGCACGTAGCGTTTGCCGCCCCGCTCGAGCAGGAACGAGAAGTTCGAGCCCCCACCTTCACCAACGCGTGAGGCGTACACGGGGCCCGAACCGAGCCCGTGCTCGTCGAGAAAGGCCCGTACGCGCTCGAGGATTAGCAACGGGGAGTGCGAGAGCGCGGCCGCCTCCCGGGCCGTTCCTACGATGTCCGGTCCCGGAGGCAGGCCCATCGCTCAGCCGAACGTCCAGCGGCCGCCGTCGGCGAACTCTTTCAAGATGCGCCGGCTGACGACCATACGGTGGACCTCGTCGGGACCGTCGTAGATGTGCGCTCCGCGGGCCAGGGTGTACATGTACGACAGCGGGGAGCGGTCCGTCAAACCGAGACCGCCGTGTACCTGAACGGCCCGGTCGACCACGTTGGAGAGCGCAGTGGCGGCATAGAACTTCAGCAACGAGATGTCGACCCGGGCGTCGAGCCCCCGGTCGATTTTTCGAGCGGCGTCATAGGTCATCAGGCGGCAGGCATGGATCTCGGCCGCCGAGTCGGCCACCCAGTCCTGCACGGTCTCCTTCTCGGCCAGGGGGCCGCCGAAGGCTTGCCGTTCGAGCGCCCGCCCGCACATCAGCTCGAAAGCACGTTGCATTTGTCCCAGCCAGCGCATCACGTGGTGGATGCGGCCGGGGCCGAGCCGCACCTGGGCGATCCTGAACCCGGCGCCCCGCTCACCGAGCAGGTTGCCCGCAGGGACGGCTACGTTTTCGTAGCGCACCTCGCAGTGGGTCGACCAGCCGCGGCCGCGGTGGCCGAGCACCGCCACCGGCTCGATCTCGACGCCGGGGCTGTCCGCCGGCACGATGATCTGGCTCATCCTGCGATGGGGCGGCGCCTGCGGTTCGGTAACGGCCATCACAATCCCGAACGCCGCGCCTTCCGCCCCGGAGGAAAACCACTTGCGCCCATTGATAACCCAGGTGCCTCCTTCGAGTACGGCGGTTGTTTGCAGCCCAGTCGGGTCCGCTCCGGAGACATCAGGCTCCGTCATGGAGAAAAAAGAACGGATATCCCCCTGGACGAGGGGCACCAGCCACCTCGTTTTCTGGTCGTCAGTGCCGAAAATGTGCAGGATCTCACCGTTGCCGGCGTCAGGGGCCTGGCAGTTGAAGATCAGTTGCGCCCAGGGTACCCGGCCGATCTCCTCGTTGAGGCTGGCGTAGGCCAGGAAGCCCTGCCCCGTCCCGCCCGCCTCGGGCGGGAGGTGGGGCGCCCAGAGGCCGGCCCGCTTGGCCCGCGCTCGCAAGGCTTCGATGAGTACTGAAGCGCCATCGTCCTCCCGGGAGAGGGCTTCCTCGTTGGGGTAGACGTGCTCGTCCATGAAGGACCGGTACTGCCCCCGCAGCTCTTCGTACGGGGCGGGGGCACTCGAAGTGGCGGCCATGGCCACTACCATCTCACACCGTGCTGGTCCGTGAACTGTTCGACCTGTCTGGCAAGACCGCCGTCGTGACCGGGGGCGGGAGCGGCCTCGGCCGCCAGATGGCCGGCGCCCTGGCCGAACTGGGCGCCAATGTCGTGGTGTGCGCCCGCAAACTCGAGCGGTGCGAGCAAGCGGCCGCCGAGCTGGCCGAGTTCGGGGTGCGCACCCTGGCCCTGCGGTGCGACCTGGCCCAGCCCGGTGACGCGCAGGCCGTCGTCGACCGCACGGTCGAGGCCTTCGGCGCCGTAGACGTGCTTGTCAACGACGCCGGCACCAGCTGGGGCGCACCCGCCGAGGAGACGCCACTGCACGGGTGGCAGAAGGTGATGGACGTCAACCTGACCGGCTTGTTCCTCATGAGCCAGGCGGCCGCCCGCCAGATGATCGCTCGGCAGGGCGGCGCTATCGTAAATGTGGCCTCGACCGCCGGCCTCCGTGGCTTCCCACCGGAGACGGTCGATATCGTGGCCTATTCGGCCAGCAAGGGGGGTGTGATTTCCCTCACCCGTGACCTGGCGTGGAAGTGGGCGCGCTACGGGATCCGGGTGAACGCCATCGCGCCGGGTTGGTTCCCGTCGGCCATGTCCCAAGTGGTGCTGGACCGTTTTGGAGAGACGTTCCTGAAGCAGATCCCGCTCGGCCGTTTCGGCGGCCCGGACGACCTGAAGGGAGCGGTCGCTTTCCTGGCTTCGCCCGCCGGCGCTTACGTCACTGGCCATGTCCTGGTGGTCGACGGAGGCCAGACCGCATAGTCGGTGCACAGGGCCTTCCGCATTCGTTGGTGCTACTCTGTCTGGCTGAGCTCATCGCTCCAGGGCGTTACTGATATCGCATGCCAGGTTCGGACTTCGGGGGGGAAAACAGGCAGGGCGCTGACGTAACTTCAGTGGTCTTGCCGGGCAGCAGAGCGGCGCCGCCACCGGCCGCTTCCACCCGTCCGGGCGCGAAGCGGCTCCTCGTCGAGGATCTCACTGTCGAGTTCGGCGGGCTCACGGCCCTCGACCGTGTCTCTTTGTCCGCCGCGTACGGCGAAACAGTGGGGGTGATCGGCCCGAACGGGGCCGGGAAAACCACACTTTTCAACGTCATCTCCGGTTTCGTCCGGCCCCGGTCGGGGGTAATAACGTATGGCGCCGCCCGGCTGGGGACGGGCCGTCCCCATGAGCTCAACCGGCTCGGCATTGCCAGGACGCTGCAGGGCGTCGGTCTTTGCCAGGGCTTGACGGTCCTGGAAAATGTCATGCTGGGGGCGCAGGCCCGCCTCAAGTGCGACATTGGCTCGGCTTTCCTGGGCATTTGGCGATCGAGCGGCGAGGAGCGCCGTACCGCCGCCACCGCCGGCGAACTGCTCGACCGCCTCGGCATCGGTGGGTTTGCGGCCAAATTCCCGGCGTCACTGCCCTACGGGATCCAGAAGCGAGTGGCACTGGCCCGCGCCCTCATGGCCGAACCCAGCCTGCTGCTCCTTGACGAACCGGCCAGCGGGCTGTCCGAGGATGAGATCGGCGCCCTGGCCGGCCTGATCAGAGAATTCAGCCGGGCCATGGGCGTGGTATTGGTTGAGCACCGTATCGACCTCGTAACTTCGGTTTGCGACCGGATCGTGGTGCTCAATTTCGGCCACGTCATTGCCGACGGCTCGCCGGACGAAATTCGGGCCAGCAACGAGGTGGCGACGGCATACCTCGGGCGCGACATAGAGGATGCGGCAGGTGCTTGAAATAAACGACCTGAGCGTCAGTTACGGTGCTGTGAGCGCGCTGAGGTCGGTGTCGTTCAGCGCCAAAAGCGGTGAGATCACTGCGGTGTTAGGTGCGAACGGCGCAGGTAAGACCACATTATTGCGCACGATCAGCGGCCTCACGAAGCCGAAAAACGGTTCGGTGAATTTCGCCGGACAACAGCTGCTGGGGGCCTCGGTCGAGGACATCGCCCGGCGCGGTGTCGCCCATGTCCCCGAAGGCCGGGGCATTATCGAAGAGCTCACCGTCGAGGAAAACCTTCACGTAGCCACGCTCTGGTGCCTGCGGCCCCGGCAGCGTCAGCCGGCGATCGAGGCCATTTTCGAATTGTTCCCTCGTCTCAGCGGCTTCCGTCACCGGCACGCCTCTACGCTCTCGGGCGGCGAACGCCAAATGCTCGTGCTCGGGCGTGCCCTTGTCACCCGGCCGCGGCTCTTACTGCTCGATGAACCGTCTCTCGGGCTCGCTCCTCTGGTAACGGCGCAACTGATGGCCATGCTGGTCGAGCAGACGGCCAGGTCGCACATAACCGTCGTCCTCGTCGAACAAAATGCTCGCAGTGCTCTGTCCGTGGCCTCGAGCGCCGTCGTCCTCAACCTCGGTGAGGTGGTTGCCAATGATAACGCGCCGGCGCTGGCGGCCAATACCGAGCTGCGCCGCCACTATTTGGGTTTCTGAGGCCGGAATATGAGCCTCTTCATCAACATCACTCTCGACGGGGTGGCCCAAGGGATGATCTTCGCCGCCCTGGCGCTGGCCCTCGTCCTTGTTTTCCGGGCGACCAAAATAATCAATTTCGCCCAGGGCGCCATGGCCATGTTGACTACCTTCATCGCCTCCAGCCTTCTTGACCGGGGCCTCGATTACTGGTGGGCGTTCGTTATTGCTTTGGCTCTCGGGTTCGTGCTCGGCGCCCTGGTCGAGAGAACCCTGGTGAGGCCGCTCGAGGGCAAGCCGGAGCTCAACCCGGTGATAATCACCATCGGGCTGGTGATCGTGCTCGAAGGTGTCGCCGGAGCGGTCTACGGTAATTCCAGCCGAGGTTTTCCGGCCGCTTTTTCGCAGAGCGGCCTCGTCGTCGGGCACACGCGGATTGCCTTTTCCCATTTCGACGTCTTCATCCTGGTCGCCGTCCTCCTCATGATGGGGGCCAACCTCGTATTGTTCAGAGCGACCACGCTGGGGCTGCGCATGCGGGCGTCCGCCTTCGCCCGGGAGGTTTCGCGGTTGCTCGGGGTGCGGGTGGGTCGGCTCCTGACCCTCGGGTGGGCGCTCGCCGGCCTGGCCGGCGCCCTGGCCGGCCTGTTGATCGCCCCCACCAGCTCGTTCGGGCCGTACTATATGGACCTCGACATGATCTACGCCTTCACGGCGGCGGTGATAGGCGGGCTCGAGAGCCCGGTCGGGGCGCTGGTGGGAGGGCTCATCACCGGGCTCGGTATTTCTTATGTCGGCGGTTATCTGGGGTCGGGCCTGGAACCGCTCGGTGCCCTGGTGCTGTTGATGGTCACGTTGATGGCCCGGCCGCAAGGGATTTTTGCCCGGGCTTCGGCCCGCGTCGTCTGATGACCTCCTCCGTCGTCCCCCCCGATGTGGCGACACCGTCGCCCCCGCCGGCCGCGGATGGCCAGGCCCGGCCGCGCCCCGTTTGGGCGCGATGGCCCAGGCGACCGCTGGCCCGCCATCTTGGCCTGGCGGTGGTGGGAGCGGTCGTCCTCCTGTTCATCACTTCGGCCCTGAGCGCGTACAACAACGTCCTCGTGGGCGAGATCGCCCTCTACTTGATCGCCCTGGCCGGTCTGAGCCTGCTGACGGGGGCCAGCGGGCAGATCTCGCTCGGCCAGGGGGCGTTTATGGCCGTCGGCGCCTACACCGTGGCTCTTCTGATGACGCATACGCAGATGAACTTCGTCCTCGAACTACTTGCCGCCATCGGAGCCGCGGCCACGCTGGGCCTCGTCATCGGCATCTCCGCCACCCGCCTCAAGGGCCCTTATCTGGCCGGCGTCACCTTGTTGCTGGCCCTGGCCCTGCCTCCGGTAGCGGACAAGTGGAGCAGCACTTTTGGCGGCGACCAGGGTTTGACGACGACCGTGCCCGCGGCTCCCGGGTCGGTCAACCCGGAACAGTGGCTGGCCTGGATCGAGTTGGCCGGTGCGTTGATAACGCTGGTCCTTCTGGCCAACCTGTTGACGAGCCGGTTCGGGCGGGCATTCCGGGCCGTGCGGGACAACGAGGTGGCGGCCTCGCTGTCCGGTGTGCACGTGGCCCGGACCAAGGTGATCGCTTTCGTCATCAGCGCCGGTTGCGCCGGGCTGGCGGGGGCGTTCCTGGGCCTGTCCACGGGAGTGGTGAGCACGGGCGAGTTCCCGCTCACGCTGTCGATCGAGTTGCTGGCGGCGATGGTGCTCGGTGGAGCGGGGAGCCTCGTGGGTATGTGGTGGGGCGCCATCCTCCTGGTGTACGTACCACAGTGGTCCACTTCACTCTCGGGTGATTTCGGCCTCGGTGCCGGGACGAGCGCCTACCTCGCCACTATTATTTTTGGCGTTGTACTGATCGTCGTGATGATCGCCGCGCCGACCGGTATCCAGGGAGGTCTGCGGTGGTTGTGGGGGTACGGGTCGAAAAGTTGGTTGGCTGCACGCGAGACGGGGGTGGGCCGGAAGCAGGCCCCGGCAACGCGGCGGCCTTCGGGTGCCATTGATCATGAGCTCAGCTCTGAGCACGGTCAGTTGAACAAATGAAGGGAGAAGTGATGGAAGTGATAAAGGCAAAACAACGACTATTTAGCCGCGGTCGGGCAGGAGCGACACTAGCCCGAGCGACAGTAGCCGGAGTGACGGTGGGCGCGCTAACAGTGGGAGGGCTGACGCCGGCCGCTTCGGCCCAGGCCCCGGGCGTAACTTCGACGAGCATTACCATCGGTGCCACCGTCCCTCTGACGGGCCCGGCGGCCCCGGGGTACGACGAGATAGCCCCGGCCATGGACGCGGTATTTTCGTGGGTCAACGCCCACGGCGGCGTTTACGGCCGGAAGATCAAGTACATCTACCTCGACGACCAGTACAACCCGGCAGAAACGGCCACCCTGACCCGCAAACTGGTGTTGCAGGACAACATTTTTGCCGACGTCGGTTCGCTCGGGACGCCGACCCAGGCGGCGGTGCAGGCGTTCCTCAATGCGCAGAAAGTCCCTCAACTTTTTATCGAGTCAGGGTGCAATTGCTGGAGCAACCCCAAGTACCCCGAGAGCTTCGGGTGGCAGCCGCCCTACACGGTGGAGGGGAAGATCCTCGGTGCATACATCGCATCCCACTTCGCCGGGGAGAAGGTCGGCTACCTGTACCAGGATGACGAGTTCGGGCAGGACTTCGTGAAAGGTCTCAATATGGAGCTCTCCAAGTCCAGCGTGGTTTCTCAACAAAGCTACGACGCGGCCACGTTGTCCGGGCCTCTTTCCAACCAGGTGGCGGCGCTGAAGTCGGCCGGCGCCCAGGTGGTGGCGATGGCTACCATCCCGGCGGCCACGGCATTGACGATGATCCCCGCGGCGTCGATCGGTTATTTGCCTCAATACGTGATTTCTACCGTTGGCGCTGACGCACCCACCGTGGGACCGCTGCTGGAGGCGTTCGTGAAGGCCAGCCACGGCACGGCCACGCAAGTCAAGGAGGTGGCCGGGCTCTTGAACGGCGTCATCACCGACTCCTATTTCCCGGCCGAGTCCGATACGGCGAACCCATGGGTGAAAGTCGAGGCCAAATTACTGAAGGATTATGCGCCGGCTCTGTACGCCAAGGCCGGCGTCGACGGCAATACCCTGTACGGCGTCGGGCTGGCTCTCACCTTCGTTCAGGCTCTTCAGGCTGCCGGTAAGAACCTGACGAGACAAAGCCTGATTTCGGCCTTGGAGAACTCGGGTAAGAGTTTCATCACCCCCGGCTTCGTCCCCCCCTCGTACTCGAGCAGCGTGCACTTCGGCTTCCAGGGCTCCGAAGTGGTGAAGCTCACTACGTCCGCTCCGCCGGCGGTGACACCCACGGGCAGCTGGATCGGCACGGTGCCGCTAACCCGGGTCGAGGTCACAAATATCGGGTCGGCACCGGTTACGACGTACACGGGGAAGATCGCCCCCCCACCTAGTTCGCTGGTTTCCACTTCTTAGGGTTCTCAGAGAAGGCGAAGGCGGCAATGAGTGGCTGGGACGACGCTCCCGCCACTCATTGTGTGCCCGGCGATGCTCTTTGGGGTATAAAACTTGCAAGGCGGGCCGTTCTCGGTGCAACCGAGCCTTTCTGTCGCGATCGCGTGACATATTTGCAGCCAAACGCAACGAGAACGGGTTATTGCACCGAGAACAGCCGCCAATCACAGGGACAAGTGAGCTCCAGGCTGGACCGCCGGGCCGCCATGGGCCTCAAAAGCGGACCTCCGGTAGCGGTTTAGTCCCACCTCGCACCACTACCGTGGCCCGCCACGCCACCATGACGTCACAACTCACCGTCCCGTTCGTCGAAGGTGGGCAGACGTGCCGTTGTGAGGTGAGGTCGACGGCTCCAGGGTGTGAGGCCAGGAAGTTGGTGGCCGTCATCCCGGGTGAGAGCATCAAAGTCAGTGGCGCGGTGGTGAGGACCCCGGACGGCGACACCTGGATGTGGCTCCATTTCGGGCTTTTTGCCGTCGGCGCAGAAAGAGACACGAGCAGCTTCTCGCCTAGTGCCAGACAAACCGTTTTCCCGTTTTCCTGGTTACCGATCGAGGCGTTATATCCGGGACCGGCCCCGTGCGGGTAAACGCACGCCGGGAACCGGGTCTGGACGGGCCCGATGGGTTGGACCGGTGCGATGCGGTGGACGGCCTGGACGGGCCCATTGGGCTGGGCCGCCATGGCGTTCCCCGCCCCGCCGACTGCGGCAAAGGCGGTGGCGGCAAGCGCTACGCCGAGGATGGCCGCCCGGATAGTCGCACCTGTGACAGTCATCACGTGGGACCTCCCAACTATGAAGGTTATCGCCGCCCCGCTCGGTCCCGGTGAGCGGGCCGGCCACTCGCCGTCACTGTACCGACGGTTGAGTGGGGTTCCGTTGGCATTATCCCGGTCCCGGGGCTCTACGGCTCTACGGCTCTACGGCTCTACGGCGCTACGGCGCTACGGCTCGAGTTGCGCCCGAGCCCGGTCCCGGCCGGCCTTTCGGGCGGTGGGCTACCCGCGGGAGCGGCAATCGACGTTGTCACTTTCCATACGTAAAGCCATCACCACCGCCCATCAACCGCCCACGGGACGGCGTCTGCGGGCTGGTCACCAGAACTCAACCACTCGGAGAGCAGCCGGCCCGTGACCTGGGCCATGAGGATGCCGGTGCGGTAGTGGCCGCTCGTGAACCAGGCGTTGTCGAGACCGGGGACACGGTCGATGACCGGCTGACTGTCCGGGTGATGAGGCCGCCAACAACACCACTGGTGGCTGAGGCGAGCGGTGCGCAGTTGGGGTAAGGCCGTCTCGAGCTCGCGTTTTATGACGCCGATGACATTTGAGTTGACTCCCGGAGAAGGGTCATCGGCATCGATTGTCCCCCCGGTCAGGAGGCGCTGCTCCTCGATCTGGACCGCCACCGGTGCCACCGAACCCGGCAGGGTCACTGAGACCGGCTCGGTGGCGGCCAGGTGGCCTTTCACCAGATCGGCCGGGATCTGAAGGTCAAGGCCCGCCAGATCAGGAGGCCCCCCGGTGGCGAAAATGACAGCCGCCGGAGACACAAGCCCGGCGGTGGTGGCGACGGCCGCCACCCGCCCCCCCTTTTCCTCGAGCCTGATAGCGGCCACCCCGGTGGTGACCTGAGGCAACTGCGCCGCCATCCGGCTCACGGCCCGCAGCGGGTTGACCCGGCCCTGGTGCCGCACCCGAGCGGCGGGCCCGTTCCCCATCAGGCCGGCCACCAGCCCGGCCACCAGCCCGGCCACGTCGTCGGCGCTCAGCCACTCGACCATTGACGGAGGGTCGGCGACAAAGCCGTCCGGCTGAGGCGCCAGGCCGATCCAGTCCATGTCCTGGTAGCCGACACCTCCGGGAAGTGCCATCTCCAGCTCTCGCCACATCTCGAGGCTGGCCCGGGCCAGTTCGACAAAGCGGGGCGGGTCGGAACCCTGGTGGGCTTCAGGTACGAGCAGGCCGGCGGCGCCTTCCGTGGCCCCCGAGCCGAGCCGGCCTTTCTCTACTAGAGAGACCTGGCCAAGACCGGCGCGTTGGCAGGCCAGAGCGGTTGCCACTCCGACGATCCCGCCCCCGACCACCAGGACGTCCGGCCTCGGGTCGGGCGTACCGCCGGCGCCGAGGTCAAGGACGGTCCGCTCCTCGTCGCTGAGCAGGTCGGCCCAGATCGTCCGGCCACTAGCCATGGCCCCCGGCGACTATCACCGGTCGGCAGCGAAGACACCGGGCTGATGGAGTTCGACCCGGTTGCCGGCGGGGTCGTCCATGAAGGACTGGAGGCTGGTACCCGACCTCACCGGGTCGCTCACCTCGAAACCCTGGTCCCGGAGGGCACCGACGAGTTCCGGGAGGTCCGTGAACGCCAACGCGAAATGCTGCCCGAGGTCCGGAGGCGATGTGGCCTCGATGAGGTGGACCTGCTGGCCGCCGGCATCGAGCCAGGCCCCCCCGAAGCTGAAGTCCGGCCGGTCGGGCCGCACCTTTAGACCGAGGACGCCGACGTAGAAGCCGAGAGCGGCGTCAACGTCGTCGACATTGATCGACACATGATGGAGCCCAACTAGTCCCATGCCGTTGATTATGGCACCACCGCCCGGCGACGGGGCAATTGAAGCAGTGCTGGCCCGTGTCATCATTTGCCCGCCTTGTCTTGCGGGCCGGGGAATGAAAAATCGGTGGCGGCGCCGCTCGCTCATCGGCTCTAATAGCCCTGTCCGTCCATCGAGCCGCGAGGAGGTACGGGTGAACAAAATCTTCAACCGCTCACTTCCCGTGACCGGCCGTAGCCAGCGCACTCAGGTCTTAAGCCACTAGAGGATGCGCCCCGGCGGTTGCCGGGACAGTTGCAAGCCCTATTTCAGCCGCGCCTACAGGCGCGGCTCGACCGATGGAGGTCACCAAATGTTCGTCCAACCTACAATTGCCGCGCACATAGTTAATTATCACCGTCTTGACTTGGAAGCAGAAGCGCACCAGCGCACCCTTTTACGGCGCCATACCCAACTGGAGCCCGAGCTGGTCAAGCTCAAAATCCCGGCCCGGGTCCCACGTTCGTGGCGCCGGAGATATTTGTGGGCCAAATAGAAAAACGAGAGGGCGGCCGGGCGGCCCGGCTACAGCCGAGGCGCGCCTCGGCTAGCCCTCTTTCCGGGCGCCTTCGATCGAGGTGCCCGTGGACGCCAGCCACAGCTTGAGCCCTTCTGCATTGCTGTGTATGCCGTTGAGGGTTTCGAGGCGCTGACGTTCCTCAGGCGGGAGCGCCTCTATTTCACCCCCGAAATGTTGGCGCAACGCGTCTTCGACATCGTCACCGGACCGCCACGCCGTCGCCGCCACGTCCGCCCATTCTTGCAAGACATCTCTCGCCTCTTCCAACGCGACGTCGGGATTGTCCGGCAACAGGCCGTAGTGAGCCAGAGCCAGGGCGCTCGGCTTCCTGTCGGTATACCGTCTCAGGCTGTCGAGGGCCTGGGCGAGGTCGAAATCGGCGGGCGGCGTCGCCGGTCTCAGGGCGCCGGCGCCCGGCAAGCGCACCCCGACCGAGTCCCCCACGAAGAGCACGCCACTTTCGCTGTCGTGGAGGGCCATATGGTGCTTGGCGTGGCCCGGTGAATGCACGACAGTTAGCACCCGGCCTCCACCGATGTCGATGTCGAGGCCGTCTTCTGCCGCTTTCACCCGCTCGGCCGGGGTGGGCGTGAGCCGGCCGTAAAGCGAGTCGAGGGCGTCCCCGTACACCGTGGCGGCCGAAGCAATGAGGCGGGCCGGGTCAGCCAGGTGCCGGGCGCCTCTCGGGTGGACGTACACGACGGCTCTCGGGAAAGCGCTGGTCACGTCGCCAACGCCACCGGCATGGTCGAGGTGTATGTGAGTGACGGCGATCCCGGCCAGGTCGTCTGGGCCGACGCCGTGCTCGGCCAGGGCTTTCAGCAGTACCGGAACCGAGCTCTGGCTGCCGGTTTCGACCAGGACGGGGGCCGGGCCCTCGATGAGGTAGCCGGCGGTGACCCGCTGCCAACCGCCGAGCAAGGTGTCGATTTCGAGGACACCCGGCATTACGTACCCGCTCATGCTCGGACTCTAGCGGTAGGCGCGGTTCTCCCGGCTCATCGGGCGCGGCGACGCCCATGCCGGGTTATGGCGGCAACGGCCGAAAGCCACGGGCCGGCGGCCCATGAGCGACGAAAGGTAGTTAGTTTCCGCTCCCACCCTGAGTGGTAAGGGCACCTTTGCTGGACTTGAAGGACATAACCGACCAGCGCGAAGCGGCCGACAGCAGAGAACCGATCGACCCTGCCGACCCTACAGAAAACAAGGACATGAAAGAACCCACCGAGCCGACCGATAATGCCGAGCCAACCGAGCCGATCGAGAGCACGGATCCTTTGGAAGCGATCGACAACACAGAGTCCTCGGACCACAACGACCAGAGCGAGCCTGAACCCGTTTGCTTTTCCATGACCCCATCATTGGCCGGTTGTCACGGTTAACTGGCACCAAGGTAATGGGCCATCAACGTAATTGGCGGTCAAGGCGACCAGCCGCCAAGGTAAGTGGCCGTAGCCGTTTGGCCGGGACGCGCCGCGCCGAAGGTGGCTTCAATGCCGCGGAGATCGCCGTCATCATCTCTGTAACGCCGGGCGGCTACGAAGCCGGCGGCACCGAGGACGCTGTCCAGCGCCTCGTCCTGGCTCCCACCCAGCTCCAGCAACAGTGCTCCACCGCTGTGCAAGAGCCGCGCCCCCGCCCATACCGCCTGCGCCAGAACTCGGGTACCGCCCGGGCCACCATCAAGGGCGAGATGGGGCTCGTAGTCGCGGACGTCACGAGGCAGGTAGGCGAACTCCTCGCTCGGTACGTACGGGACGACGGCGATCACGACGTCGAAACGCCCTTTCAATTCTTCGGGCAGGGGCTCGTCCAGGTGGCCGGCGTAAACCTCGACACCATTTTCTTTGGCGCACCGCCAGGCCACAGGGTCGAGCTCGCCGGCTACCACTCGGGCCGCCGGGCGGGCGCGGCCAAGAGCGACCGCGATCGCGCCCGATCCCGTGCAGAGGTCGGCGGCCAGACCGCCGGCCGGCGTGAGCTCGATCGCCCTCAGCGTCAGGCCCTCGGTCTGCCAGCGGGGCACGTACACCCCCGGGTGGACCCGGACGCGACAACCCAAGAAGATGACGGAGCCGGTCACCCAGGCCAGCGGCTCCCCGGCCACCCGGCGGGCGACCAGCGCCTCGAGCAATCCCTCGTCCTCCCGGGCCGCCTCTACCAATTCATCGGCTTCTTCTTCGGCCGCCACACAACCGGCATCTTCGAGCTGTGACGCAATGGCGTCCCGGCTTTTCATGCCGCCGTAAGGCCTCGCAGGAACGCGACGAGGCCGGCGAAATAGATCGTCTGGTCGTCGTACATGGCCAAATGGCTGCCATTGGGGCAATAAAGGTACCGGCCTGCAGGCAGCCGGTCGGCCATCATTTCCATGTACGACGGGTCCATCGTGTCGTAGCGCGCCCCGATGACGAGGGCCGGCACGTCGATCGAAGTGAGCTGGTCGGTGCGGTCCCAGTGCGCCAACTTGGCGTCCGGGCTGACGCCGAGCTCGCTCGGGCCCTGCATGGGGACGTAAATGGTGGGGTTTATGTGGGCGAAACCGCGTTCAACGGGGTCCGGCCAATCTTCGACCGGCATGCGCAGAACGTGGTGGACATAGTGGTGCTCATTGAGCAGTTCCATGTACCTCGGGTTGTCGAAATCGCCCGTTTTCTCGAGCGCTTTGATCTCGGCCTGTACATCAGGTCCCATTTCTGCGATGAGGACGTCCCTGGCATAGGCGTCGTAAGCCGGGACGCTCGACATCATGTTGGATATCACGAGCCCCTTCAAATTCCTTTGGTAATTAAGGGCGTACTCGACCGCCAATAGGCCGCCCCAGGAGTGCCCGAACAGCACAAAGTTATCGCCGCCCAGGCCGAGCGCCTGGCGGACCTGTTCCACCTCGTCGACGAACCGGTCGAGCGCCCACAGCGACGGCTCATCGGGCTGGTCGCTAAAGCCGGCGCCGAGCTGGTCATAGTAGTAGTACTCGATACCGGCCGCAGGGAGGTAGCTGTCACAGGCCTCGAGGTACTCGTGGGTGGACCCCGGCCCGCCGTGGAGCAACAGCACTTTGAGGTGGGGGTTGTTGCCGGTCCGTTTCGTCCACACCCTGTAACGGCCCTTTGGCGTACCGATCCAAATCCGCCGGGCCCCGCCGCTGCGGACATCGTCACGGCCGCTGTAGTCCAGGTACTCGGCCATCGCCATCAGCGCCCTCCTTCCTTGCTTCCCTCGACCATATGAACCCCCCCGGCCGCACGCCGGCATTAGCCCTTGACCTCAAGTCTGCTTGAGGTTTTAGGCTGGTTTTCGTGGCCGCCAGCGTCCCCGTCCAGACGAGGTTGATCCTGTCTGCTGTGCGGCCCACGAAGTACTTCAAAGCAAACCCTTGTACCGGGCCCGGGTCACGACGAACGGGTACCAGGAGGTGCCGACTTCATGAACGAGAGTACCGCGGAGACGTCGAACGCCCTCGATGAGGCGTTCGAACGGCTGGCCTTTGCCGGCTTTGAGCTCCCGAACGGTTTTGTCAACCACGGCCCGATGGCCTGTGAGGCTCTTGCTGCCCTCGGCTTCGAGGAAGAGCTTGGGGGCTGGGCGCGCCGTTTCGCCGGCGCCGGAGGCACGGCTATCGAACCCGTGCTGCCCGCCTCGTTCGAGTGGGGCGAGGCCCTCGGCGATTACCGGCAGGTCCCTGAATGGGTGGGCTACTTTTCGGCTGAAATCGATGAAAAAGGATGGCCTCAGGTCGTCGAGACCTGGGTGCCAAGGTTGATGCCGGCTCTGGCCACGGCTCTTTTTCATGGCGCGATAAGAGCGGGGCACGCGGTGCGGGCCATCAGCGCCACGGACACGGAGGCTCGCCGCCAAGAGTTGGCCCGGGCACTTGGCTATTGGGCGGCCCGGTTTCGGCCGGGCCAGCCGGCCGGCGAGCCAATTGAAGTAGAAGACATAAAAGGTGCCGTAGTGGCGGCGGCGGCGGGCGGGGCTCGTTACTTTGTGGCCGAGCCGAACATCTTCCATCTCCACGGCGTCACCGGGGCCATGGCCGTCGAGCTTCTCGAGCCGCACATTTCTAATGAGGCGGCCGCCGCCGGCCTGGCCCAGGTCGAAGCCGAGCACGAAGCGCTTTATGCCCGGGCGCGCCAAGCAAATGAGCCGGTCCCGGCGGGGGCATCAGGCCGGCGACTGGCGGTGGCGGCGGAGGCCAGCCTTGACCCCCACCAGGTGAAGCTGGTGGAGGCATGCCGGCGCGGGTCGCAGCTGAGCGGCGACCCGGTCTTCGCCGCCGCCGCCGAGATAGTTACCGGCGTATTCGACACGGCCGGGTAGCAGTTGAGCGCCGCTCCAGGCGGCCGTAACAATTGACCCCGGACGGAGGCCCGCAGTAAGACTGGGTGCGGGAGGAACGGAGACAGGTCTCTGCTTGACGCACCCTGTTTTCACTCAGTGTTCGCCGACGCCACCGCCGGCGAACCATCAGGGTGGCGCCAGTCGCCCCTGGCCCCTCACGTCCCGAGGAGCGAACACTCGTTGCCTTGATCTCGAGGGAGGGAAATAACGATGCGGATCCGCTACAGCCTCGGCCCAGTTTTCGCCGCAGCCGTCATGGTCGCTTCAGTCACGGCGTCCGCCGCGCCCACTTTTGCTGACGGGGGCCAGTCGCCGCCGTCGGGCCCGGCTGTCGTCCAGCTCGCCTACAGCCCGCAGGGGCCAGTGCTGGTCACGGGCGCCGGCGCTCGGGCCGGTGCAGGGTTGGCCCTTTACGAGTTCAGTGGTGATGCCTTCCCTGCCCCCGAGCCGCCAGGAGCAGTGCTCCAGTTCAATTGCACCGCCTCCAACACGACGACCCGCTTCACGACGGGGACCGGCGGTACCCCGTGCACCACGCCCTGGCCGCCGCTCATGGCTACCGGGGCTCTGGTCGCCGGCCGCGGCGTCCGCCAGGACGGCCTCAGTACGGCCACGGCCGGGTCGGGGTTTACCCCCGGGCAGGTGGAGTACTTCGGCCACCCGCTGTACACGTTCATTAAAGACACGCCGGGCACGTTCAGCGGGGAGAACGTGGGCGCCTTCGGTGGTCTCTTCTGGTTGGTGTCACGCAATGGCGCCCCTAACGCCGGGGTGGCCAAAGTGGGCACGGAAGTATCGCCGTCCGGGGCCGCCCTGGCCACAACCATCAGCTCGGGTGGCCGGACCCTCTACATGCTGTCGTTCGACACGCCCGGCCGGAGTTACGGCTCGCCGATGCCGGGTTCCGGGCCGGCCGTGAGCACGTGTACCGGTGAGTGCAACGCCGTCTGGCCGCCGTTACTGACTACCGGGCGGCCCATGGCCGGGCCCGGGGTCGACCCGCGCTTGATCGGCGAGCTTCAGCGCGCCGACGGTACGACACAGGTGACCTACGCCGGCTGGCCGGTCTACCTGTACTTCGCCGATCTCGCCCCTGGCGCCCCGGCCGGGGAAACCAACGGCCAGTACCTCCTCGACAACATGGCTGACGGCGTGTGGTACGAAGTGGCTCCGCAGGGTGGGCCCAACCCCGGTACGGCCACGCTGGCGGACGTCGATGGCTTGCTGGCCGTATCGTCCACTGCGTTCCCGCCCCAGAACCCCGACGCGACGGTGTACACGCTGAGCACCGATACCTCTCCGGGCACCAGTACCTGCACCGGGACGTGCGCAAAATTCTGGCCACCGGTTCTCACTACCACGGCGCCTGCGGTTACCCCGCTCACGGGTACTGCGCTCACCGGGACGGTTGGGACGATCCAGCGCACTGACGGGACGTTCCAGGTCACTTACAACAGCCACCCGCTTTACTTCTTCAGCCAGGACATGATGTCAGGCGACGGGCACGGGGCCAATATCAGCACGCCGTTCGGGACGTTCTCTGTCGTGACGCCATAAAGGACCGCCATAAAGGACCGCGGCTGATTTGGGACCTTGCCCGCTCGAAACCATTTATGTCCCCGGTCGTTTCGAGTGCTGCAGGGTGTAGTCCTTCCGACGCTTTCGGCGCCGGCGGCGCCGGCCGCGGCCCCGGGTACGCGTGCTTTTGCGCGCCAGGGTCACGATAAGAACATCTAGCGCGCACAGGTAACGACGGCAGCGACGGTAACGGGCGGGCTGGAACCCAAAAGGTCACCCGGATGCTAAAAGGTCTTCTTGGGGGGCCACTTCTGGCCCCCCAACCGACCGAACCCCGTCCAGTCCGGCAACAGACGAGCCTTTCTCTTCGGGACAGCTCCCTAAACCAACGCGTCGGCCAGTCGCTTGGCCGCCAGAGGCTCCATGTCGAGCGAAAGGTACGGGTCAACCAGCTCGACTTCCAGGACGAGAGGGTCGTCGTGGGGGTCAGTGACGAGATCCACCCTGGCGTAGGGCAACTGGCAACCGAGGCGGTCACGAACGAATGTCAGAGTCGTCTCGGCCACTCGCAGCTGCGCCGGGCTGGGCCGGACCAGCCCGGCCCACGACATGCGTTCCCAGGGCCGGTCGACAATGCCCTCTCCTGGCACCAGGGGCATCTTCTTCCGCACGGCATGACTGAAAACGCCGCCCAAAAACACGAGGTCGGTTTCACCCTCGTCTTCAACATGGGAAATGTACTCCTGCACCATGACCGTCTGGCCGAGGGCCTGGAGCCGTTGAACATGCTCGACAGCGCTGGGGTCCCCGTCCCGGTAGCGGCCTGTGTCCCGGGCGCCGGCGGATATCGACGGCTTTACCACGAAATCATTGCCGTGAGACGGTGGTGTCCACGTCGACCACGGCCCGACCCATGTCGTCGGGACAATGGGGAGGCCGGCCGAAGCGAGTTCTTTGTGGTGCACCTTGTCGAAACCCCACTCGATGACCGGGAGCGGGTTGTGAAGCTTTGACACGGCTGCCACTTGCCGCGTCCAGGCCAGGAACTCGTCCGGCCTCTCCACGCTGTCCCACGTGCTACTGATAACCACGTTGGAGAACGACGCCCAGTCCACGCCCTCGTCGTCCCATGCCACCATCAGGGAGCCGGCGCCGCGCCAATTAAGAGCCTCCTGGAGAGGCCCTGCGTCGGGGTCGGGGTAGAGATCGGTGCCAATTGATCCCGGGGACCACCGGCAACATGCCAAGGCGACGACGTCGTTTTTCACCGCCCTTAGTCTGATGCCCGGCGGGCGTCCGGCGGCATCGCACTGGGCCGTCGCACTGGGCCGTCGCACTGGGCCGTCGGACCGGGCCGTCGGACCGGGCCATCGGGCGGCTCGAGGGGGCGTCCCCGGAACATGGGCAAGGACCGCCTTGTGACGAGGCCGGTGCAATGTCAGCTCGGTCGAGTGGGCGAAGACGTAGTCATAGGCCGGCGGCCGGCCGGCGATCAGGGGCCCTGCCTGCCGTGGTGATCTCGTTGTCGGAAAACTCGGCCACCGAGGCCGATTTCTCGTGGAAGTGGGGTGCCCGCTCGAGCAGTCCTTCTCTGGTGTAGAACGAGTCACCCGGGCCGATGGGCAGCCGGGCCGGCGCCGAAGTAATGCAGGATTGGTAGATGGCCGTGATGATCTCGATGGTCTTGCGGCCCTCCCGGCCGTCTACCAAAGGCGGCCGGCCTGTCTCGATGGCGGTGAGCACGTCGTTGACTTGCCCGGCGTGGCCCTCGTGCGGGAGAGGAGCCAGGCCCTCGTAGGCCTCGGTCAACTGGTCTTCCAGAGCGGTATTGCGTTCGGGGAAGCCGTTTGCCCTGGGTACCGACGCGTAAACGGCCCACGGCCATGCGATCTTGGCTCGTTCGGCCTGGAAGGCCAGTTGCTGCTCTTCGCCATGGTGGACCACGGAACTGGTCAGCTGGCCAAGGGCACCCGACTCGAACCGAAGGACGGCTACCGAGAGGTCCTCCACTTCGGCGTTGTCATGGGCGACATTGCCCATCAGCGCGATTACTTCCACCGGGGAGCCCATCATCCACTGGAGGGCGTCAATGTGGTGGACAGCATGGTTGAGGGTGGGCCCCCCGCCCTCGCTGGCCCACGTACCCCGCCACCAGAGGTCGTAGTAGCTGTGGCCTCGCCACCAGTGCGAGTCCACCTGGACGTGCAGGACGCGGCCGGCCAGGCCGCTGTCGAGGGCCCGCTTGAGGCGCATCATCGGCGTCCGGAACCGGTTCTGGGCGACAATGGACAGCACTCCGCCACCCGCTTCGGCCGCGGCCAGGACGGCGTCGCATTCCTCCAGCGAAGCGGCCATAGGTTTCTCGCCCATGACGTGAAAGCCCGCCCGTAACAGGTCGACTTCGATCTCGGCGTGCGTCCCCGGGGGAGTGGCCACGGATACCAGGTCGATTGGCGGGCCGTCGAGCAACCGCCGATGAGTGTCGAAGACAGTGGCGTTCAGAGCGTACTTGGCTACCTGGCGCTCGGCTTTCTCCGGGTAAATATCGACCACGGCCACGATCTGAGCGCGGTCCGGGAAGGCCAGGTAGGCCTCGATGTGGCTGCTCGAGATAGCGCCGGCGCCGACGACGGCGACATTGATCACAGTCAGCTCCTCTCTGGTTGGTCCACATTGGTGAGCGCAACTGGGCCGGCGCTCCTGCGCCTGACTACTCACGCTGGTCCGGTTGAACGAGCTTATGGCTGCTCCTCTGGCTGGCGCTGCGGCGGAGGATCCCGGGCATGGGTGTCGGGACGGAGCGCCACCAAGGGCAGGCACAAAAGGACCGCCGGCCTTGAAGCGCAATTTCGGTCCCGCGCCGGTCGGCGACGATAATTGTGCCGCGCCGACCCTTCAGGTGAATTCTCTCGACCAGCGCTACCTCGAGGAGGGAACCACAATGCCCTTCGCCCAAACCGGCTGCCGCCCGGTCCAGATCATGGTCCCGGCCGGCGAACTGGCCTCCTCGGTCGTGTTTTACCAGGAGGCCTTCGGGCTCGACTACAAAGTGGCGAGGCGCACCCAGCACCACGAAAGCCAAGCCTTCGTCTTCGGCCAGTACGGGCAGGACGACTTCTTCCTGCTCTGGCTCCTGGACGACCCCGCCCGGGCCGACCGGCCCGGCCCGGCCAACTTCTCCTTCCTCGTCGACGACGTCGACAAGGTCCACGCCCGGGCCCTCGCCGCCGGCGCCACCGAAGTGGCCCCACCCCGGGACCTCGAGGGCATGCCCCGTAGTTCGCGTGT
>DATJUH010000490.1:0-11215 GCA_035502515.1 Acidimicrobiales bacterium
TCCAGCACCACCATGAACTGGGCCAGGCAGCACACGGCCAGGGGGGCCCAGGCCGGTACTGTTTTCGCCGTCTTCCGGGCCCGAGAACGGGCCCAAGGGACGATAGTTTGAGCCGGTCCGCCATTGGCTCTTTGGCGCCCGCCGGGGCCGTGCCGGCTCCTCAGAATTGTCGTATCGGTACTGAGACTTTCGGTTTCTTTGAGCAGCGACATTTTCGTGCC
The DNA here is from genome assembly GCA_035502515.1 of Acidimicrobiales bacterium. Classification (GTDB taxonomy): domain Bacteria; phylum Actinomycetota; class Acidimicrobiia; order Acidimicrobiales; family Palsa-688; genus Fen-671. Next base: position 222 of record DATJUH010000490.1, read on the forward strand.
TCCGTTTTGTGGGTTGTGGGAGCGGGCTCGGGGCACCTGGCGTCGCGTCGGCAGTGTCCTACGTGTCCGTCTGTTTTGGGACCTATAGACGAGGCAGGGCGGCCGTGTGTGACAAGCCCGAGGCGGCGTCGATCCGGCTGGCTCAAATTGCTCGGGCCGTGCTGGTTTTCTTTTATCTCGGTCGGCTACGCCTCAGCCCCGCCACCTCATCCCCCGGTGGCCGAGTTTCCTCTCGCCGGTGAGGTTGAGCTTGAGGTTGAGCGCCCGAAGCGCGGTCCCGGTTCGTACTGAAGGGCCATCGTGGGTCACACGGCCCACGACAAAAGCCTCGTAGTTACCCGGCTGTCCCTGGACCAACGAAGAGGCCAAGTCTGAGGACTATCTGAGATCGCGGCTCACCGGCTTCAGTCGTTTTAACGTTCTGACGAAACAGATACCAGTTGTCTGTTTCGGTCTCCTCGATCGGGGCCTCCGCGCCGGCGTCGTCATCGAGGCGCTGCGACTTCGGTGAAGCGGCGGCACGCAACTTACTTGCTTGATCCATGTTCTCGTTCATCGACACCGGCCCGAAGGAAAACACCACTGTCATACAATTCTGTCGCAATCCCCGAAAGCGACCGGCCGTTGGCGTCCTCCGTACAGTCGGCGTCAGTGGGCGACCTGGTGCTCGGGGCCAGAGCGGGCTCCGTCGAGGCCTGGGAGGAACTGGTGGCCCGCTTCGGCGGGATGATCGCGGCCACCGGGCGGCGGTACCGGCTTACACCGGCCGATGTCGCCGAACTTGAGCAGACAACATGGCTGCGGCTGGTGGAGAACCTGCACCGTATAGAGCAGCCGGAAAGAGTAGGTGGGTGGCTGGCCACCACAGCCCGCCGAGAAAGCCTGCAATTGTTGAAAAGAGCGGCTAAATACCGCACGGGCGCCGATGAGATGCTGGTCAACCTGGCGGACCGGGACCTGCCCGACCCTGATGCCCGTCCGATCGCCGAAGAGCGTGACACCCTGGTACGAGCCGCCTTTGACCGGCTGAGGCCACGTTGCCGGGAACTGCTCAAGTTGCTGGTCATCGACGACCCGATTGGGTACCTTGACCTGTCAGAGCTTTTGCAGATGCCAGTCGGGAGCATTGGCCCCACCCGCGGCCGCTGCCTCGAGCACCTCAGGCGGCTGGTCGAAGAAGAGGAAGCAAAAACGATGCCCTATCCCCAAAACGTCAGCGCACCGCCAGAGTGGTCCAGACGATGACGTTGTCGAGGTAGTGCCCCGTGGCCGAGTCGAAAGGCCCGCCGCAAGTGACGAGGGCCAGCTTTGGTGGCCCCGTATTTACGAAAAGATCGGCCGGGAGGTCGGCCTTGGGCGTCGTGATGGGCGGCTGGCTGACCCGCCAGTAGGTTGCCACCCCGTTGGAGCCGATGACCTCGACCGGGTCGCCCACCACGAGCTGGCCGATGTAGTACAGGGCCCCCGGGCCCTGGCCCACCCAGTTGATATGCCCGGCCAGCAAGCTCACGCCTGCCTGGCCCGGCCACGGGGTCGGAGCCGAAGTTGTTGTCCCACCGGTTGTATCGGTGCCGTCGTACCAGCCAACGATGTGGACGTCAGCCGGGATGGTCATGGAACCATCCACGGCGCCGGTTGCGACGACGGGGGCGCGCACCTGGAGCGCCGGGATTACGAGCGTTGCCCCGGTGCTCTGGATCTCGGACACCGCGCCCGGGACAGTGGCGGCCATAGGGGCAGCGCGGGTGGCCCGCGCCGGCGAGGACTGGCGGCGCGTCGGCCCGGCGGCTGCGTGATGGCTGGCCGCCGGTACCCGGGCTACCGCCCGAAGCTGGGGAGTCTTGGCCATCGGTCCCTGGTCCAGCTTGGTGCTGACCCCGGGGTGACGAGGGGGCGGGGCTCGATGACTTTGTGGGCCCTGCTGGCTTTGTGACTGGGCCGTCGCCCGGAACCGCTGCGCCTCGAGCTCAGCGGCCAGGTCGACCTGGGCTTTGCGAGCGGCCTCGGCGGCTATGGCATGGCTGTAGTGCTGGTGCTGATTAACTGCGATCCCGGCCAGGACGGCTCCAGCCGCGATCATTGCCGCCGCGGCAATATCGACGGCGGCTCGAAGCCGGCGCCGGCCCCTATTTGCTCCAGATGAGCCAGTCGTCGTCACATTCTTTTGCTCCCGGCCATCAGGTGACGCCCCTGGTACTTCCTTCTACGCAACCTGACGCCGACGAGGCCGGCCCCGGCCGCCAGCAGGGCCAGGCCGGCCATGCCGAGCTGCGACCCGGTTGGGCCACCCGGTCCCCACAACCCAAAGCCGGTCACGACATGCACCGGGGGTACACGTGGCTTCGTCGTTGTAGTCGTGGGCGGGACCGTGGTGGTCGTCGTAGGCGGCACAGTTGTCGTAATAGGCGGCACAGTTGTCGTCGTAGGCACAGTGGTGGTCGTGGTGGTGACCGGAACTTTCGGTGCCTCGACCACTTGAGTCCTCACGATCATGCCTGCTCTGGGTGTGATGACCAGGGCCCCGTTCGGCCCCACTGCGGTAGCGACAGCGTCGTCGATGAGCCACCCCACCCTGACATCGGCTTCGGTGACGGTGGAGGTGGCAGTACAGGTGGTGGAGGCACCGGGGGCGAGGCTGGTAGCCGGGCACTTGATAGCCGATAGGCCTGGCGCCCGGTCGACCACAGCGATTTGTCCCACCGTGGTGTTGCCAGTGTTGGACACCACGTAACTCCAGGTGATGGGCGTACCCACCTTGGCCGGGGAGGTGGCAGGCGCGGCCATCTTCGTGAGGCTGAGCTGGCTCAATTGGCGCGTCCTCAGCGTGACAGAGGCGGGGCCCGTTGTCGTCTTGGTGCCGTCGGGCTTCAGGGCGCTGGCCGTAGCCGTGTTGGTCACCGACCCGCGGTTGAGGTCGGCCTGAGTGAGCACGTAGCTGCCCGTGCAGAGGGTCGATTGCCCTGGAGCGAGAGTCGTCTGGGCGCAACTGATCGCCGCCGGCCTTAAGTGGTCGTCGCTGATGGACACACTGGTGACGGTGATGTTGCCATCGTTGGTGACTGTATACGCGTAGTGGGCGATGCTGCCCGCCCCTTCCGGGCCTCCGGGGCCGACGGTCTGGAACGTGGTGTAAAGGTACGACTTCTTGAGGGTCAAGTGCGGGTCCTGGCGAAGAGGCACGTTGGCGTGGCCCGGAGGGGAGGTTACCCCGGTGCCGTCGGGCGTGTTGCCTGTGGCCACCGCCGTGTCGGCCACGCTGCCTCGGTTGATGTCGTCCGGGGTGACGGTGTAGGTGGCCGTGCACACGACGCTCTGACCGGGGGCGAGGCCGCGTGCCGGGCAATTGATGGTGGACAGCCCGGGCTGGCTGTCGGTAACACCGATGTCAGCGATGCTGACTGCGCCCGTGTCGGTCACGGTAAAGGTGTACCTGATCACGCTGCCGGCGACGACCGGCCCGGGGCTAAGCGCCCCCGACTTGACCAGCGAGAGGCCGGCGGTCTTGTCGAGCGCAACGGTGGCGATCCCTGGCGGCGAAACCACGTCCGACCCGTCTGGCCCCGTCCCGGTGGCGGTGGCCACGTTGACGAGCGAGCCGTTGTCGACGTCGGCTTGGGTGACGACGTAGGTGGCGGAGCACATCATGCTCTGACCTGGGCCGACGGTAGTGGCCGGGCAGGAGACGGCCGACAGGCCGGGAAGCATGTCGGTGACCTTGATGTTCTTGACGGTGGTATTGCCCGTGTTGGTGACGGTGTAGTGGTAGGTAACGGTGGTACCGGCCACGGCCGGGGTGCGGGAGGGGGTGGCCGTCTTCACCAGCGACAGTTCGTGGAAGCGGGGGACGGTCACCTCCGCATTCGAGGGTGGCGACGTGGTAGTCCCGCCGCCCGGAGGAGAGCCGGTGGCGAAGGCCGTGTTGAGGACGTGGCCGGCGTCGATGTCGGCCTGGGTGAGGGCGTACGTCGCCGTACAGGTGGTCGAGTCGCCCGGGGCCAGCGACGTGGCCGGGCAGGTGATGGCCGACAGGCCGGTCAGCGAATCGTGGACCGCTAGCTTCGTCAACTCGACATTGCCGGTGTTGGTCACTACGTAGCTGTAGGCGATCGTACCGCCCGGTCTCGGTTCTGGGCCGGCGGTTTGCAGCAGGCCGGACTTCTCGACGGTGAGGCTCGGGGACGGTGTCGGTGGCGGGACCGTAGGAGGAGTAGTGATCGGTGGGACCGTGGTCGGTGGGACCGTGGTCGGTGGGACCGTTGTCGGTGGGGTTGTGGGTATCGGCACGGAGGTGCTCCTGCGGGGCGAGAAGACGCGTCCGCCTGAAGGGTCGGTCCCGCTGGCTCTGGCCGAGTTGGTCACGTGCCCGGCGCTCACGTCGGCCGCGGTGATCTTGTAGGTGGCCGTGCAGGTGGTGGTCTGGCCTGCGGCCAAGGCCGTATCACGGCAAGTGACAGCCGAAGGACTGGTGATCTTGTTGTCGGTCACCGATAGGTCAGAGAGGTTGACATTGCCCGTGTTGGTCACCTCGTACTGGTAGTCGATGGTGTCGCCGGCGCTGAGCCCGTTGGGTACGGCCGTCTTGGTGAGGACGAGGCTCGGGGCTGCTTCGAGCGGCACTATTTCGGTGTCGGGGTTGGAAACCACGGGCTCGTTCTGCATCGTCGTGGCATTAGCCGTGGCGGTGTTCACGACCTGGCCGGCGTCGATATCGTCCTGGGTGAGCGTGTAGGTGGCCGTACATGTAGTGGTGTCACCCGGCTGCAGAGGGTCGCTCAGGCAATCGATATGACCCAATACGTTGTCATCGACCGCCGATGCGGTGAGGGTCACGTTGCCGTTGTTGAGCAACTCGTAGGTGTACGTCACCGTGTCGCCGGGCACGGCCGGAACACTGCTATCGGTCCTGTCGAGTTCGCCCGTCTTCGTGAGGGTCAACACGGGAGTGCGTGTGAGCACTACCTTCGCTCTCGCCTGGGGGGAACGCACAGGTTCCCCGTTCGCTCCCTGCCCGCTGGCGGTGGCTACGTTGAGCACCTCGCCCCGGTCGAAGTCGGCCTGGGTGAGGGTGTACTCGGCCCTGCATGTGGTCGACTGGCCGGGCCGCAGAGTTGTCAAGTCACAATCGGGAGAACTGGGGACAAGCCCGGGGAGCGGGTCGTCAATGGCAATCTGGGTGATGGTCACATTGCCGGTGTTCTTCGCTTCGTAGGTGTAGAGGATCTTGTCGCCAACCTCCGGCACGGTGACGTCGCCGTCAGTCTCGAGCGTGCCGGCCGTCCTCGTGAGCGTGGCCGTCTTCTCGAGTGTCAGGGCCGGGAGCTGGGTGAGCGGCACTCGATGGTGGGCGAAGTTCGAAACCACCACTGCTCCCCGGGGCCCGAGGCCCCAAGCGATGGCAGTGTTCACCACCCTGCCGTTGTCGAGGTCGGCTTGCCTGACCGTGTAAGTGGCCGTGCACAAGGTGGTTTGCTTTGGCACCAGGGTGGAGTCGGCGCAAGTGATGGGTGACAACGGCCGCAAGCTGTCGGTGATGCGGAGGGTGCGGACAGTCACGGTGCCCGTGTTGGTGACCGTATACCGGTAGGTGATGGTGTCGCCTGCCAGCACCATGGCGTCCGGGCCGGTGCCCTTTACACTGCCGTCTTTCGTCAGCGAGAGCGAGCGCACCTGGTCGAGCGGTACAGTCGCCTCGTCCTCGTTGGACTGGACCTGGCCGCGAGACGAACTGGCCGACGCGACAGCGGTGTTGTCGACGCGGCCTCGGTCGACGTCACTCTGCCTGACAGTGTAAGTGGCCGTGCACGTGGTGGTTTGCGCCGGTTTAAGGGTGTAGTCGCCGCACGTGATGGCCGACAGCCCCGGCAGGTGGTCGATGACGTCGAGCGATCTGAGGACCACCGTCCCGGTGTTCTCCAGCGTGTAGGTGTAGGTGATGGTGGCGCCGGCAGCGTTCAGGCCGTCGCTGTTCGGGGCAGTGATCCTGCCTTGTTTTTCGAGGGAGAGAGAGGCGGAATACGGAAGTTCGACTGTCCTATCGGCATAAGCCGGCGGCACCTCGTTGCCCATCGGGTCCGTGCCGGTGACGCTGGCCACGTTGTGCACGTCGCCGCGCTCGATGTCGCGCTGGGTCACGGTGTAGTAGGCGGTACAGGTGGTTTGGTTATGCGGAGGCTGTGGGAACAGCGTGTAAGTGCGGCAGGCGATGTTCGAGAGACCAGGCAGGTTGTCGGTGACCACGAGATGGTGCACCGTCACGTTGCCGGTGTTCCTCACCAGGTAGGTGTAGGTGATCGTGTCGCCCGCCTTGACGGCGCCATCAGGCCCGGTGCCGTGCACGGCGGCCAACTTCCGGAGCGCCAGCGCCGGGTAAGCCTTGAACGTCACTGTGTCGGTGGCGTCGTTCGACTCTACGGTCTCGCCCGGGCCGGGTTCATAATCTGGCGGTGTCTCGCCGGTGGCGGTGGCAACGTTGGTCAGGCTGCCCCGGTCGACGTCCTGCTGGCTCAGTACATAGGTCCCCATGCAAGTGGTGGTGGCGCTGGGGGCGGTCGTGGTGCCAAACGGGCCGAGCGTGTAAGCGTCGCAGACGACCCCTGACACCCCGGCCAGGCGCTCGTCGATGGCGAGGTTGTAGAGGGTGACGTTCCCCTGGTTCGTGACCGTGAACGTGTAATGGACGACATCGCCGGCGACCACCGGCTGGCCGGGGGGGACGTCGGGGAGGGAGCCCGATTTGTCGAGATGGAGCGGCCCGGGGTGGCTGTCAGTACCGATGTCGACCTCGTCCGGTGAGGAGTCGATCGGGCCGTCGGGGCTGGTCCCCGTGGCCGTAGCCGAGTTGTAGACGTGGCCGGCATCGATGTCGGCCTGGTCGACCACATGGTCGCGCGTGCACATGAGGGTGGAGCCCACCCCCGGCGGCAGGTACCCGTCCCCGCAATCGAATGTGCCCACGGCGGTGTCGTTTATATGGACGTTCGTTAGCGGCGTATTGCCCGTGTTGGTCACGGTGTACGTGTACTCGACCGTGTCACCCAGCTTGGCGACGGCCGGAGGGGCGGGGGCCCCGTCGATTGTGGCCGCTTTCACCAGCGAGAGCCCCACACTGCCCTCGATGGGCACCGTCTCGTCGGCGGTGTCGTCCACCGTCATGCCGTCCGCCGTTCCTGTAACCATGGCGTGGTTGGTAAACGTGTCGCTCTTGGCCTCGTCCACAGTGATCGTGTGCTGCCCGGTACAGGTCATCGTGGAAGGAACCCCGGGGACGGGGACGAGCGTGTCGAAGGGGCAGTCGATCCCCGGGGGGTCGTCCGCGCTCGGGTCTGTCACACGCACGTTCGTGATCGTGTAGGGCGAGGTGTTGGTGACGACGAACTTGTACGGGACGGTGGCGCCAGCCCAGTACGCATCGGGCTGCGTCTGCGTTTCGTCAACCACCTTCTCCAGGTTGATGCTGGGCAGGGGTTTGATCGATTTCACGGTGACGTGGCCGATCAAGTGCACGGCGCTCGACCCGCCCGTGCTGGAGCTGAACCCGAACTTGAAGGTCGGCGGGAGGGCATAGGGGAGCTGGTACGAAACCAGGGGCGTAGTACCGAAGTCGGGAGCACCCGCACTGTTGTAAGCGATCCACACCTCGACCAGACCCTCGGGGCTCACGTCCACCCGCACCGTACGCAGCGCTCCCGCCGGGGGCATGGTGTCGCGATTGGGGTTGGTTGCCACCGCTCCGCCGTATAGCCTTTGCGCGTCTGTCAGGGTCGAGGTGCCACAAGCTGCCGGTGTCGGGATGTTGCCCCAGTTGGAGGAAGTACATAAAGGGGGGGTTGTACTTGGCGCAGTTACCGTGCCGCTCAGCCAGCAATAGCCCGCCAGCCCTTCCCCTGGGCCGCGAACGCTGATGACGTTCGGGAAACCCGGCCCGCCGGCATAGTACCCACCCGTCCCGACGCCGGGCCGCCTCGGCGGCGGGGTGGCACAGCCGTTACCGCGGTCCTCCGCGTCGTTGGCGAAGTTGCCGAACACGTCCAGGCCGACACCGAGGACACCGCCGTGGACGCCTGGCGCCCGGCTCGGAGTGGCGCTCGTTATCCCCGTAGTCCTCTGCGCGTACCCGAGCGACCCGCCGTCCGCTCCGCCTGATGTCAAGTCGGTGGCCCCGTTGACGAGGAAGAAGCCGATGCCGTCCGCGCCGGCCGGCCCTGCGAACGACGTGCTCCCCCCGTACTGCCACTGCTGGAAGGTGGCCTCGACGCCGCCGCTGGCCGGCAGCGCCTGGTTGTACAGGACGGCTCCGACCTGGTTATAGCGGTTATTCGTCAACTGCAGGTAGCCGGGCGTACGCCCGTACGTCGGGGTCTGGAGCGCGGGCGTCCCTGTCACCGACGCGCAACGGCCCAGGTTGGACTGGGTCGGGCCCGGGTTCGTGGTGGCGCCTGTCAAGCAGGCGCTGTTGAGCGCCACCCAGTTCGGGTCCGCGACCGAGCCGTTTTGGAACGTCTCGTCCAAAAGCAGAGAGCCCGAGCCCGCCCCCTGGGCCACCACCTCCGTGCTGCTGGAGATGGCGACGAGGCCAGATGCGACAACCGCCGCCGCAGCCACAGCCGTCACGAGTGGCATTCGCAGCCACGGCCTCGACCACCGTCGGCCCTTGCCACCAGTGCCAGCAGATGACAAGGAGCACCCAAAACGAGATGTGATCCGTCGTGGCAACGTCTCACCCTCCCTGTGTCAGGCCACGGCCTGCGCTTTACACCACCTGGCGCGCGCCAAGTTACACTCCTGGCATCATCCGCGCAAATGTCCCACTATTGCTGGCAGTAGGAGAGGCGGCCGAGATGCCGGCCAAGAAAACCTCGCCCGGTACGGAGAAGCGTGGTGAGTTACGAGACGTCGATATAAACCAAAATGGCGATGTCCGGTCGTTTTGCCGGCACTATGGCGCCGCTGCATTTCGGTAAACCAATCGTCTCCGACCGCGGGGCAAGCTTTAGCCGACATCGCCCAAAGCGCAGTACTCGAAAAGATAAGAAGCCTTGCTGGCTCGGAGAAGAAGTGCCGGTACTGGCTTTTGTCCATGATTAACCACTTCCTGTGGCCCACTTCTTCCGCGGGACCGTTTGCCTCGAACGCAGCGCCGGACACAGACCACGACGGTGACCTGCACGAAAATCCGTTGCAGGCCCGGCGCTCGCCTGCTTCGATAAGACGAGGTCCAACCCAGGGAGGACAGACATGCCAACCCCCTTCACGCCCAGTCGTGCGCCAAGGAGCGAGAAGGAGATGCATGCGTACTTTGAACCTTGGGATCGTGGCCCATGTTGACGCCGGCAAAACCACGCTAACTGAGCGTTTGCTTTACGCTGCCGGCGTGATCGACGAAGTCGGGAGCGTCGACGCCGGCACCACCCAAACCGACTTCCTCGAACTCGAACGACAACGCGGCATCACCATAAAGGCGGCCGTGGTTTCGTTCGCCGTCGGCGACGTAACGGTCAACCTCATCGACACCCCTGGCCACCCTGATTTCATCGCGGAGGTCGAGCGGGTGTTGGGCGTGCTCGACGGGGCTGTGCTTGTGATATCGGCGGTCGAAGGCGTCCAGCCTCAGACCAGGGCCCTGATGCGGGCACTGCAACGCCTTCGCGTCCCGACGGTCATCTTCGTGAACAAGATCGACCGCCGCGGCGCAGGGTACGACGAGGTGTTGAAAACGATCGCGGAACGCCTGACGCCCGATGTGGTCCCCATGGGCTCGGTACGGGGGCTTGGCACCCGCGCCGCAGTCTTCACGCCGTCGGGTGAGGCCGACACGGCCTTCCTGGAGACGCTGGCCGAAGCCCTCGCCGAGCGAAATGACTCGGTACTGGCCGAGTACGTTCGGGGCGGGCCGCTCCCGTACAGGGCTCTGTTGGGCGAGCTCGCCACCCAGACGAGGCGCGCTGCCGTTTATCCGGTCTTTTTCGGCTCCGCGCTCACCGGCGCCGGTGTCGAGGCGATACAGGCTGGTGCCGCTGAGCTCCTCACTCCGGCCGAGCGCGACCTCGACGGGCCCGTCGCCGGGTTGGTGTTCAAGGTCGACCGAACGGCGGGCGGAGAAAAGATGGCCTACGCCGCCATCTTTTCCGGCGCTCTGAGAGCGCGCCATGGGGTCACCTTCGGCGGGGGTGGCCGTCCTCGCAAGGGCAAGGTGACCGGCATCGAAGTCTTCCAGTCAGGGCAGGCGGTCAAGCGCGGCGCAGTACTTGCCGGCCAGATTGGGCGGTTAACCGGACTGGCCGACGTGAGGATCGGCGACGCCATCGGTACGGTACCCGACCGCTTCGTCCACGACGAGTTCGCGCCACCGGCGTTCGAAGCGCTTATTGCCCCCGTGAGGCCCCGCGACGGGGCGCGCCTGCGCGTCGCCCTTCGTCAACTGGAGGAGCAGGACCCTCTTATCCGGCTGCGCCAGGACCCTCTTGGCCAAGCGTTCCTGGTCTCGCTCTACGGCGATGTCCAAAAAGAAGTCATCCAGGCCACGCTGGCGGCCGACTACGGCCTTGACGTCGTCTTCCGAGAGACGACGACGGTCTACATAGAGCGGCCGGCTGGAACCGGGTCGCATATCGAGTTTCTTCAAGCGGTCACCCACCCGTTCTCAGCCACGGTCGGGCTGCGCATCGAGCCCGCCCCGGCTGGCTCGGGCGTACAGTTGCGCGTTGCGGTCAACCCGAACCTCGTGCCGCTGTACATCTACAAGTCTTCAGGAAAGTTCGCTGAAGCCATGGCCCGCTATACCGACCAGGCCCTCCAACAAGGCCTGTACGGGTGGCGAGTGACCGACTGTCTCGTGACCATGACCGACTGCGGCTACTACGTCGGAGACGGTCCGGCCAAGCCTGTCGGGACGACAGCACTCACGACCGCCGCCCATTTTCGCCGGCTCACGCCCATGGTTGTAGCGAAGGCGCTGGAACGGGCGGGGACGACCGTGTGCGAGCCCATGGTGCGCG
>DATJUH010000491.1:0-3621 GCA_035502515.1 Acidimicrobiales bacterium
TGCGGCGGTAAGTCAGAGGGTTTCGGTTTTCTGGCGCCGGTGGCACTCGTCACAGAGACACTCGGGGACCGGGTGAGGGCAGGCGGGGCAATGGCAGCCAGGACCGTGCACCCTCCCGTTGTCGTCGCCAGCGGGACAACCAGTCGGTCCGGCTGGTGAGACCAGTGTCCAAATCTGCCCCTTATTGCCGTTGTGCTCTGCGGTCAGAACCCAGCCTTGCCGTTCCAAGGCGTTGCGGTGCCTTTTGAGCCGGGCGGTAATGCCCTTGCCGGTCGGCCACTGCTTTCCCCAGCGCCTCGCGAGGTCCCCGTCGGGGTCAAGGTGGCGGTCAAGCTGGCTGGCAGTCCCTTGCCACCTGCCGGTGACGACCGAGCGCAGCCGATCAAAGAACGGGTCGTCTGAAACGCTGTCGCCGAGGAGATTGGACTGACGGAGGGCGAGTTGGCCAAGCGTCTCGGTTCCCCGGATGCTGTCAGCTAGGGCGGCCATCCGGCCGAGCACAGCCAGGCGGGGCAGGTTTTCGACGCGAGGCCGACCGGCGGCCATGACCCGAGACAGCAGCGTCAACAGAGAACCGAACACGCGAGGCTGCGCCTCAGCCCACGCTTCGCTGAGCTCGTCATAGGGCAGTACCCGGCCTAGCTGCAGTGGTTGAGCTCTTACGTCAACTACCCCCTTACAGCAGCAGTGTTGAGAACTCGCAATGGGATTTGGCTATAAGTCTGCATCCGGTCTGGCGAACGAATTACTTGGCTTCGACCTCGACGCTGCTGTACACGGGCGCGGCGATGTCGGAAATGGAGGGGTAACCTATCGCCACACACTGACCCGCTTCAGGACAACTAATGGCCTGCACTCCTGGGATGGTCGGGGCCGCCCTGGCGGCGGCGTCCGGTAGGTCCGGCGCGGACCACTCTTGACCTGCATCTGTGGTCATCAGGAGCTGCCAAGGAGTGGCCAGCCAGCACCTCCCAGGGCTGGGGCACGAAAGGCCAACGGTCGAAACTGGGAATATCCCCCGCTCGGGCCCCGGAGGAACGCTCGTCCACCACATTTCTTCGCTCGGCCCGCACCTGTCGTCGACTGAGCAGATCAGCGCGACGGTGTTCCCCATAAAGCTCGTCCATTTCGCCTCATAGAAGGGCCGCACAGACCAGGTCAAGCCGCCGTTGGACGTCGTGGCGACGTTCGGGTCAAGCGACGGGCACCCGGTGCCGCGGTGCCACGGTGCCATCTCCGACGGGCAGATCGATAGTGGTGCGCCTTGGACGGGCGGCCGAGGGGAGGTGGATGTGACGGCACTGAACACACTGATGGCGGTGCAGGTCGACGCGGTCGAGCACGACACGGCTGTGAGCGAACCGAACGACGGTGACCCGTCTAGCCGGCCTCGGTCCCAGCGGCGGCCGCCATCGGTGGTGACCGTAGCGAAGTCCTTCGGCAGAGAAGAGGCCGTCTTTTCGTAGTCCCCGGTCACAATGCACTCGGCCTCAGCCGGGCAGCTCAGGGCCTGCACCCGGGCGTCGCTCGGGAACGTTGACTCGCGGTACCAACTAGCTCCGCCGTCGGTCGTGCGGACGAATGCCTGCTGGGTGGCGGCCTCCGCGGTGCACCGCGCGCCTTGGGTGGGGCATGTACCCCAGACCGCATTGCAGACAGACGCCGAAGAGCAGCTCAATAGCTCCAACTGATGCCCGGTTGGGAGAGGGACGACGGTCCAACGGTGGCCGCCGTCGGCCGTCGAGACAAAGACGGGCTTCTTGACCACGAGCGTGTCGTCGCTATGTGACAACGTAGGTAGGCCAATTGAGCCCGGCGCAGCGCAGACTCTGGCGCTCGGGCAAGACAGGGCCCCAATGTAAATACCAGGTGGCAACCTAAGAAGCGACCAGCTCGTCCCTCCGGTGGCGGAGAACAGGGCACGCTGGTCAGGGCTGTTCACAACCGCAATCGGCTGGCCGACGATGTAGCAGGAGGAGACGGTAGGACAGGTAAGGGTGGCAGCAAACTGTGCCTGTGGCCCTGGGGTCGCCCTCCAAGATGCCCCGGCTAGGTAACTCGCCAGGCGGAAGGCGCCCAGTGGCTCCCTGGTGGGCGGGCGTGCGCTGGAGCCACTGACCGGGACGTAGGGCGCCCAAGCCGTCGTGAACGACCCACTCGGTCGTTTCGCGGCGGCGAGCACGGGCAGCAACAGCGCCACGGCGACCGCAAAGGCGGCGCCTGCTGCCAATAACGACCGCGCCACCCACCGCCGGCGCCGGCGCGACCACGACCACGGCCACGATGACAAGGCTCCCAGGCACTTTTTGGCTCTTGAACTCCGCGGCACAAGACCGCCTCGCTCTCGGGCGGAGCGACGAAGTCGTCGGGACCGGCGCCCGGGTACCGACGTGCCTACTCGCTGGCCACCCTCACCGCGTACGACGGGCACGAACGGCGGCTCGCTGGCGATGATCCGTGCGAACAGCTCACAAGCCTCCGCGCTGTCGGTCGAGTGTACGTCGTCCCATATTGGGCACGCTTCCCGGAGGGCTGCCAGCAGGGCATCCTCCAAGTAATCCTCAACCATCCGAGGCCTCCTTGTTGAAATCGTGACCATCATTTACGTTTGGTACCTGTACGGCCGGGCATGCTCGTTGCAGCCTTGGGTCAAACCCGAGGCGGGCGGCTAGACGGTTACGGGCACGGTGGAGCCGCGTGCGGGCCGCTACGGCCGTGCAGCCCAGCGCGACCGCCGCTTGGCTTGGGCTAAGGCCGTCCCAAGCTACAAGTCTCAGGATTTCTTGGTCATCCTCGTCGAGGCGGGCTAGTGCAGACCTGAGTGCCGCCGTGTCAAGCGGTGTTGCCTCGCCCGCCCCGACTTCAGGCTGTGGTGGCGGGAGCTTGGTGAAGAGCTCATCGCGCCGGCTGGCCGAGCGGAGCTGGTTGCGCCGCAGGTTGCGGGCCACTCCGTACAGCCAGGGCATCGGGTCGTCTGCTGGCAACTCCGCCAAACGGCGCCAAGCCACCTCGAGCGTGGCGGCTACCAGGTCGTTCGAGTCTTGGTCGTCAAGGCCCCTGAAGTGCGCGTAGCGGACCAACGCCGGGTACGCCCTCGTAAATAGGGCGCGGAACGCGGCCTCGGCCTCCATCACTTGGATCCTGTCCCGAGATGCCCCAGCGTTACCGCTCTTGGCGCGTTTAGCGGCCGGGTATGGCCGACACGCGCGACATAGTCCTTCGCGCTACAGGGACTGCCCTGGCGCAAGGGGCTAACCACGTCGAGGCAGTCCCCAAGGCGCAGGCTCGTCTCCACCGCCTTGTTGATCAAACCCGAGAGCACGGCAGCCCGTCTCCGTCGGTCGCTCGGGAAGTGCTCTCCAACAGTAGGTCCACAGGTGAGTGCACCCCATCACCCACGCTGTTCCCCGTCTATTTCGTTAGCTATCACGAAGTGAACTAGCGACACACACGGCATTTCTCTCGGGCTAAATAATCGGGACCTGCTTTGAAAGGGCTCCGCGGGCTCCCAATGTCGCTCGTGTCGCTAGCGCGACACGATGACACTGATACCTGCAGCTGCTGACACTAGGTCTGGTCGTCCTACCCAGCTCAGTTGCGTCAGCCGGACCGAATAGTTGT
>DATJUH010000492.1:0-4720 GCA_035502515.1 Acidimicrobiales bacterium
GCGTCTGGCCCTGGCCTCGGTGTCGAGTGTGCCGGGCGTTCTCTGTGGCGTGGTAATTATGCTGCTGGCGACCGGCACGACGCTCAACATCGAGTCGTTCATGGGGTCGATCATGTGCATCGGCGTCTCGGTGTCGAACTCCGTGATGCTGGTGACCTTCATCGCCATGGAGTGGCACGAGCGCCAAGTAGTGCCCGAGGCCGCCCGCGCCGGCGCCCAGGACCGGCTCCGGCCAATTCTGATGACCGCCTGCGCCATGACCGTTGGCATGGTGCCGATGGCGCTGGCCCTGGAGCGAGGCAGCGAGATGGAGGCGCCGCTCGGCCGGGCGGTGATCGGCGGGCTGGTCGTGTCCACGTTCGTGACGCTGTTCATCGTCCCGTCCGTCTTCGCCCTCCTGATGGGCCGGTCGAAGCCGCGCTCGCCGTCGCTGTACCCGGATGACCCCGACAGCTCGCACTACGCCCCTATCGGCCACGAACTCGAAACGCCCCACGGCGGCTCTACCGCCCCTCACACCGATCGCCCGGAGGACCAACCATGAACCGTATTTGGCTCACCCTGTTGCCGCTCGCCAGCCTTGCGTGCGGCTGCTCCGATCCGAAGCCGCCTCCCGCGTCGCCGATCAGCCTTGACCCGGCGGTCAAGGTGGCCCATGCCCGGTATCGGACTGTGAAGCGCACCGTCGAGCAGCCGGGGGTGATCGGCGCGTACGAGCGCACTGCCCTCTACGCGAAGGTTTCCGGCTTCGTCGAGAAGTGGAATGTGGACATCGGTGATCGCGTGAAGAAGGGCGCGACGCTGATCAAGATGACGGCCCCCGAGTTGGTCGAGCAGCACCACCAGATGGAGGCCCAGGTTGTGCTCGACCGGGCGCTCGTGGAGCAGTCCCAGAAGCAGCACCTCGTCGCCCAGCGCAATGTCACGGCAGCCACCGAGCAAGTCGCCCAGGCACGGGCCGACGTCAAGCGCTACGAGGCGGATGTGCGGCGCTGGCAGAGCGAGGTCAAGCGGCTGACCGTGCTGGTCGAGGAAAGGGTGGTGGACCAGCAAGTCCTCGACGAGACGCGGCGGCAACTAGAGTCGAGCCAGGCTCTCCTCGAAGCCTCGCGGGTGGCGGTCAGAACCCGCGACGCGCTGCGCCTGGCCGCGGATGCCACTCAGGAGAGGACCAAGACCGATATCAGCGCTGCCGAAGCCCGAGTTAAGGTGGCGGAAGCAGACGAACGCCGCCTGGCGGCCCTGGTGGACTACCTCACGATTACTGCGCCCTACGACGGCGTTGTCTTGGCCCGCAACGTCAGCCTCGGCGACTTCGTGACACCCGCGAGTGGGGATCCGTCGCAGGGCCTCTTTTCCCTGGGGGTGTCGCCGAACCAAGCCACGCCCCTTTATGTGCTCAACCGCACCGACCCGGTGTTGTTCCTCGTCGGCGTGCCGGAGGCCGACGCGGCCTACGTCGCAGCCGGGTCGAGGGCCCGGGTTCGAGTGCCGGCGCTGGCCAACCACGAATTCCCGGCGCAGGTGACGCGGACCTCCTGGGCACTCAACCCCATTAGCCGCACACTCATGTCCCAGGTCGAACTGCCTAACCCCAAAGGGAAGTTCGTCCCCGGCATGTACGCCTACGGCTCGGTGTTCATCGAACGAACCAATGTTCGAGCCTTGCCGATGTCGGCCGTCACCCAGATCGGCAACCAGACCTATTGCTACCTTGTACTGGACGGCAGGGCCGTCCGGACTCCTGTGCAGACTGGCGTCAGCGACGGCTCCTGGGTGGAAGTGACGGGGAAGCTCGTCCGGTCGGCCGGATCGACGGAGGGAACCTGGGAGCCATTCGAGGGCACCGAGGCTGTCATTGTCGGGGACTTGTCGGAAATCTCGGACGGCGACCGGGTGAGTGTGCAGACAGGACAGTGACAGCTTTCTGGTTTGCAGGATAACTATTCTTCCACCCTCCAGCGGCGTCCTGGAGCTGAAGTTGATCCAGGCGGAGAAAAGGGACTTGGCGGTGCTGCTTCGGCGGCTATGATGGCGGCAAGATTTCTGTTATCGGCGTCCAGAGTTCATTCATTCGCTAACAAGGAGATCAGATGTCGAACCACCATCGCCGAGATTTTCTGACAGGGGCCGCAGCATTCGCGGCCGGCGTGACCGCGGCCCTAACCGGAACCCGACGAGCTGAAGCCGGAGACCCCAGCTTCATGAACAACGTCCCTGACCCCTTGCTCGCCGGCAAGGAACTGCCGACTTTCAAGTTCGCGCTGGAGAAGTCCAAAGGACGGGTGATCGGCAATAACACAGCGAAAGAGGCTACCGTCGTGCAGCTGCCGATCTCCAAGGGCATCGCCGGTGTCAGCATGGGGCTTGAACCGGGCGGCATGCGCGAACTCCACTGGCACGCCACCGCCGCCGAGTGGGCCTTCGTGGACAAGGGGCGGGTCCGCACGACGGTCATCGACCCGCAGGCGCGGGCCGAGACGAACGACTTTGGCCCTGGGGACGTGTGGTATTTTCCCCGCGGCCATGGCCACATGCTCGAATGTCTAGGCGACGAGCCGTGTCACTTCGTATTGATCTTCGACAATGGCTACTTCTCGGAGTTTGGTACGTTCAGTATCACCGATTGGATCGGCCACACCCCGAATGCTCTGTTGGCGAAGAATTTCGGCGTCCCGGAGTCGGCCTTCGATGGTTTCCCAAAGGAAGAAGTGTACTTCGCCCGCGGAGCGGTGCCGCCCCAGAAGGCGCCGGTCCCCCTCCAGGGGCGGAAGCTGCCCCCGCAGACGCACAAGTTTGAGCTGCTCGAACAAGAGCCGCATGCCCTCTTCAAGGGGGGACGGGAGTGGCGGGTCGATTCGACGCGCTTCCCCATCTCGAAGACGATCACGGGTGTGATTCTTGACCTTGAGCCGGGGGCACTGCGCGAGCTGCACTGGCACCCGACGGCCGACGAGTGGCAGTATCTCCTCGAGGGGAAGATCAGCGTAACCATGTTCGGCTCACATGGGCGTCATCGGATCGAGACGTTGGAGAAGGGCGACGTCGGGTACATCCCGCAGGGATACGGGCACTCGATCGAGAACGTCGGCGACAAGCCGTGCCGCGTCCTCATCGGGTTCAACACCGGCATCTACGAGACGATCGACTTGTCGCAGTGGATCGCCGGCAACCCGCTCGACGTACTGGCCACCAACTTCGGCAAGCCGGCTTCTCTGCTCGAACAGTTCCCCCATAGGGACGTGTTCATCGCCGACAAGGACGGCCCCGAGAAGCCCGAGTCGAAACGGAAGTGACCACCCGCTACAGCCAGCTAGACCTTAGTTTCCAGGTCTTCATCGCCGGCCTGGCTGACCCGCCTCTCTGGAGGACCACGCCAAGATGGTTAACCTCTACAAATAACGGCAACAGAAGGGAGGTGGGAAATGCCGGCACAGGACTGGCTCGTCTGGGCCTTGCTCTCGGCCGTGTTTGCGGCGCTCACCGCAGTCTTCGCCAAGGTAGGGCTTGGCGGGATCGACGCGGACTTCGCCACGTTGGTACGTACCGTCGTCATCGCACTTGTGCTCGCCCTTTTCGTCGTTGCCGCGGGGAAGTGGCACGATCCGCGGACGCTCAGCGCCAAGGCGGTGGGGTTCCTGGTGCTGTCCGGGTTGGCGACCGGGGCTTCGTGGGTTTGTTACTTCCGCGCGCTAAAGGTGGGCGACGCCGCCAAAGTTGCCCCGGTGGACAAGTTGAGCGTGGTTTTGGTGGCGATCTTTGCGGCCGTCTTTCTCCACGAGCGCCCCTCGTTGGGCGGTTGGTTGGGCATCGGGCTGGTCGGGGCGGGGGTTGCGATCCTTAGTTTAAGTCGCTAGCGAGCCACTTTTTGCGGCCCTGCCGCGCCGGAGAGAGCGATGGATCACATCCAAGAGCCGAAAACATTGTCGGAGTGGCGGTTGATCCCGAACGGACTGGAGGACGCGACCACCATGCGCTAGAAAGCTGTCACTTGCCGGAACGCCTGGGTCGGCGAAGTGGGCGTTTCTGTTCCTATCGTTTGGCGGAAACACCAAACGCGAACTGCTGAGCGACCTCCGTCCGAACCTTTTGTAACCGATCTTCCGAGTGGAAGGAGTCGAGGTAACGCACCGCCTTCTCGATGGCCGCCGCCGCACCTCCCTCCGGGACCACATGGAAGTTCTGATAGATCGGATAAAGCTCGGGAAAGTCGCCCGTAGCCAGGAGGGTGATGGACGCGACGCCGGAGCCGTTCCCCGGTCCCGATCCGCCGATCACCTGGTAGGAGTAATAACGCAGCGGCCTCCCCTGTTCATCCGCCCGAAGTCCGAAGTAGTTCACCAGGCACTGGAGCATGTTCGTCATGTAGTTTCTTCTCCTTAATTGGCGTAGCTTAAGGGGCTTGCCGATGGGCGGTAGCGGGGAGTGGGCTTGCCATGATGCCGGTTCGTCCGTCGATCAAGTCGCAACGTGTTCCCGCTCTGTGCGATCAACCGCCCCGCCCTGCCCTCATCTCGCTTGAAGACGCCCTATCGGGTGTCCTCTACTCCTCTCAACGAATTAACCATGATCTAAAAAAATTACTGAGTCCAGCTGAAAAAAAGATACTCTTTCCTCTGGACATGCGTATAATAAAGCATGAGACCCAAAGGAACATCTGCTGAACTCGAACGCCGCCGCCGCCGCGCCGTGGAATTGGTCGAGCGGGGCGAATCTCCTA
>DATJUH010000493.1:0-4510 GCA_035502515.1 Acidimicrobiales bacterium
CCAGGTCGTCCCGCCGTCGGTCGTCGCCGCGATCCCGTCCGCTCCTCCCACCCAGCCGTCTTCGGGAGTAGCAAAGTCGACGGTACCGAAGGGGACCTCGGTGGTGGTGTTGCCGAGGAACGCCGGGGCCGAGAACTGCACCGGGGCCCACGACCGGCCGCCGTCGCCGGTACGCATCCCGGCGTCACCGGTGCTGGCCAGCCCGATGTCGAGGCCGCTGGAGAAGCCCACTCCGGTGGCCGGCGAGGCGAAGCTCGACTCTTCCATGTCCGGCAGGCTGACGGCCGAGCGCCGCAACGACCAGCGCCGTCCACCGTCGGTCGTCACGTACAACCCCGCCGGGGCCGGCAGCTCCCAGACAACGGGAGCGCTGGCCGAGAAACCGGCCGGCCGGGCCAGGGAACCCGTGCTCAGCTCCGATGCCAGCGACCAGGAGGCGCCGCTGTCGGTCGTACGGTAAACCAGCAGGTCGCCCGGCCGGGCCGTCACCGCCGCTACGCCCTGGCCGTGCGGGAAGAAGCGCAGGGCCAGCACGTCCGCTCCGCTCTGGCTGACGCCCGGGTAATCCCACGCCTCCGCTGCCGTCCATCCACCCGGCGGCGCCGGGAGCTGGACCGGCCGCCACTGGCGTCCGCCGTCGCTGCTACGCCAAAGACCGGGCTCTTTTGCCGGGCAGCCGGCGTCCGCCAGGAGCACCACGTCGTCTGAAACGGCGGTGATGTCGAACGGGTCGGGCAAACTGCAACCCGGGGCCGAAGTGGCGGGATACGTGCTTGCCTGCCAGGGGAGCCCGCTAGCGATGACGCGGCGCCAGTCGCGGCCGCCGTTGGCCGTCGCCCACAACTCCTTGTACCCGGCGTTTATGGGAGCATCCACGCCGAAACCAAAGCCGTGCTGGGCGTCGGCAAAGGCGAATTCGTCAAAACCACGCGTCCCATACGACAGCCCTCCCGGCAACGAGGTCCCCTGGCTCCAGCTCCCGCCGCCATCGGTCGTTTGCCAGGTGGTAGTGACACCGGGTTGGGCCGGCCACTGGTGCTCGGTCTCAGCCCAGGCATCTTCGGCGTTCAAAAAAAACGCCCCCGTCACCTGGAGAGAAGTCTCAGTTAGCGCCCAGGTGGGCAGCACCGCCTTCCACACCACGCCGTTATCCGTGCTGCGCAGGATCTGCGAGCCGTCGTAGTCCCAGACCACATCGCCTGGAAGGGCCAGTACACCGGGGGCTCCTGAGCCGGCAGGTGAGGCCGCGGCGGGCGAGGCTGTAGTTGGTTCGCCGGCGGCTGATGCGGTGGGCGCCCCTGAGGCCGCAGCCGTCGGCCTAGGGTGAGTGGCCTCCGCCCTTGCCGCTGAGGGTGTGAGAAGCGCCGCTACCAGCGCTAACGCAACTATCGGTGCCCTGGCCGGCCGTCTCACGTTCCACTAACTCCCGCAGGCGTCACCGGGTTGCAGCCCAGAATGGCGCCTCGTTCCCGAGGCTCTCGGCGCGTGGGCGCGCCGTCATGAGGCCCGTCCGGCCCCACTTGGCGCCCGGTTACCTACGTGGCCAAGCCCCCATTACGGAGACCAGCCGGCCGACGGTGATTTCGCCGTGCCGATCTCATGACCCGAGCAATTGCCGGCCGTCTTGTGCAGGGACAGCCGGGCCGGCAAGTCATCAGGCTTAGGCTCGGTTGCTCCGGTCTCGGGAGTGAAAGCGCTGGTCAAGCACGCGACCGGCGCCGCTTCCTATTCCACTAACGTGAGGGCGGCTGGCGGGGGAGCGCTCCCAGGAGTCGTTTACTCGAGGCGGGGGTAGACACATAGTACCTATGGTCGGAGAGGCCGCACTTCATGAATTAGCCCGGCGGGCCAGCGACGTTAATTGACATCCTCTCCAGTCCACCCCGGGCAATTGTTCGTCCACAAGGAGATCAACCGAATGCAAGTGAGACATCCCTGGGCCCGTCTACGCAGAGTTGCGCAAGTACGGGCCAAAGTGGTCGCCGGCACCGTTGCCCTCACCACAGTTGCCCTCGGCGGGGGGCTGATGGTGACGGCGCTGCCCGCTTACGCAGACGTCACGACCAATGCATACGCGATCGGGGCACCCAGTGGAGCGGTGGGCTCGGTCACGGCATCACCGAGCTCGGTGGGAGCAGGCGCGTCAACGAATTTCGCCGTCACTTTTGACCTTCCCGCCGCTTTATCAGGGGCCGGCAACGACTCAGTCGGGGTCACACCCTCGACGGCGCTGGCTTCGACCCCGACCAACATCGACATCGTCGGCGGCTCCTGCATCCAGGGCGGCACGGCCGGGAACGGAGGGGCGGGTAGCGCCACCCCCACCGGCGTGACAATCGAGTTGTCGAGCCATTGCAGCTTGAATGCAGGGCAAAAAGTGGAGGTGGACTTCACCGCGGACGCTCCTTCCAGCACGGGCACGATGCACTTCAACGTGTCGACGTCCAAAAACGCCACGCCCGCCGCTTCCACTTCGGTCACAGTGGCCACGTCCGGGGCTCAGCTCTCCGCCGCATCGGTCGAGTTCGGGGCCAATACGACCTACAGCATCAGCGATGTCCCGGTGGCCAACGTGAGTGCCGACCAGACCCTGTTGAAGTTGACCGCCGGTTCGACGACCGGCACTGAGGAAATCAGTTTCTACAGCGGCGCAGCCGGCTACACGGTTACATATACACCGTCCGGGGGCAGCGCCACGGCCGACGCGGTGACCGGTGTCACATTGAGCTCCGCCAATCACGTGGCCGTCTTGACCTTGGCCACCGCAGTGGCAAACGGCGGGATCCTGAATATCACGGCTAAGGGCACCAACCCGGCCGCCAACGGTGCCAGCCAGTCCAACGAAATTACGGCCGAGCCCGGGAACGGGACGTCGGAGAGCTCCAATTCGGTCATGTTCGGCCAGTCGGTAACGGGCGTGAGCGTCTCGGCGTCCAGCATGGTCGCCGGGGCGTCGTCGAATTATTACGTGAGCCTCAGGGCCTCCGACGCCATCGCCGCCGGCGGTGACATCTACCTGGCCGAGCCGGCCGGCCAGACCGGCTTTACCACGGTGACCGGGATCGAGGTGACCGACACCACCCAGGCCTGGCACATTGTGGCCACCGGGGCGGCTTTGGCCAACGGTGCCGCTACCGTACCTGTGTCGCACGCGGTCAACGCCGGCGACGCATTGACAGTCTTCATCGTCGGGGTGACCAACCCTCCGGCCGGGACGGTTAACGACTTCACCGTTGCCACTTCTTCCGACAGCGTCCCGGTGGACGCCCCTCCGTACACCATCGGCGCCAGCGCCGGGGTGAGCGTGAGCGTCAGCCCCAGCTCAGCCGGATCGCTGGCCAGCTATGTCATTTCCGACCTGTACGCCAGTACGGCCATGACGGCTGGTTCGAGCGCCATAACCATCAATGCTCCGACGGGGACGGTGTTCCCGAGCAACTCGGCCGAATACTCCGTGCAGGACGCCACTACTCCTTCGGGCTCCGGCACGGTCACGGCGGCGATTTCGGGTGGCGGCAGCAACGCCATAACCTTCAAGGTCCCCGGCAACATCAACGTGGGCGACCGGCTTTCGATCACCGCCCTCGACGTCATCAACCCGAGCACCGCCTCGAGCACGTACACCATCGGGTTGACGGGGGCCATCACCGGGCCGTCGACCGCAGCGGCACCGTTCCCGCACGCCCACCTGACTTATCCCAACGGGGCGATAATCAGGTTCTCCGGTAAGGACTACGTCCTGGCCGGTGGGCGCGCCTTCGAGGTCACCTCGACGAAAATACTGACTGCAGTTCAGAAAGTCGACCACGCCTCCGTGGTGGCCGCCTCGGCCGGGGCCAAGCCCCCGAGCGGAGCGCCACGTCAGGGGACGTTACTGTCGACCCGCCCCGTCAACGGCGCAGCCACGGTGTATGTGGCCGGAACCGACGGTGAGCTGCACGGTTTCGTCAGCCCGAAACAGTTCAAGGACGACGGTTACGACCCCGCTCTGGTCGTCACAGTCCCGAGCCTCGGTGGCCTGAAAGTGGGACGGAGCGCCGGAGCACTAGGGTCGACGGGCAACGCCTTTGGCACCAGCTCGGACGGCGCCATAGTGGATTCGTCAGGCACGTATTTCGTGTTGGCCGGGGGCCGGGCATTCCTCGTCCCCAGCTCTACCGAACTGTCCAGCTTGCGAAAAGCTGACAAAGCCCAAGTGCTTTCGGGCAAGGTGACGACAGCGCGAGAAGACGCCGGCATTGCCGGCGGCGTGGAGCTGAGCGCCCCGGGACGGGTGTACGTCACCTACCAGGGCGACCTGTACCCCTTCAAGTCGCTAGGCCAGCTCCGGACGGACGGGTACGGTGGCACCGCCGCCGTCCAGGTCCCCGGTACAGCCGGCCTGCACGTCGTCGCCAGTTACTCCAGCTCATAAAGAAGCCGTTCTCCTTAGGGAGTTCTGCCGGCGGGAGCCCAATTTGTCTTACTTTTGGGCTCCCGCACTGGGGAATGCGCCAAGGATCCTGGTGCT
>DATJUH010000494.1:0-6476 GCA_035502515.1 Acidimicrobiales bacterium
TGATGCAGCAGGGGCCTGTGGACCCGGACAACCCGATGGCGCAGTCCCAGAAGCTGATGGCCTACATCGCGCCGCTGTTCGCCCTGTCCGGCCTGTACTGGGCGTTCGGCCTGGTTATCTACTGGGTTTCCAACAACCTGTGGACATTCGGCCAGCAGTACTTCCTGTTCCGTAACCTCCCCGTCGTGGGCAGCACCACGGCCGGTGCGGCCACCGCCCCGGCCACGGGGACCCGCACCGCCACGACCGCGAGCAAGAGCGCTGCGCCGACCAGGCCCGCCCCCGGCAAGGCAGTCGGCGCCAGCAAGACCGCGCCCGCCAAGCCCGGTGCGGCGGGCGGCACCGGAACCAGGCCGTCCACGACCACTACCCGTACGGCCCGGCCCGCGGGCACGGCCCGGCCCGCCGGTCAGCAGGCGGCCAAGCCGGCCCAGGCGACCAAGGGCGCCCAGCCCGCTCGGGGCCAGGCTGGCCAGGCCCAGCGTCCGGCTTCTGAGGAAGTCGCCGAGGATGTGCCCGCTACCGCTGGGACGGCCGCCAAGGCGTCCGGCCCGGCCGCCAAGGCCGGGGCCGCCGCCAAGCGCGCCCCTGCGCAGGCCAGTCAGTCAGGCGTAAACGGCTCTTCCGCTCCGGCCAACGGTGCGTCCTCAGCTCAAAGTGGCGGGCTTGGACGACTGTTCGGCAAGAGCAAGCCGGCTCCAGAGCCGGAAGAAGAAGCCGAGAAGGTAACTGTCCGGCAGCAGCCGGTCCGGCAGACACGCAGCAAGCGTTCAGGCAAGAGGTGAGCGACTGTGGGGGATGTTCCCGGTGAGGGGTTCGGCGCGGTGGTAGATACCGAGGACGGGCTTTCGGACGTCGCTGACCTGGAGCCAGACGACGAGGACCTCGAGGACGAGTTCGAGGACGACGACGACCTCGACGACCTCGATGATGACGCCGACTCAGAGGACGTTGTCTCTGAAGACATCGAAGGCGAAGCCGACGATGACGAGGGTGACGATGAGGACGACGAAGACGAGGACGACGAGGAAGACGGCGGCCCAGTCGACGAGGACGAGCTGAACCTGCTTGAGCAGGAAGGCGAGATCGCGGCCGACTACATCGAAGGCCTGCTGGACATCGCCGACCTTGACGGAGACATCGACATGGACGTCGAGGGCGACCGTGCGGTGGTCTCCGTGGTGGGCGCAACCCTCGATGAGCTCGTCGGCGACGACGGAGAGGTTCTAGAGGCGCTCCAGGAGCTCACCCGCCTTGCGGTCCACCGTCAGACGGGCGTGCGTGCCCGGCTGATGCTGGACGTCGGCGGCTTCCGGGCCCGCCGTCGCTCAGAGCTGGCCGAGCTTGGCCGTTCGGTGGCGGATGAAGTGGCCAGGACTGGCGAGCCGAAGAAGCTAGCCCCGATGTCACCGTTCGAGCGCAAGATCATTCACGACGCCGTGGCCGTCGCCGGGCTGCGCAGCGAGTCGGAGGGTGAGGAACCACACCGCCGGGTCGTGGTCTTCCCTGTCGGCTGAGGAACCCTTTGAGATGACCGAGGCGGGGCAGCAGCGTCTACTAACGGTGCCGCCTGCCCCGCCGACGGCCACCGAGGTCTTTGGCGCTGCCCTCGACAAGGCGCGGGATTTCGCCGCTCTGCTGGCCACCGAGGGAGTCACCCGAGGCCTGATCGGCCCGCGTGAGACGCCCCGCCTATGGGACCGGCACCTACTGAACTGCGCCGTCGTAGCCGAGTTGCTACCCCCAGCCGGGCAGCTTGTCGACATCGGGAGCGGTGCGGGACTCCCTGGCATCGTTCTAGCTTTGGTCAGGCCACAGCTGGAAGTGATCTTGCTTGAGCCGATGCTGCGACGGGTGAGCTTCCTGCAAGAGTGCGTGGAATCGTTGGGCATGGCCAATACCTCGGTGGTACGCGGGCGAGCCGAGGAATTGTCCGGAAAGCTTCGGGCAGACGTAGTGACGGCGCGTGCCGTCGCTCCGCTGGACAAGCTGGCGGGCTGGGCGACGGGGCTGCTTGGGCCGGATGGGGTCATCCTGGCGATCAAGGGGCAGTCCGCCGAGGAGGAACTCGTGGCTGCCCAGCCCGTATTGAAGCGACTTGGGGCGCGGAGAGCCGAGATCCGACACGTCGGTCAGGATAAGGTGCTACCTGAGACCACGGTTGTCCGCGTTGTCATGTCAGGACGCGGTCGAGAGGAGCAGGCTCGTGCCCACCGCAGACGGCCTGGGATGGCCTAACGGGGGGTCAGCGGGTCCATTCGCAGGTGATGCCGGACTCGGATGGCCCGGACATCGAGCGGAAGTGGCCAGTGCCCCCCTTCGTGGCTCGACGGAGCCTGTGCATTTGCCTTCTCAGGAGGGTGAGACGTCGAGAGGTATGCTGTTGGACAGTCAGGACGCGTCGACCATTCCGGGTTCGGAGCGGGTGCGGCAGGCCCTGTCTGCCGCGGTTTCACATGGAACACCAGGACCGGGGGGAGCCGGAGACAACATCCCGCCCCTCGTCTCAGTCAATGCGGAGGTGGTCGTGCCGGATGTCCGGGCCAACCCTGCGGACACGCCGATAGGGCAGGCCGCCGAGGCAGCCGTCGGAGTTCGTGGCAGCGTCAAGGGGCGAGAGGACTGGCCCCGGCCAAGCCGGTGCCGGATCATGACGATCGCCAACCAGAAGGGCGGCGTCGGCAAGACGACGACGGCCGTCAACCTGGCGGCCAGCCTCTCCCAGCATGGCTCCCGTGTGCTGGTTGTGGACCTCGACCCGCAGGGGAACGCGTCGACCGCCCTGGACGTGGAACACCACGTCGGCGTCGACTCCGTCTACAACGCCCTCGTCGAAGAGCGACCGCTGTCAGAGATCGTCGTTCCGGTGCCAGATATGCCGGGACTGTCGTGCGCCCCGGCCACCATCGACCTCGCCGGCGCGGAGATCGAGCTCGTCCCCCTAGTCGCCAGGGAGCAACGGCTATCCCGGGCGATCCAGTCGCTGGACATGTCCAACCTGGACTACGTGCTGATCGACTGCCCGCCCTCACTGGGCTTGCTGACGGTCAACGCGCTCGTGGCCGCGGAGGAAGTGCTCATCCCGATCCAGTGCGAGTACTACGCGCTTGAGGGACTCGAGCAACTGCTCCGCACGGTCGAGCTGGTTCGGGGCCACCTCAATAACCAGCTGCGGATCTCGACGATCCTGCTGACGATGTATGACGGCCGGACTCGCCTCGCGACCCAGGTGGCCGACGACGTTCGCTCGCACTTCGGCGAGGTCGTACTGCAGACGATCATTCCCCGCAGCGTTCGCGTATCCGAGGCGCCGAGCTATGGCCAGTCGGTGATCACCTACGACCCAGCCTCAAGCGGAGCCCTTGCTTATGCAGAGGCGGCCCGCGAGCTCGCCATGCGCTCAGCGGCCATGTAGCGCCTCTTTCTATATTCCTCAAGCGGCGGCGCCGGCATATACCGGCACCGCCGCTATATTTTTTGCTTGTATCAGAGCCATCCTGCGCTCGCGGCCCCGCGTGGCATACCGCCGCCGCCGCTGGGACTCCCGCTCCTCGGCCTCGTTCGCGTTTGCACAGGTAGGAGGCCTGTGTTCGGCTGTTTCCTGGTCGGCCGCATCCGCCCCGCTTGCCGGAAGTCTGCCGTCGTCGCAGAGTTGTCAACCTACCTTGACAGCATCTTGGTTAGGTGCCGATGCGGTCGGCGTTCGTGCTGAGGCGGTAGCGGTCCCTTGGCTCCGCTTCATGCAGCATGATGTCGGCGGGTTCTCCAGGCTTCCAATCCAGCCAGCGGACGAGGATGTCGGTATGCCAGCGATCGGAGCCGAGCTCGTCAGGCTGTATCGCGACTCCCTCGAGAAGGACCGAGCCGAGGTGTGGCTGCGGGGCAGCCGCCTGAGATCGCCGCCCCGCAGCAGGTACGCACCCGTGCTGCCGATGCGCGCGATGGCGGCATGGGTGCCCCGCCACAGCCTGGCCGTGACCATGGCCAGAGTCATGTCCCAGCCGCGATTGGCCGCGAGGAGCTCGGCGAAGGTCTCCCGGATTCCCCCGATGCCACCTTCCAGACTGGCGGTCATATCCGAGGCGGCGGTAGGGGTATCGAGCCGACGGAGCCTCTCGACGGCGATCGCGCTGGCGCTGCCCGGACTCGACATGTGCCGGGTGCCATCCGCGATCACGAGCAGGTGAGGCCCGACGTAAGCGGGGTGTTGAGTCCGGCTGGAATCGATCGCCGCCTCGCTGGAGGCCACTGCGTACCGGAGCGCGGCCGGTTCTTCGTCCGTCATGGGGGTGAACCGGGCAACGATCGGCCGAGCTCAGCTCGAGCGGCTCCCGGATCCTCCCAGTCACCGTCGGCCGGGCTGGAGTCAGGCCTCGTTGGTCTTGGTGGCCGCATCCTCTGGAGCCATCGACTTGACGATCCGCTCCAGGTCATCGATCGTGGCAAACTCGACGGTGATCTTGCCCTTGCTGCGACCGAGCTCCACCTTGACGCGAGTCTCGAAACGGTCGGACAGCCGGTCGGCGAGGACGCGCAAGGCCGGGGCGACTGGCCGGTTGCCCGGAGCCTTCCTGCTCGGCTTGGCTGGTATGTCGTCCCTGACGGCGACAATCTCCTCGACCGCGCGTACAGAAAGGCCCTCGGCCACGATGCGCTGGGCGAGACGCTCCTGGGCCTGCGGGTCCTCGATGGACAGCAGGGCGCGGGCATGCCCGGCGCTGATGACTCCAGCCGCGACGCGCTTCTGGACGGCCGGCGGGAGATTGAGCAGCCGGAGCGTGTTGCTGATGTGCGGGCGGGACCGGCCGATCTTCTTGGCCAGCTGCTCATGCGTCGCCCCGAAATCATCGAGCAGCTGCTGGTACGCCGCTGCCTCCTCAAGGGGGTCGAGCTGCTGCCGGTGGATGTTCTCCATCAACGCATCGCGGAGCATGGCATCGTCCTGGGTCTCCCGGACGATCGCCGGAATGACATCCAGCCCGGCGCGCTGGGACGCACGCCAGCGGCGCTCGCCCATGATGAGCTCATACTGTCCATTGCCGAGGCTGCGGACTACGACCGGCTGCAGCAAGCCGACCTCGGTAATGGAGGCGGACAGCTCGTCGAGGGCATCCTCGTCGAAGGTCTGGCGAGGCTGCCGCGCGTTCGGTGAGATGGCACCGATGGGGACCTCTTCGAAGTACGCCCCGGCGACCTGGCGCAGTTCCGGCTCGTTCCCCGGACCGGCCGGACCCTGAAGCGAGTCGTCAACCGGCACAACACTGAAGGCCCCGGTCGCACGATTAGACGTCCCGGACGGACCGGCGGAGGCGGGCCGATTGGATGGCGAGGACTCCCCGTGGGTAGCGGCCGGCCCCTGAGCCTCTGGAATGAGCGCCCCGAGTCCCTTGCCAAGACCTCGTCGTTGCGGTGCCACTGCGTCTCCCTGCGTGCGTATTTAGGTTCGCGACATCTTCTCGGACCCGGGAAGGTCAGTCTAATGGACTCACGCCTCCCGAACCGGTTTCACGTGAAACGAAGCGACATCGGCACGGGGGAGAGCCTGTCGCATGCCTTGCCCACCGCAGTACCGCCACATCGGTGGCGTGAAGCCTCCCGGTTGCGGCTCAAGGACGAAGGACCGATCTCCCGCCAGGCCCAGGATCACCAGCCGACGCACGCTAGCCCCGTCCAAGAACTCCCGCGAGTCCTCCCCGCCGTTTGACATGGGATCATGGCGACGCGACGCCCCTCGACTCCTGACCCGCCCGATGCCACCCGGGAGCACGGTCGGAAGTATCAGTGGGCACATTCTCGCCGTAGGGCAGCAGGCCCGATCTCGAATCACGCGCCCTATGGCTCCACGTCCAAGCACTGCTGGCGCCATCGGTCCTGTGTGCGTCCGGAGGCGATGCCTCGTAACAGGCACCAGGACTCGTCGGCTCGAGACCGACGCCGTTCTAGCCGCCGCACGTAGCCGCGCAGTGCCCCGCAACGCCTCATCGTCCCATGGGCCAGCAAACTGCTAAGGCACCTCGGCTTGGGAGGAGATAGGAGCGGGGGCACCTACATGCGGCCCGTGACGGCCTTTCCGTCGACCCGCTGCCGGAGGGTTGGTGTCTAAGGATGGGGATTCGGTGCCCGCGCGCGACCGCGGACCAAGAGGGCCGGACAGACCGAGGTCGGGTGAGGGACGGTCAGATAAGGGACGGCGGGCGGCGGCGCGAGAGTAGGTCGATCGGACGGCGGCAGCAAGGTCCCAAGCAAAAGAGTCCTAGACCGAGGGAAGGCGGTCCAAGGTACAGCCGGGTAAGGGGCGGGAGCGCGAGGAAGGGCGGATCAAGGTACAGCCGGGCAAGGGGCAGCGGGGCTGAGGTTCCAGGGAAAGGCGGCCGCGGTGAGGCTGCGGGACGAGAGCTTGCGCGCAGAGGGATGACGGGTCGCGCGATGACAGGCCCCGGGATGCCGACGGGAGGGAGTACGGCGCGAGGGAGGAC
>DATJUH010000495.1:0-4869 GCA_035502515.1 Acidimicrobiales bacterium
CCGGGTGACCGAAAGCAACGCCCGGACACCGGGGTCGATCACCCCCACCAGGGGGACGTCGAAATCGAAGCGCAGCATCTCCAAAGCGGCAGCCGTAGCGGTATTGCAGGCCACCACCACCAGTTTCACGTCGTGCGCCTCGACCAGTTTCCTCGTGATCTGGGCGGCAAAATTGCGTACTTCGTCGAGGCTCCGCGGCCCGTACGGGTAGCGTCCCGAATCCCCGACGTACACGAGGTCCTCGGACGGCAAGAGGTCGGTCAGTGCCTTGGCCACGGTAAGCCCGCCAAAGCCGCTGTCGAACATGCCGATGGGCCGGTCGTCCATACCGAGGCGAGCCTACGCGACGGGCGCGGCTGCACCGGGGACTGGAGATGGCCGGCCGGTTTGGCTCAGACAGGCTGGCTCAGACGGTTTGGCTCAAAAGTACAGCTCGTGCCGGGCCCGGTCGGCGACATCGTCCAGGTCGCCCGTCCACACATCGGTGGACAGGTATTTCCAACCGCCGTCGGGTGACACGGTGACGATCGTGCCCTCGTCTATCTCCGAAGCGCAGCGGGCCACACCGGCCATGGCCGCCCCGGTCGATATCCCGGCGAAGATCCCGACGTCCGCCAACCGCCGCACCCACTCGATGCTGTCCCTGGGCCCGACGACACGGCTGCGGTCGAGGAGCGAATAACCGTCATTATCGGAAAATACCGGCGGGATAAACCCTTCGTCGAGGCTTTTGAGCCCCTCCACAGTTTCGCCCGCCGGCGGCTGAACGGCCCAGACGCTGACGGCCGGGTTTCGTTCCTTGAGAAAGCTGCCAACACCGATAATCGTCCCCGCGGTACCGAGCCCGGCCACGAAATGCGTGACTTCCGGGCAATCTCGCCAAATCTCGGGGCCGGTACCTTCGTAATGCGCCTTGGGGTTGGCCGGGTTGCCGTACTGATAAGAGAACCACCAGTCCGGGTGTTCTCGGGCCAATGCCTGGGCACGACGCATGGCGCCGTTGGAGCCCTCGGCCGCCGGAGAATTGATTATCTCGGCCCCAAATACCTGAAGCAGCTTCATGCGTTCCAGAGAGACGTTCTCGGGCACGACAACGGTAAAGGGGTAACCCTTCACCCTGGCGATCATGGCCAAACCGGCTGCCGTATTACCGGAGGACGACTCGAGAATGCGCTGGCCCGGGCGAAGGTTGCCATTTTTCTCCGCCTCCTCGATCATCGACTTGGCCGCCCGGTCCTTCACCGAGCCTCCCGGGTTGAGCCCCTCGAGCTTTATCAGCACCCGCGCCCGGGGGTTCGGGCTCAGCTCGCTGATCTCGACCAGCGGCGTATTGCCTATCGTGTCGAGGACGTTGTCGTAGCGGGCCACGGTCACCCCCCGGCCACGGCGGGCATCAGCGTCACAACGTCGCCTTCACCCACCTTGGCGTCGAGCTTGCCCAGGTAGCGGACGTCGTCATCGTTCACGAACACGTTCAGGTGCCGGTGCATCTCTCCTTCGGGGGTGAGCAGAGAACCCCGCAACCCCGGGTACTTGCCGACCAGGTCTTCGAACACTTCGCCGACGGTTTCCCCCTCAGCCTTGACTGACGCCTCGCCCCCCGCGTTAGGTCGCAGGATGTTCGGCACACGCACTTCGACGGTCACGGCTTCTCCCAACGTCGAGCCCAGTAGACAACAGGCCGAGCCCAAACCCGACCTACCTTGTCACCATTGTAGGGTATCGGCCGGGTCAAGGGGGTGTGACGACTGGCTCCTCCTCTGGCCGGCCGGCCACGATCCGGTAACTGCGCAGGACCGGCTCACTGTCACTGAGCGACACGAGCACGTAGTGCCAGTCCGGGTCGGGGGCCTGGCCGATGTCTGTGGGCGAGGGATAAGCGGCGGTGTGCGTGTGGGAGTGCCAGACGCCGATGAGGGACAACCCGGCGGCCTCGGCGGCGCGGTCGGCGCGAAGCAGGTCAAGCGGCTCGACGGTGTAGAGGCGGGCCGACCGGGCGGCGTTCGCCGTCGGGTAGACCTCATGGACCTCCTCATCGCGACCGGCCAACATCCCACATGCCTCCAGTGGCAGGCCGTCCAGGCAATGGGCGACCACTCGCTCCCACAGCGGAACGGGCAACGAGAGCACGCCAGGACGCTACCCTGAACTGCCCCAGAGCCGCTCACACACCCTCGACCACCGCAGTCACGGTCGCGGGCGTGTAGGTAGGCTCCGGGACATCCTGATGCCCACGACTGATGACCGGTCTTCATGACTCCTAAGGCGGCTCCCGGTCGCGCCCTCGTCGCCCAGAACCGGCGGGCGCGGCACGACTTCGACATCCTGGACACTTACGAGGCCGGGATCGTCCTGGTCGGCGGCGAGGTCAAGTCGTTCAGGGAGGGAAGAGTGCAGCTGCGTGACGCCTTCGCCAGGGTCCAAGACGGTGAGGTGTGGCTGCACGGTATGCACATTTCGCCTTACGCCTATTCGAGCGGCTTCGGCTACGCCGACCCCGACCGTTCCCGCAAGCTGCTGCTGCACCGGCGCCAGATCGAGGAACTGGCGCGCCAGACGCAGCAGGGGCCACTGACATTGGTGCCGCTCTCGGCCTACTTCAAAGACGGGCGGGTAAAGGTCGAGCTCGCCCTGGCCAGAGGGAGACGGGCGTACGACAAGCGACATGCCATCGCCGCACGCGAGGCCGACATGGAAGCTCGCCGTGAAATGGCGGCGCACCGGCGGGGGGCAGGGCGGCGGTGAGGCAGGTAAACAAACCGGTCCCTACTAGCAACGCTTAAGAATGCGCACAGGATGGGCCCAGGGAAGTCTGCTAAGACGGATGATGTTGTACTGAAGTAGTTGAAAGGCAACACGAGGAGCCGGCAGCGGTGAATGACAGTTTGAAGTTGGGGCGGCTGGTCGGGGTCAAGGTGGGCGCTAACTGGAGCCTGTTTGCCCTGGCCGGGATCGTCGCCTACTTCCTGGCCACTTCCCGCCTACCGGCAGACGTCGGCGGTTACACGCAGAACGAGTACTGGCTGGCCGCCGTGTTCACGGCAGTGGCGCTGCTGGTGGGCGTGCTGGTGCACGAGGTGGCCCATGCAGTTGCAGCCAAGCGGGCGGGCCTGCACGTCGACGGCATCACCCTGTGGTTCATGGGTGGCGTGACACGGATCGAGGGCGACAATGGCAAGCCTTCGACGGAACTGGTGGTGGCACTGGTCGGTCCCCTGGCCAGTGGGGTCGTCGGAGCGTTGTCCTTCTTCTTCGCCTGGGTCACGCAAAATGCCGGGTGGGGATTGGCGGCCGGGTCATTGCGCTGGCTGGGGTTGATCAACTTGTTGCTCGGGGCTTTCAACCTGTTGCCGGCATCGCCCCTGGACGGCGGCCGGGTGCTGCACGGGCTGATGTGGTCGGTGACGAGGAACCGCTGGCTGGCGACGCGGCTGGCCGCCGGAGCCGGCATGGTCCTGGGGGCGGCGTGTTCGGTCCTGGGCCTACTCGGCTTTGAAGAGGGCGACGCCGTGGACGGGCTTGTCCTGTTGTTGATGGGCTGGTTCGTGATCTCGTCCTCCCGGAGGGAACAACTCGCCGGCCGGGCGCAGCATGTCCTGGGCGAGGCTCAGGTTTCCGACATCATGCGGCCGGCTGTTCTAGCCCCCGGGTGGTTGACCGTGAGCGCCTTTTGGAACGAGTGGGTCAACCGGTTCCCGGAGGCGGCCTTCCTGCTCGAAGCTTGGGGCGGCGGGGAATGGAAGGGCGTGGTGACAGCCCAGCAGCTGGCGGCGGTCCCGCCCCGCATTCAGGGCTCGGTCAGGGCTCAGGACGTGGCTCTGCCGTTGGCGCCTCCGGCGCCTGGGGGCCCGCCACCGTTGACCCCCTACCAGCCGGCGTTGTCCATGGCCGGGCGGCCTGGGGCCGCCCTGGCCGTCGTCGATCACGACGCCACGGTTGGTGTCATCCTCGCCGCAGATGTAGCGGCCATGGTCTCCCGGGGCACCCCGGTGCCGCGCCGCACGTGGGGCGCGTTGTGGCCGCCGGCTACGGCCTCGTCCGGGTACGCCTGAGCAGCTCGCCTGAGCAGCTCGCCTGAGCACCCCGCCTGAGCAGCTCGCCTGGGCACCCCGCCTGAGCAGCCTCCCTGAGCAGCCTCCCTGAGCAGCCGCCGGGCGGCGACCGGCCAAGCGGCGACCGGCGAAGCGCCGCCGGCCGACCGGCCAAGCGGCGGAGCGGCGAGCGGCGGGCCTTTCCGACTGGCGCCCGGTTTCGGCTGAGACGGCATCCCGGCCGGCCCTGGCTGCCAACGGGACAGGAACCGGCGTGGGCGTCGTGGATCTGCTGATGAAAGAGACCCTGTATTTTGGACGCCCGGCGAGTTTGCGACCGCGCAGCGTGCGCTCTTTTCCCGACTTCTCGACGACGACGGGGCGCGGCCGCGAGGTCCCTTACTTGTGCGCGCCAGGTGCTCTTATCGTTACACCAGCGCGCAAAGGTCACCAAAGCCAGTGGCGGCAACGGGGAAAAGCCGCTCACCGACCACTGGTTGTAGGTTGAGCTCTACACGTCGTAGCAACCAGGGGCTCCACCTCCCGTTAGATGTGGCGAAGATGCCGACACGGCTCGACAGCCCGGCGACGGAGGAGCGCCAGCCCGAACCGTAAGAGCGGTGACGCTCGGCTGGGATAGTGGCCCGGAGCTCCGAGGCGGCCCGAGCTGGCCATCCGGTACAATGGAGGGCTCAGCACATTGACATGGGGGTGACAGGTTTCGACTTTGGCTGTCGACCCGAGAGAAGCGAGCCGTGGTCCCCGGATGCCACGTAAAACAACTGGGAAAACCATAAACGCCAATAAGGCATTTACGCCGCAGCTTGCGGTAGCTGCT
>DATJUH010000496.1:0-19675 GCA_035502515.1 Acidimicrobiales bacterium
CCCAACGGCACGAGGCAGGTCCTTGCTGTCCGGAATAATGTCGAGTTCCTCCGGGGTTGCAGGATGTGTTAAGGTATCGAAACGAATCGTATCGTATTTGTAACGGAGTTGACGGGCACATGAGGGCGAATGCGGGGCCGAAGGGCAGGGCTAACGACAACATGGTGGAGTGGACGGGGTCCGGTAGCGGCAAGTCCAACGCCGGCCTCTCCGCGTCCGGCACCTCCACGGCTGGCCCAGTCATTAGAGGCCCAGCCGTTACAGGCCCATCCATTACAGACCCCGCCACGACGGGCCGCGCCACTACGGGCCGCGCCACTACGGGCCGCGCCATTGCCGGCACCCCCGCTGCGCCCCGCTCGGCTCCACGTGGTTCCGGTCCCCCCGGCTCCGGTGCGGACGGGTACGGGCGCCTTCCCCTGGCCCTCATCCTCACGGCCGTTTTCATGGTGGTCCTCGATTTCAGCATCGTAAACGTGGCGCTGGCATCGATCGAACGCGAACTCCACTTCGACGCCTCATCGGTCCAATGGGTCGTCACGGGCTACGCCATCACCTTCGGCGGCCTCCTGGTCCTGGGTGGCCGAGCCGCCGACCTCTACGGGCGGCGCCGGCTTTTCAGGAGCGGGATGCTGATCTTCACCCTGGCGTCACTGGCGGGAGGGTTGGCCCAGGATCCCGTATTGCTCGTTGCGGCCCGGCTGGTACAGGGGGCGGGAGCAGCCATGGTGGCGCCGGCGGCGCTGTCGCTCATAACTACCGGCTTCACTGAGGGCCAGGCGCGCGCCCGAGCGCTTGGCGCCTACGGCGCCACCGCGTCAGTCGGCTTTGTTGCCGGCCAGGTCCTCGGCGGCGTCCTGGTGCAGCTCACAAGTTGGCGGGCCGTCTTCCTGGTCAACGTCCCCGTGGGACTGGTGGCGGTCTTCCTGGCCCCTCGGCTGCTGGCCGAGTCACGCCTGTCCGGCCGCCAACGCCGTCTCGACCTCGGCGGCGCCGTTCTGATCACGTTCTCCATTGCGCTACTGGTCCTGGCCGTCTCGGAGGCAGGGCCGAAGGGATTGCTCTCGCCCGTTGTGATGGCCGCGCTGGCCCTCGCGGCGGTAGGCGCCACGGCCTTCGTCTGGGTGGAGCGCCGCCATTCTGACCCCCTGGTCCCGTTGAGGCTCCTGCAGTTGCCGGGGCTGCGCAGCGCCAGCTTGATGATGGTCCTCGTCGGGCTATGGAACGGCGGCGAGTTGCTGGTCCTTTCCCTCTACCTGCAGCAGGTCCTTCACGACTCGCCGCTTGTCAGCGGATTGGTGGTTGCGCCTCAGGGCGTGATCGGGTTCGCGGCCGGCATTTTCGGTGCCCGGCTGATGCGCCGTCTCGGGCTCCAGCGCTTGACGGTGCTCACCGGCACGGCGGCCATGGTCGGGTTCCTCATCTTGACCCAACTGCCCGGTAGCGGCGGCTTCAGCCCCGTGCTCGCCGCTGTCACGCTCGTCGGTTTCGGCACCGCCGGGGCGGCCTACGTCAGCATGATAACGGCCACAAACGGCATGGCCGACAGCGACCAGGGCTTTGTGGGCGGTGCCATCAACACCAGCCGCCAGATCGGGGCCGCCGTGGGTGCAGCCCTGCTGCCAGCGATCGTGCTGGCGGTCAACCATGGGCACGGGGCCACCGACGTGAGCGGCGACAGGGCGGCCATGCTCGCCGGAGCGGTCGTAGCCGGGCTGGCCGTCCTGGTCGCACTGCGCCTCGGGATAACAGCCCGCAGGGCGAAGGCGCAGGTGGAGCAGGAAAGGCGAACGGGGCCGGTCGAGCTGTGCGCGGCCTGCGACTAATAGGCCCTGCTACAAAATAGGCTCTGTCCCTGAAGGGCGATAAAAGTCCCGCTTTACCCCGACTCAGAGCGCTCGCTTTGTGCATTTATCGACGGTGTCGGCCCGCCTGTATGGACTTTTATCCGTTATCCGTAGATAACTGCTAAGGGTGCCCCCCTCTTGGGTAAAAGTACCTACTTGCTTCGGCCTGTTGGCGCCGCTAGTTGCAGTTTTCGACGCCTGCCATCTGCATTGAAGTGGGCCCGGGGCTGCGCCGGCAACCCGAGGGGTTGTTCCACGAACGAGGTTGCCGGGCTCAGCTCGCTACACCACGAAAACCTTTGCGCGCCAGGTGTTCGTATCGTTATCCTGGGGCAAAGATTTGCAGCGGAGGGGCCCCTCGTTATTCCCGCCGGATGGCGCCCGGGGAGTTAGGCCGCACATCGGGCACGACCGGTCGCTTAGAGGCCCCGGTTATTCCCACCGGATGGCGCCCTGGGGTTCGCCCGCACGTCGCGCACCACCGGTCGCTAGAGGGCCCCGGGCTATTCCCATTCGATGGTGCCCGGGGGTTTGCTCGTTACGTCGAGCACCACCCGGTTTACCTCCTCCACCTCATTGGTTATCCGGGTGGAAATCCGGGCCAGCAGGTCGTAGGGCAAACGGGAGAAGTCCGCCGTCATAGCGTCCTCGCTGCTCACCGGGCGCAGGACAATGGGGTGTCCGTAGGTCCGGCCGTCCCCCTGGACCCCGACGGAACGTATGTCGGCGAGCAGGACGACCGGGCACTGCCAGATTTCCCGGTCGAGGCCGGCCCTC
Source organism: Acidimicrobiales bacterium (assembly GCA_035502515.1). Taxonomy (GTDB): domain Bacteria; phylum Actinomycetota; class Acidimicrobiia; order Acidimicrobiales; family Palsa-688; genus Fen-671. The sequence goes on from DATJUH010000496.1 coordinate 2,625, forward strand.
GACAGTTCCTCCCTCACGACGGCGTCAGCCCGGCGGAGGACCCGCAAACGTTCCTCCGTGACCGCCCCGATTATCCGGATGGCCAACCCCGGCCCCGGGAAGGGTTGCCGCCAGACGGTTTCCTTCGGCAGGCCCAGTTCCTCACCGACGGTCCTCACCTCGTCCTTGAACAGCCTCCGGAGCGGCTCGACGAGCTCGAAACGAAGATCGTCAGGGAGGCCCCCCACGTTGTGGTGGCTCTTGATGTTGGCCGCCCCTTCGCCGCCGCCGGACTCCACGACGTCGGGGTAAAGGGTGCCCTGGACAAGGAAGCGCACCTCGCTCGCCGCTCCCCCGCCGTCGTCGCGGACGATCTCGTGGGCGGCGGCCTCGAAAACCCTGATGAACTCCCGGCCGATGGCCTTGCGCTTGGCCTCGGGGTCGGTGGGGTCGGGCAAGGAGGCGAGGGCGTCCAGGAACCGGCGGGACGCATCGACGGTGTACAGCCGTACGCCGGTCGCTTTTACGTAGTCCTGCTCGACCTGTTCCCGCTCGCCCTCGCGGAGGAACCCGTGGTCCACGAACACGCACGTCAACTGGTCGCCCACGGCCCGCTGAACGAGGGCAGCCGCCACGGCGGAGTCAACCCCGCCCGAAAGGCCGGCAATCACGGGATGGCTGCCGACAGTGGCGGCGATGGCTTTAACGGACGATTCGATGATGTTGCCGGTCGTCCAGGTGGGGGCAATCCCCGCACAATGGTGTAGAAAATTCTCGATGACGCGCTGGCCCATTTCGGAATGGACCACCTCGGGGTGCCACTGCACCCCATAAAGACGCCGGCCCGGGTCCTCGAAGGCGGCAATGGCGGCCCCGTCTGTCGACGCCGTGCCGCGGAAACCTGCGGGCGCCCGAACGACGGCGTCCCGGTGGGACATCCAGACCGTGAGCCGGGAGGGCAGGCCGCTCAGAAGCTCGGATCCGGCGCCGGTATTCGCCTCCGTACGCCCGAACTCCCCTTTGTCCGTGCGGCCCACTTCACCGCCCAGCGCCACGGCCATGGCCTGGAGCCCGTAACAGATCCCGAGCACTGGAATGCCGGCGGAAAAAAGGGCCGGATCGGCCGTAGGCGCACCCTCGGCGTAGACGCTTTCGGGCCCGCCGGAAAGTACGAGCGCGGTCGGGCGGCGGGCCACTATTTCGGCCACAGGCGTCGTATGAGGCACGATCTCGCTGTAGACACGGGCTTCACGCACCCTGCGGGCAATCAGCTGGGCGTATTGAGCCCCGTAGTCCAGCACGACAACAGGGCCGGCGGCATCTTCAGGCCCAGGCGAGGACATCGGTGTAGAAGATGGGGAAATGGCCGGGCGCTCTCCTTCAGCTGCGCCCATCGGTCCCCTCGAGAGGCGGTTCGCCCACCCGGTTCATCCAGTCAGCCTACAGCGCCCCACAGCCGGCCTCGTAACCCACCTATCGCGGGCCCACCGCCGCGATTCCCACGCCGGCCCGCTCCGGCCCGCTGTAGATGTTGAACCGCCCGTCCCTGAGAAAACCTACGAGCGTCAGCCCGAATTCTCGAGCCAGGTCGACGGCCAGGCTGCTCGGCGCCGATACGGAGCACAGAGCAGCCACGCCGGCCGACAAAGATTTCTGGACCAGTTCGAAGCTCGAGCGCCCGCTCACCAACAGGATATGGCCGGTCAGCGGGAGCCTGTCGTGGAGGAAGGCCCAGCCCACCAACTTGTCCATGGCATTGTGGCGACCGACGTCCTCCCGAACGGCTACCAGGACTCCGTCCCCGGTGAACAGCCCCGAGGCGTGCAGGCCGCCTGTGGTCTCGAAGAGGGCCTGGGCCCGGCGCAGCTTGTCCGGCAGGGACCGCAACATGTCCGGCGGCAACGCCGGCCCGGCCGGGACGGGCGCGTAGCCCCGCTGGTGCAGGTCTTCCAGTGTGGCCTTGCCACAAACGCCGCATGCGCTGGTCATCGAGAAATGCCGTTCCAACCTGGCCAGGTCGGGCACGGCCAGGGCGCCAGCGGCGTCAAACGGGCCGGCCGGACGGGCCGGACCGGCGGCGTCAAACGGGCTGGCCGGACGGGCCGGACTGGCGGCGTCAAGCGGGCCGGCCGGGTCGGCCACGGCGCCGGCAGACAGTTCGACATTGACGATGTTGAACCGCTGTTCTTCGCCCACGTCTCGGTCGACGCAATAGCTCACCCGGGCCAGCTGGGCCCGGCTCCTCAGCACTCCTTCGTTGACCAAAAACCCCACCGCCAGCTCGAAATCAGCCCCCGGGGTGCGCATGGTCACCGCCACCGGGTAGCGCCGGCGACCATAAACCAGCCGGATTTCCAGGGGTTCTTCAGTGGCCAGGACGTCGTCGGCCTGCCGGGCGCCCGACTCCCCCACTACCCACGTTGACGTACGCGTGGTGGCCGAGGGCCGGCGAGCGTTCACTGGCCGCCGAGTCCTACGCCCGAGGTGTCGAGGCGGACGATCGCCGTGTACTCAGGAATACCCGATGACGGGGAACGCTTTTTCCGGTCTATCAATACCTCGCCCTCGGGCCAGTGGACCTGCAGTGTCCCCGGGGTCACCGGGGCGATCAGGACGGTACCGGCCAGTTCGCCGCTCTCACTGCGCAGGACCACCGGAGCGCCGTCTTCGACGCCGTGGGCCACCGCGTCGGCCTCGTTTATCAGCACCGAACTTCGTACAGCCCCCGTATGTTCGTCACGGCGGCCTTGCACCATGCTGTTGAACTGGCGTCCCCGTCTGGTCGTCACCAGAAAAGCGCCTTCGGGGACGACACGTGCCGGCGGTGCGACGGGGTTGAAGTGCGCCTTCCCATCGGTCGTCGGGAACTTCCACCCCGCGCACAGCATCGGGCCCCCGTATTGGAACTGGTCGCCCTCCTCGTTCAGGGTCCGGATCAGGGCGTAGTCGGGGACGACCCTGGCGATCTCGTCCCTTATAGCGGGAGTACCGTCGAAATGGAGCAGTTTGGCCAGCTCGGGTTTGGCCCGTTGGGCCAGTGCCAGGAAAACCTCCCACTCGGGCCGGGCTTCGGGGTTCCTCGGGCCCCGTATCTCCGGGCTGAAAATGACCCGCCGCTCCGTCGAAGTCTCGGTCACCCCTCCCACCATCTCGTACCGCGTCTGTACGGGCAGCAAGACAACGGTGTCGGCCGGTTCCACCAGCATCTGGGCGGAAGGGACGATGTCGAGGTGCACGCGCAGGGGCACCCGTTCCAGGGCCGCCTTCACGTACCCGGGGTCGGGCAGCACTTCGAGGAAGTTCCCACCGGAGGAAAGGAGCACATCCAGGTCCCCCTCGTGGGCGGCGTCGACCATCTCGGGGGCGGTGAGACCTCGGCCGGCGGGTACGGGGAACCCCCAGTGTTCAGACAAACGGCGGGCGTTCTCCTCGTTGACGGCCGAGCCGCCGGGGAACGCAGTCGAGTAGGCGCCCATCTCCGCCCCTCCCTGGACGCCCGAATGGCCGCGGACCGGCATCAAGCCGCACTTTTCCCGGCCGACGTAGCCGCCCGAGAGGGCCAGGTTGACGATGGCCCGCACCGCGTCCTCACCAAAGCTGTGCTGGGTTACGCCCATGCTCCATACGAAAACGGCCGTCTTGGCTTCGTGAACCATGGTGGCCAAGCCGAGCATCTGTTCACGGGAGGTTCCCGAGCCCCGTTCCAGAGCCTCCCAGCTCTGGCCGGCCAGCTGGGCCACCACCTCGGGGTAGCCGGTGGTGAAACCGTCTATGAACAGCTTGTCCTCCCACCCCTTTTCAAGGACGTGCTTGAGGACACCGTTCAGGAAGGCAATGTCCCCACCGACGCTCACGTCGAAGAAGCGGTCGGTGACCTTGGTGCCGAAAAGGGCGCTCTCCAGGTTGGAGGGTACCCAGTACCGTTCCATCGCCGGCTCGCGGTAGGTGTTCACCACGGCCACCTTCGTGCCCGCCTTCCGGGCGTGATAAAGGTATTTCATCATCACCGGCTGGTTCTCGGCCACATTGGAGCCGATGAAGACCACGAGGTCCGTCCCGATCAGATCGGAATAGCTGCACGTGGTGGCGGCGACGCCAACGGCCCCTTTGAGCGCCAGCGTGCTCGGGGAGTGGCACAGTCGTGCCGCGCTGTCGATCGAATTGGTCCCGAGCGCCCGGGCCGCTTTTTGGACAGCGTAATAATTCTCATTGGGTTGGCCCCGGCTGGTCATGTAGACCGCCAGGCGTTCGGGGGAGGTGGCCCGGATCCGTCTCGAGATGAGGTCGATGGCTTCGTCCCAGTGGACCCGCTTGAAGCCCGCATCGCCCTGCCGGCGCAACATCGGGTACGGCAACCGGCCAAGTTTGTGAAGCTCTGTGTTCCTTTTTCCCTCGAGCCGGCTCACATCGGCCAGGAGGGCGGCGTCCATGGCGGGGGCGGTGTTGAGGCGGAGCAGGCGCAGCCGCACGTTGCACAGGTGCACCTGGTCCAGGGTCCAGTCCGTCATCCCCGTCGTCCCGAGGGCGCAACCGTCACACACGCCGTGGTTCAGGATGCGCCAGGCATAAGCCAGGTTGTCCCGGTTTTCTGCGACCGCGTCGACGATGGAGCCGTAGTTGTTGGGTTTGGTTTCGCCGATCCCGAACGGTTTCAGGCTGGCCCACAACGATGGGCTGAGGAGCTTTTCCTTCCTGCGCCTGGCTGCCATTAGCGCTCCTCCCGGGTCAGTTGGGGCCGGTCGAGAAAAGGGCCCTGGCCGCGGCCAGGGCTTCGGCGGGCGTCTGACCGGCTCGGGCGGCCAACCAGCACGCCACCGGTGCTGCCGTCCGCTCCGAGGCGTTGGCCGCCACCGAAGCCAGCGAAAGCAAAGCGCCGACCTCGCTTTCGGAGGGCGCGTCTACGCCAAGGGCAGTCGCGAACTTGGCCGTCCACGTCGCAGCATCCACAGACCAGGGATGTTACTGAGACCTTCGCGTTATTGGGAATGAGCCCCATCAACGGCGTCACTGTGGCCGGCTCATGCCGGGGCGGAATAGCCCAGTGAGGAGAGGCGCCCTTAGACTGAAGGACCGTGCCTGGAATGAGCACAGGGCTCAACACGAACAACTCCACCATCGTCTCGGCCTTTTACAACGAATTGCTGCGCCAGGGCCTCGTAGTCGCACTGATCGTGCTGCTGGTCGGGGCCACCTGGTGCATTTCGAGGTCCGCTCAGTTACGCCGGGCTGTCATCGAGCACCAGCAAGGCCGGCCGGCAGGCGCCGTCTTTGCCGCGCCCCAGGCGCCGGCCAGGCTCCACCCGGCCGGCGCCATGGCCGGCACGGTGCTCTGCCTGGCCGGCTGGGTACTGGTGCAGGACCTCGGGTTCATGGGCGGCGTTGGCACCGACCCCAACAGCATGGTCCCCACGGTGGTGCTGGTCTGGGCCGGGTACCTGGCCTTCACCAGGGTGCCGGCCGCCGCCCTCGCCGCCGCTCCCACCGGAGTCCCCGATGGCGAGGTGGCTGTCGCCGGCCTCCGGTGGCGCGAACGGCTGACCGCCAACCCGGCTTACGCGTTCCGCACGGCCGCATGCCAGCCCGCTACTGGCCCAGGCGTTCCGGCAGGCGGACGGCGTCCTCGGGGCCGGCGCCCGGAACGTCTACCTCGTAGCCGTCGACGCCAACCCGCGCTATATCAGCACCGATCACCTCGCCGCGTTCGACCGTCAGGAGGGCCTCCAGGCCACTCCCAACTGGCTGTTCTTGACCGGGACGGGGCCGCAGCCGCAACACGCTTGGCGGTCTCTGGGGCGCTGGTCCAGTACGCGCCGGGCGGCGCGATGATCGACCACAGCGAGTTCGCCGACGTCATCGACCCGTCGGGCCGTATCCGCTACGACCTCGACACCGATCCCGGACCGGCTACGGGGGCGACCGAGTCGTCTTTCGCGGTCACGCTGGCGGGGACGTTGAACAATGTGCTGAAAGGGAAATGAGGACGAGCACCACTACCAGGAGGGTTGGTCCGCACCGGGCCGGCCGGCGAGCCGCCGTTGCCGGCACCGGTTTGGCGACACTCATCTTCGGCCTTGGCGGGGCCTCCTCAGCCGGTGCTCAAGCCGGCGGGGCCGGCGCGGCGGGGCCAGCGTTCTCCACGCCGTTGGCCACTTCCGTCCAGGCCGGCGGGGGAACGTGGGCGACGGTGGCCATGGGCAACCTGAAACAGCCACTCAATACGTTCTGGCAGTTGATGTTCCGGCCCGACGGTTCCTCGACCTGGTCCGACCGCGTCGAGGCCACCGCCGTCGCCACCAACGGCGGGCTGGTGATGGCGGCCGGCGCCAACGCCCTGGTCGTGGGCGTCCGGCCTTCCAACGACCTGACGTTCTCACCTCTCATCTCGACCACAAACGCGGGGCGCTCGTGGTCCAACGGGTTGCTCGACCAGGGCCTGGCGTCTCGCCCCCGGGCACTGGCCTTAGGGCCCGGCGGCCGCGCCCTGGCCGTCGTCGAAGGCCGTGGCGGAGCAGAGGTAGTCCGCGGTACGGGCAACCTCTCTTCCTGGCAGCCACTGGCGACCACCAGGGCACTCGCTTCCGCCCCGGCCGGGCGCGCTTGCAGCCCAAGCGCCATCACTTCGGTCGGGTTCCTGTCGAGCACGGCCGTGATCGGGTCCAGCTGCCAGCGGCCGGGGGAGGCCGGGATATTCATGGAAAACGGCCATAGCTGGAAGCTCTCCGGCCCCAACCTGGCGTCTCGCGCCGGCCGCGCCGAGGTCCTCGGGCTGATGCCGGCCCAGGGTGGCTTGGCCACCCTCCTCGGCCTCACCGCGGCGGCACGGGGGGTGACGGGAGCTCCCGCGACCGGACCGAGCCTGGTGGCGGCGTGGGCGGGCTCGAACGGCAAGTGGCGAACGTCGGCCCCGCTCGGCCTGGGCAATAACGGCCGTCTCGTTTCATTCGGGGCCGCGTCAGCCGCGGGCGACGGTATCTTCGCCCTCACCGCAAGCCCCGACGGCCGGATGGAGTTGGCTGTCACATCGGGGCCGAGGCCAGTATGGGAACATTTCCCGGCCCCGCCCCAGACCACCGCCACCGTCGCTTTCCTGCCCGGCGGGACCATCGACGCTTTGGCCGTCCACAACGTCGTCCTGACCGTTTGGGCTCTGTCCTCGGGCTCGAGCGCGTGGGTAAAGAGGCAGGTCCTCGACGTGCCGGTCCAGTTCGGGTCTTCGAGCTGATGGCCTACTCACGTCGCCAGTGCGCCAAGGGGTCTCCATGCCAGGCATGAAACCGGAGCCGTTCAACCTGCATACGGCGCTTACGGCATGGCAATCAGGCCCGTTTTCGATCGCCGTAGCGGTGGCCGTGGTGGGCCTGGCCTACTGGTACCTGAGAGCGGACTGGCAGCTGGCCACCCGGGGCCGCCGCTGGCCCTGGCCACGGACGCTGGCCTTCATGGCCGGGCTGGTCACCGTCGACCTGGCCCTGCAGTCACCCGTGGCCACGTTCACAGGTTCGTATTTCCAGGCCCACGTAACCCAGCACCTCCTGCTCATGGTCTTGGCCCCGCCGCTCCTGGCCCTGGGCGCACCCTCGACCCTGCTGCTCCAGTCCTCCAGCCGGGCGGCCAAGAAGAGATGGCTGACCGTTCTGCGCTCGCCCGCTTTCGCCATCGCCACCTACCCGGTGGTGGTCTGGTTCTTCTACTTCGGGGCCATGTTCGCCTTCTTCCTCACCCCGCTCATCAATTACGCCATGGAGCACATGGCTCTCATGGACGCCATCAACCTGGGCTTCTTGCTCAGCGGTTGCCTGTACTGGTGGCCGATTGTGGGGCTGGACCCGATCGTGCACTGGCGGATGGGCTACGGGAGCAGGCTGGCCGCCCTGAGCCTGGGGGTGCCGTTCGAGGCCTTCCTCGGGATCGCCATCATGAGCCTGCGGACACCTATCGCGTCCATGTACTCACTGAACAGCACCCACTCGGGCGGGGCGCTGCTCTGGGTGGCGACAGAACTAACCACTTTCATAGGTTTGATCCCGGTCTTCTTTATGTGGGTGCGGGCCGACGAGCGCGCCGGGGCCAGAGCCGATGCCAAGGCGGCCAGGGCGGAAAAGGCCAAGGAACGTGCTGAAGTCCAGCTCGACGATGTTTACGCGGGAGCCCTCACCAGCCAGGCCACCGTGCCGACATCGGCGGCGGTGGAGAGGTTCCGGCCTTTGTTCCAACCCGGCAACAGCAGCTGGGAGGAACTGTGGAAAGCGAAGGCCGGCTTCGTGCCCTCGAGTACCGCCCGGCCCGGCCGAGGCAGCAGCGGGCCCCCAAAAAGCGGAGAAACGAAGGACTAGTCGTCGCCCGGCGCCAGTTCGTCCGGGTCCAGGACTATCACCTCGACCGGCTCTCCGGCTACCACGCCCGGACCGTCCGGGAGGAAGGCGAGGGCGTTGGCCCCGGCCAGGGAGCGGAGCTGGTGTGAACCCTGGCCGCCTGATGGACGGACGGCCAGAGTGCCGTCGGGCCGGGTGAAGGCGTGCACCCGGGCCAGGTGCAGCCTGCCGTCCGGCTCACGAGGGAGGCCGACTTCGGCCAGGGCGGCCAGCCGGGGACGGTCCAGGTTGGCGTGGCCGGCCATCAGCCGCAACGAGGGCCGGGCAAAGACCTCGTAGGAGACAAGGGCGGAAACGGGGTTGCCGGGCAGGCCGAAAACCGCCGCCCCGTCGGGTGGCAGGGTGGAAAATGCGAACGGTTTCCCCGGTCTCACTGCCACCTGCAACCAGCGGGCATGTTGGCCGCCGAGTTCTTCCAGCACCAGCTTTACGAAGTCACGGTCGCCGACGCTGACGCCGCCGCTGGTGAGCACGGCATTGCAGCTCTGGACGGCGTCTTGCAAAGTCCTGGCCAGGGCGGCGGGTTCGTCAGGGACCAGGCCCAGGTCGACGCCGACGAAACCGTCGGCCCGCAACCGGGCCAGCAGTGAGGCCCGGTTGCTGTCACGGATCTTGCCCGGGGGAAGAGGGCCTGCAGCCGTCACCAGCTCGTCGCCGGTGGAGGCCACGCCGACACGCGGACGGGGGTAGACCGTGACGCGGTCCACACCGATGCTCGCCAACACCCCGATGTGGGCCGGCCCGAGCCGGACGCCGGAGGCGAAGACCTCGGCGCCCGACGCCACATCTTCGCCGGCCAGCCGGATGTTGTTGCCGGGCCGGACCGCCTCCTCTATTACGACCCAGCCGTTGTCCGCACGGGTGTGCTCGACCATGCAAACGGCATCGGCCCCAGGCGGGATGACAGCGCCGGTCATGATGCGGACCGCCTCCCCCTGACCGACGGTGAGGGGGCCGGGGTCGTCCCCGGCCATGACCTCACCTACGACTCGCAGCCGGGCCGGGCTCTGTTTCACATTCTGGGAGCGCAGGGCGAACCCGTCCATGGAGGAGTTGGCGAAGGGGGGCACCGGGCTTTCCGAACGGACGGCCTCCGCCAGCACCAGGCCGAGGGCATCGGCGGTCTCGATCTGCACCGGTGACAGCCGCCGGCAACTCGACAAGACGAACTGGCGCGCTTCGGCGACGGTGATCATGGCCACGCAATTCCCGCCGCCGGTCCGCCTACTGCCCGTTCTCCGGTTTCTTCCTCGCCAGGGCTCAACACGCGGCCCATCGTACGCCGCGCCGGTACGTCGCATAAGCGCCGTAGCGTTTCTGGTTGAATGTTCGAACGGTTCACAGACCGCGCCCGCAAGGTCCTGGTATTTGCCCAGGAGGAAGCGGGCCGGCTCGACCATGACTTCATCGGGACCGAGCACATCCTGCTTGGCCTCCTCCGGGAGGGTGAGGGGGTGGCGGCCAAGGCACTGGCATCCCTTGACATCCGGCTCGAGGCCGTCCGGCAAAAGGTGAGCGAGACCGTAGGCCGGGGCACCTCTCCGGCCCCCGGCTCACCTCCGTTCACACCCCGCTCGAAGAAGGTGCTGGAACTATCGCTCAAAGAGGCGATCCAGCTCGGCCACAAGTACATCGGCACCGAGCACCTCCTCCTCGGGTTGGTGCGCGAGGGCGAAGGAGTGGCGGCACAGGTCCTCATCAGCCTGGGTGCCGGCCTGGGGTTGGTGCGCGAGCGGGTGATGGAGATCCTCGCCGCCGGCCCCGCCACGATGCCGAGTGGCTTGGGCACGTGGAGCGAGGGTGGCGGGAGGCGGGGGCGGTGGCCCGAAGCCAGACCGCCATTTTGCCCTTATTGCCAGGGGCCGCTGGCGCGGCACCTTCGGTATATCAACCTGGCCGCGGCGCCAACCGACCCGGAAGACGTCGAGGTCGATTTGATCCTGACCTACTGCGACAACTGCGGCCGCTACCTGGGCTCGACGGCTCCCGGCGGGCCGGCTGGCCAAGCCTTTTTATAGTTGTCGACCTGAGCGTCCCGGCTACGCACCGGGGGCGCTCGACGCTCTGCCGGCACGCCCGCCAGAGACCCGTGCTCAGTCCACGACCCGTCGTAGTGGCGGACATTGCCGTAGGCGAGCGTCTCGTGGAGGACGAACCAGGTATGGGCCGAGCGCTCGCCGATACGGCGGCATAGCCGAGCGACAGCACTCCGGTGCCGTTGTCAAGGGCCGTCCTCCGGTGCCAGGTATCGTCCGAGCAACCAGACCTACCCCGAAGGAGCCCTTTTGAGGTCGCTGTTCCCGGAGCCGGGCGAAGACGTCGACCTCGTGGAGGCATACTCCCGGGACCTGCCGGTGCCAAAGGGCCGGCCCATGGTCAGGGTCAACATGATCTCCACCCTTGATGGGGCCACCAGCTACGGCGGGCGCTCGGGCCCACTCGGGGGCCCGGAGGACAAACTGCTGTTCTCCGTGCTTCGTTCGCTCGCAGACGTGGTACTGGTCGGCGCCGGTACAGCCCGGACCGAGCACTACGGCCCCGTCAGGCTGCCCGCCGAAGTCCAGCGCCGGCGCCAAGCCAAAGGTCAACGCCCGGTGCCCCCGATAGCCATAGTGACACGCTCCCTGAGCCTCGACTGGGGAGCGGCGCTGTTCGGCGGAGGCGACCCCCGGCCGATCGTGGTCGCTCCGGTCGACTCCGGCGCCGCGGCGCTGGGCACGGCAGGCAGGTCAGCCGACCTCCTGACGGCGGGCGTAGGCGAGGTTGACCTGGCCGCGGCGTTGGCCTCCCTGGCCAAACGGGGGATGCACCACGTCCTGTGCGAAGGAGGCCCCGGGCTCAACACCGGCCTGACGGCGGCCGGCCTCGTCGATGAGTTGTGCCTGACGCTCTCGCCCAAACTGGCCGGGGATGCCGGCCAGGGGCTGCTCGGGGGCCAGTTGGGCGACGGCGGTAGCCCGTCGGCAACTGGCGAGGCCGGACGCACTGCGGGGCACCGCGGCCGGCCCTTTACCCGGTTGCTCGAACTCCGTTTGACCCATGTGCTGGAGGAAGACAGTTTCCTGTTCCTCAGGCTGCGGCCCAGTTACAGCGGTGGCTCTCCCGCCACCTGAGCTCCTGGCCCGCTGTCGCGGCCATCTCCGCCGGGCATCGTGGCGGCCGGCCCCGCGGCCGCCGGCGCCCCGCCAATGGGCTGCGCCGGCTGAGGAGGCATAACGCGGAAAGAGGTCCGGTCCATCTCTCGCCCGTCGACCCGCACGCTGAAGTAGTAGGCGCCGAGGTCCGGCAGGCCCAGGCCGAACAGCGGGATCGCCATCGGCATGCTCCACTCGTCGTTCGGCAACATCTCGGGCGACCGGGGGGCCACGAAGTAAGCGATGATCATGCCTCTGTCGGCCTGGTCCCCGCCCTCCGGGACTTCATCTGAGAGCATGACCCGGGTCTCCGTGCTGCCCACGTGCACCAACTCGATCGTCATCTTGTGCTGTAAGTCCGTGTCCTCCGGCGTGATCAGCCCCAGCACGGCGAGGGTGATATTGACGCGGTAGGGCGGCTGCGGCGTACCGCTGGCGAGCAGCGCCAGGCCGGCACCAGAAATGAACAACTTCCCCCCGCTGACTTCGGCGAAGTCGCAGAGCACGACCTTGGCATCCATGCCCAAGAAGCTACGTGGCGGACGCCGCTCTCGCCAACCGGGGCTCCCCCACCTCCGGGCAGGCGCCTCTTAAGCGTCGTAATGTAGGCACCGGCGCCCGCCGCGCGCCCTCAGTAACCTTTTGACCGCTGACCGGACTCTAGGGGAGGCCATGTCTACCGCTACACCAATCGCCACGTCGAATGGCGCCGGCACTACCACCCAGCCCCTGCCCACGGCCATCATGCCCATCGAGAACAAGGCTCAGCGCACCCTTGGACGGCGGGTCGGGCCGTTCGCCCTGACCGCCTTCTCCGTCGGCTCCGTAATCGGGGCGATGTGGCTCGTCGCCGGGCCTCTGGCCACCCGGTTGGCGGGTGCGGCTTCTCTCGTGTCCTGGGCGGTGGCGGCGTTCATGCTGGTCTTCATCGCCCTCGTTTACGGCGAACTGTCCGCCACGTACCCGGTCTCGGGAGGCACGGCGCGGTACTCCTTCTTGTGCTTCGGGCCGCTGGCCGGGTTCGCGGCGGGATGGGCATCGTGGCTCCAGGCCGTGACCATCGGGCCGATCGAGACCGAGATCGCCATCAGCTATCTCGAACCCCAGTGGAGCGGGCTGGTCAACAGCTCGGGCCTCCTGACCGAGAAGGGGGTCGGGGTCGCCATCGCCTTCATGGTGTTTTTCACCCTGCTCAACCTGGCCGGCATCCGGTTCCTGGCCGGGCTCAACCATCTCGCCGTTTATTGGAAAATAGCGGTGCCGCTCATCGCCGTCGCCGCTCTGGCTGCCACCAGTTTTCACACCACCAATTTCTACAGCGCCGGCGGTTTTTCGCCTTTTGGGGTGGAGGGCATATTGAAGGCGATCCCGATCAGCGGGCTGGTCCTGGCGTTGTTCGGGTTCGAGCAGGCGGTACAGGTCGGAGGCGAAGCGCGCCAGCCCAGGGAGCATTTACCCACGGCCGTAATCTCGTCGTTGCTGATCGCCGCCGTCGTTTACCTGCTTTTGCAAGCGGCTTACATCGGCGCGCTGGACCCGGACCGTCTCACGAATGCGGCCAGTTGGGTCAACCCATTGAGCGGGGCATCCGGGGTGGCCGTGGCTTACGGCCCCTTTGCCCGCCTGGCTACTTCGCTCGGCGTCGGCTGGGTGGCGACGCTTATATACATAGACGCGGTTGTTTCGCCGGCCGGGAAAGCGACGCTGTACGTGAGCTCGACGTCTCGTATTACGTATTCGATGTCGAGGACAGGCACCTCGCCCCGAGTTTTCGAGCGCCTTGACGGCCGTGGCACCCCATGGTTCAGCATTGTCCTGGCGGCTGTTGTCGGGGTGGTCATATTTCTGCCTTTCAGCGGCTGGTCGCGGCTAATCGATTTTCTCGCCGCCGCCACCGCTTTCATGTACGCTTTTGCTCCCGTTTCACTGGCCGCTTTGAGAAGGTCGGACCCGGACCGCTACCGGCCATACAAAGTGCCGGCGGCGGATGTGCTGGCGCCGGTGGCCTTTGTGTTCGCCAACCTTATTATCTACTGGACCGGATGGCCGACGGTCTGGCGAGTATCTGCCGGTATTGCCATTGGGGCTCTGCTGTTCCTTCTCGCCTACCTGTTCACGGCCTCCGCCCACCGGCAACCGCTCAAATTGCGTTCCGCGGCCTGGGTCCTCCCGTGGTTGATCGGCATCATGGTGCTCGACGCCCTCGGCCCCGCTTACGTCTCGGGCGCGCATCACGTCATCCCGTTCTGGTGGGACCTGGGCATCGTGGCCGTCTTCAGCCTCGCCGTCTTCTACCTGTCGCAATGGCTGGCGCTGCCATCGGGCGCCGTCGCCGCCAACATTGCCGAGGCGCACATGCCGACGTCCGAGGAAGACATAGACTTTGGAGCCGGAAGCTAACTTCGATCGAGGACAGCCGCGACAGAATTTGCGGAGGCGGCACTAAAGGAAGTTTAGGAAAGCCTCTTTCAAGCCGAGGACGATGGAAGATCTGCTGGTAAGGCCGGAACCACGCCCACGCCAGGCGCCGGGTACGCCGCGCCGGGCGCACTTCCCCCGACGTTTAGCGCGTCGTCCCGGCTCAGGTTCGCAACCGCCCCGCTTCGAGGACACCCGCCTGGTCTGGGGCCGCTTGAGCGGATGGGAGCATTTCGACGCTCTGTTGCTGTTCCTGCTGGCCGCCCTGGCTCTGGGCCTGCGCTGGAGGACTATGGGAGCGAGCTATTGGGGCGACGAGGCCATCGCCATCGGGATCGCCGCCCATCCCGTCGGGTCGCTCCCCCATTACCTCGCCAACGACGGTTCTCCGCCACTTTATTACGTGATGCTCCACTTCTGGATGGAGTTGTTCGGGCGGTCGGGGCCGGCCACGCACGCATTGTCCATGATCGCCGGTCTCGTGGCCATCCCGGCCGCCTGGTGGTCCGGGCAAAAGCTCTTTGGCCGCCGGGCCGCCCGCGGCGCCGCCGCGTTAGTGGCAACGTGCGCCTACCTCGACTACTACAGCACGGAAACACGGATGTACTCGTGGTTGGTCCTCTCCGCCATCTTGGCCATTACCTGCTTCGTGCTCGCCTACCGCGGCGCCGGACATGGCTATTGGGCCGCCGCCGTGGTGCTGATGTCCGCCGTCCTTTATTTGCAGTACTACGGCCTGTACCTGCTGGCGGCTTCGATAACCGTTGGTGCGGTCGCCGCCCTGAGGAGCCGGTCGAGAGAGCGCCTGAGAGCCACGCTTTTCTACGGGCTGGCTTGCGCTATTGCGTTTGCCCCATGGGTGCCCCAGTTCCTGTACCAGCTTTTCAACACCGGGGCGCCGTGGGCGCCCCACCCGGGAGTACTCGATTTCTTCGGTGACTCGTTCAACGCGCTGGCGTCGGCGGCCTGGGCCGCGGTGGTGGTAGCAATAGCAGTGGCGGTGCTCGGCCGGCGGCGACCGGGCCTTTCGGGGCCGGCGGCGACTGCGCCCTTCGTCCTGACGCCGCCCGCCTTGGTTGCTTCGGAGCCGGCCCCGGCCTGGACGGGGGCGGCCTCCTCGCCGGCGCCCCTGTCTTCACCGCGGGCGGCCCTCTCATTGGAGAGCCCGCTCCTCTCATCTGACCCGGCTGCTTCGCCACCAGAGCCGGTGGCGATGGCGTCACACCGGGGTTTGTCATCGGGGGCCGAGAGTCTCCCATCACAGCCGGCGTTCTCGTCGCAGCCGACTGCGTCATCACAACGAGGGGCTCTTTCGTCCGAGGCCGTTGGCGTGGCTTCGCCGCTGGCCCTGACCACCGCCATCCCCCTGCTCACCGTTTTACTGGCCTGGTTCGTCGGCCAGGCCGTCAATTCCTGGAACCCCCGGTACCTCGGCATCGCCGTCGTACCCGCGCTCATCCCGCTGGCCGGCGCGTTGACCCGCGTGCGATGGGGCAGCCTGGCTCTCTGGGGAACGGTGGCCGCACTGGCCTTCACCGCTACCCCGATGGTCGTCGACCGCTCGATCACCGTGGAGACCTCCAAGAGCGACGCCGCTTACCTCCTCGACAGGCTGCGCCCGGACCTGCAGCCGGGCACCCTGGTCATCTCGACCGAGGTAACCGATACGCCCGTGCTCGCCCTCGACCTGGGTAGTGGGTTCCGTTACGCCACCCCCTTCGGGCTGTTGAAGGACCCGCTGGTGGTCGATTGGTCCGATCTTTCCAAGCGTTTGAAGGACAGCAGCGCGGCTTCCGACCTCGGGCCATTGCTGGCCGCCCTCCCGGTCGGCGGCCAGGTCGTGGTCGTCAACCCGACGAGCTGGGACCGCGGTGAGACCCCCGAAGCCTATGCCGGCCCGGTGGAGGCAGAAGCGATCGCAGCCAACCAGGTCATCCTGGACGACCCACAACTACGGGCCGAGGTGACAGAAAACGTGCCCAGGTACTCGCAACCGCTCTACCCGATGAGAGCGAGCCTTTTCGTCAAGACGGCGCCGTTCGAGGCGGGGCCCTGAACGGGCACCGGCCATAAGGGAAAATGCCGGCACGGCAGAAACAGCGAGGGTGGAAACGGGCGCGTATGGGGCCCCAAGGCGACGGCTGAAACAGCCGGGTACGGGGCGCACTTTTCGACAAGTCCGGCGCGACCGTAGGGGGTTTTATCCGGATTCCGGATAAAACTGCGTCACATACCTGCGAAACCCGGTTCTTCTCCCCCTCTACCGGGCCCGACTTGACAGAAACCATCCGATTCTTTGCCGGGACGACTCGCTTACCCGGAGCGAGAGTGGGCGACAGCCGTGGTGGACGACGTCGTGGTGGTCGTTGTGGTGGTCGTCGTCGAGGTAGTTGTCGTCGAGGTAGTTGTCGTCGGTTCTGTTGTCGTAGTGGTCGACGAAGTGGTGGTGGTCGGCGTCGTTGTCGTGGTGGCGCGAGTGGTCGTCGTGGTCGGGTGAGTTGTTGTCGTCGAAGGCCGGGTCGTCGTGGTGGTGGGGCGGATCGTCGTTGTAGTGGGGTCGGTCGTCGTGGTCGTCGAGCGGGTTGTCGAAGTGGTCGGACGAGTAGTCGTCGTGGTGGGACAGTCCGTTGTCGTCGTCGTCGTCGTCGACCCCGCCCCCTGGCCGGTGGCTTTTCGGGACGAGCTCGCCTGCCGCGCCGTCAACGGCCGGCGGGTCGTAATGGATCGGTGAACCGCGGCCGTGGTGGTGGACGAGCACGTCGTCGTCGTGGTGGTACTGCTGGACGTCGTGGTGGGACGGGTGGTGCTCGTCGGCACCGAGGTCCTGGTCGTGGAGCGGCGCGTTGTCGTCGTGGTGGGCCGCGTCGTAGAGGTAGTGCGCCGGTGCGTGGTCGACGTGGACCGCTCAGTCGTAGTGGGGGCCAGGGTCGTCGGAGTGGGCAGGGTCGCCGGAGTGGGCAGGGTTGCCGGTGGGCGGGTGGTCGACGGCCGGGTGGTCGTTGTCCCGGCTGGTGTCGTCGGGACCGGGGGTCGGGTGGTGGCCGTCGTCCGCGGCGGCACGACAACGGGGACGGACGGAGTGGAACGATGAGTCGTGCTCGTAACCGGTCGATGACCCGTACGTGTCGTCCTGTGCCGGCCCCGGTTG
>DATJUH010000497.1:0-12571 GCA_035502515.1 Acidimicrobiales bacterium
ACAATTTCTTCGCCGAGACGGAGCAAGTGGCGTTCTGCACGCAGAACGTCGTCCCCGGTATCGATTTCACGGACGATCCTCTGCTCCAGGGACGCAATTTCTCTTACCTCGACACCCAATTGAAGCGTCTTGGCAGCCCCAATTTCACTTACCTGCCCGTAAATGCCCCGCGCTGCCCTGTCGCGCATTTCCAACAGGACGGGCACATGGCTATGGCCAATCCGGCCACTAGGGCCAACTACGAACCGAACTCCTGGCCCATCGACATCGGAGGGCCGCGTGAGGGCCCGGCAGGAGGGTTCAGGACGCAACCGGCGTCGGCCTCCGGGCCAAAATGGCGCCTTCGGCCCGAGAGCTTCAACGACCACTACAGCCAGGCCCGGCAGTTCTTCCTGAGCCAGGCCCCGGTGGAACAGCGCCACATCGTCGACGCCTTCGTCTTCGAACTGAGCAAGTGCGACAGGCCGGAGATCAGGGCTCGAATGGTGGCCGGGCTTCTCAATGTGGACGAAAACCTGGCCAACCAGGTAGCCGACGGTTTGGGACTGACCGATATGCCTGAGCGGCTCACCCCGGCACGGGAACCCGTGCGCGACCTCGCGCCGTCGGCCCCCTTGAGCATAACCTCCAACGGCCCGGGTAGTTTCTCGGGCCGCAAACTGGGGGTTCTGGTCACCAACGGCGCCGACGCCGGCGTCCTCGATGTCCTTCGCGACCAGGCGGACCGCCGAGATGTGGCCATAGAACTGGTCGCCCCCACCGTCGGCGGCGTGAGGCTAAGCGATGGTCAGCATGTTGGCGCCGCTCAGGCAGTGGCGGGGGGGCCGTCCGTGCTGTACGACGCCGTGGTTGTGCTGGCGTCCCCGGTGGGTGCCGCTGAGCTGGGCGAACTGCCCGCAGCCCGAGACTTCGTGTCGGATGCATACAACCACTCCAAGTTCATCGGTTACACCCCACCCACGACTGCATTGTTCGAGGCATGCGCTCTGTCGAGGAAAATGGACGGTGGCTTCGTAGAGTTGACCGGTGCGGACAAGGCCCGGCGTTTTTTCGATCATTGCGCTCCACTGCGGTTTTGGGACCGGGACCTGGTCAGTGCCGGCCGCCTCTGACGGGGTACAGCTGGGACGCGGCCCGGATCAGGGCGCCGCCTGCACGCCGGTTTCGCCCAGTGCCGCCAGGACCTCGGCATACGACCAGAGGGACGGGTCGCACGTCAAATTCCCCTTTCCCGGGCCACCGGCCCCCGGTCTGGTCAATGTTGCCTTTTGTGGACAGGACCGCGTTCGTCGGGGCGGAGCGCCGCCGTCAGCCGGCCTCCAGTTCGTCCATGGCCACGATGACGCCGCCGGGCCTGTCTGCGGACGCAAGGGGACCGTAGCTGACCGTTACGGTGACTTGGCGGCCTCGACGGTTGGCAGCGCCCAATACCACCCCGTGGTCGGTGCTTTCGACGGGCTCACCGGAGAGGATGCTGCGGATTATAGGGGCTAGCTCGTGGACGGGAAGGCCGATGTCCCCGGGAAGTTCGCCGATGAGCGCCTCGTAAATGAAAGGGTTTGCGTCTGCAGCCGGACCGGCGGGTGCCCGGCGGGCGGTGAGCACGGCTCAAGGACTTTCACCCCGGCCCGTGGACACCGCTAGCGTTCCTGCGTCCCTGGCCACGCGCCCGTGGCGTGCTTGAAACCCACAGCCCCACCGCGGTCGATAGCCGCCGTTACGAGGCCGAAAATAGCACCCCGCAAGGCAGCTGCCGCCAATACCTCCTGCCAGCTCCGCCCTTCCTGGGTGGCGCTCGGCGCTACGTTGTCGTGACCTATGAGCCTCCACACGCGCTTGAAAATGGCACTTGCCACCAGGCCTCCGAGCACACTTATGGTCAGGCCGAGAGGCTTGTAGAGCAGCTTTAACATGGCACTACTTCCCTGCACGAGCCCGGCGGGCCAACAGGAGGACCACGGCTGTGGCCAAGCCGATCCGCACCAGTACCTTCTGCCTCTGCTGGGCGGCTCCGGCCGGCCGGGCCGCCGTCTTGACGAACTGAGCCGTCGAAGATACGGCCGGCTGGACCGCGTCGGGCACCCGTTGTTCTAGTTGCTGCGCCATCTCGCTCAGCCTGGCCACAGCTTCGGCTCCTGACTCTTTCAGGGCGTCGCGCGTCTCGGCCACTTTTTCGGATGCACGCGCCTTGACGTCGGCCTTTTGGCCGATGGCCTGGAGCGTCTCACCGATATTCTCCCTTGTCTGTTCTATGGCTTCACGGATCTCACTTGCGTCTTGAGCCATGCCATGTCCTCCTTTGTGCTTTCTACGGCTTCTTCCGGGACGGGCGGGGATGCACGTCGGACGTCAGCCTTGCCCAGCAGGGCTAGCACGCCGGCGACGGCCAGAAGTACGCTCCCGACAACTAAGGCCGCCAACCAGACGGCGAGCGCTTCGGACAAGGCCGCGATCAGGCAGGCGACCACTGCACCCAGTCCGAGGAGGGCTACAACAGCAGCACTGCCCAGCAAACCGACGCCGGCCCCAAGGCGCTTCCCTTTTGTAGATATCTCGGCCTTCGCCAGCTCTAGCTCTTGATGGAGAAGAGTGCTGAGTTCCCCGGATAGATCATTGAACAATTCGGCCACCGATTTGTCCTTGGCCGGGTTGCCCGAAAGTTCGACGGCCGGGCGTGGGAGTACCGTACCGCCCTTCTCGTTCGGAGCGGGCGGCGCGGTCCCGCCAAAAGGCCTATTTGCTTCTGACACTTTGCCTTACCACCGGCCTCGCCGAAAGAACAACCACAAGATAGCGGCGATAATGATTATCAGAAGCGGCGGATGGACCACAATGCCCAGCACAACTGCTATAAGGACAATGAGAATGGCGATGACTAAGTCCACTAAACACTAATTGATCCGGTACCCACCGCCGATAGTGGCCAAACCCAGGAGTGGGCGGGCCAGGATGGCCATCACGGCACCACGCCGGCTCAGGGGGGCCCGGATAGTGGCCGCCGATGGGTACTTCGAGCAGCTCAGCAGACGTCTGAGCGAACGCCTTTGAAACTACTTTGGCAGAACGGCGATGGCCCGTCCGGGACCGCCTGTTCCTTCCTCGATCTTCAAAAAGAGCGTGAGGAAGAAGGCACCACGCGGCGGTAACGCTGACAGGTTCGTGAGCGCCTCGACGAACACCGTCGACCTGGACAGCCCGGCGACATGCGCCGGTAGCCCGTCGTCAGCCGGACCTACGCTGAGGCCATCGGCCCCCAGGCACTGCACGCCCTTTTCGTGGAGCGCACTGACCATTTCTTCGTCGGGCGCCGGCCATCCCGGCACCGACTTGGTTATGACCACGTCCCAGCCGTAACCATTGCCTCCGGGACCGGTCCGGTACAGCCTGTCCCAACCACTCCGCAGCAGTACCACGTCTCCCGGGCAAAGGGGCCCGTTCTCGGCTTCTTGGGAGACGGACGGCTCTTCGATCAGCGGCGGTCAGGCCGGCCTTCCGGCGAAGCTCGGTTTTGCGCTTGCGCCGCCGCTTCCGCCTTCTGCGGTCGCCTGTTCCAGCTCCTGGCCCGGCTCGATCCGACGGAGAAAAACGCTGAGCAATTGGCCCAAAGCGAGCCCGACCGCCACCACGAGCCATGTCACGTTGGGGTTGGCCACGGCTTGGAGGATCGTCCAAACTCCCGATCCGATGAGTAGACCGAGGGCGAACATGCCCCCAAGCCAACCGACGGCAGTGCCCCTGACTTCGGTTGGGAAGCTCTCCCCCCAGTAAGCGTACCCCGCGCCGGACCAGGTCCCGTTCGTCACCTGATAAATGGCGATGTAAAGGAGCCAGCCCCACCAGACGGGTTGATGGAAGAAGTAGAAGAGCAAGTTGAGCGGCGCCACCAGGCTAGCGGCGCCGATGAGCACAGCGCGGCGGCCCGTTTGCTCGCCGATAAAGCCCCCGAGTAGGTAAAAGAGTATCCCGATCCCCGCCGCCACAAGCAATAAATGGCCCGTCTGCCCCGAAGACCATTCACGGTTCCGCGTCAGCCAGTTGGTTATGTACGAATTCGCCGCCACGAAGCTCGAGGCGTAGAAGAGCCATACCACGGAAAGCATGACCAGCTGGCGCCGGACCGGGCCTTTCTCACCAAAGAGGCGGCGCACAGTGGCGTGCTCCGCCTCGGCCGAGTCGACGTTGTAACGGTGAGCAAGCTCTTCTACCTCGTCCTCGTCCCCCTTGTCGCGGGCGTTCTGCAGCTGTTTCATGTGCTCGAAACGCTCGCAATGTGTCGCCTTACGAGTTGTTCCCCGCTTTTAATGATCTCTAACCGCCATTGTCCGCGGCGCACTGTCGGCCCGGCGGGAATCAAGCGGAGGACTGCTGGGTAAGTACGCGGGCATGAAGACGAGAGTGCTGGACGACGGGCCGCCTCGGGTGGTGCTAGTGGTGGCGGCGGCGGGAGATGAGTGGTCCGAGATCACGCGGTGGGCGGAGGAGGCTCGTTTAGGCGCTTCGACGGTGTCGGGGATCGGCGGCTTTTCCTCGGCCACGCTTGGGTACTTCGACGTCGAAACCAAGAAGTACGTGGACATACCGGTTGAACGCCAGGTAGAGGTCCTGGCCCTGACAGGCGATGTAACTCTGGAGGATGGTCACCCCTTCGTCCACGCCCACGTCATCTGCGGAGGCCGTGACGGTTCCGTCATCGGCGGGCACATCCAACGTGCGACCATCAGCCCGCCGCTCGAGCTCACCGTCACCGAGACACGCAAGGAGCTGGCCCGCCGGTTGGACCCGGCGGCCGGGCTGGCGCTTATCGACCTGTAGCTCGACCGAGGGGCAAACGGGAGTGGGAAACTCCCATCCCGGCCTGGGGTTTTGGCGGATTAGCTGAACCCTCGGTGAACATGGGGACAGCAGGCGGGTTCCCCAATGCCGTCGCCGGTGAATATCGGAGGCGGCCGGCACCCGGGGCCCCTTAGGATCGACGCCATCGGCAAGTACGACGGTGTGAGGGACCGCACTGGCTGGGGTATCCCCGGTCAATTCGACGCTGGTCGCACGGGTGACGACGTAGCCGAGCTGATCGAGCTGAGCTATGACCCGGACCCGAAGGCCCGCAAGATCGCCGTAGTGAACCTCTGTCCGTGCCATGTTCGGGCCGATTTCCCCCAGGCGTGGGACCGGGTGCTGGAAATGGCGGACGACCTCGACCCACTTGTGCGCCGGGCCGTGGTCCACGTGCTGGCAGACGGTTCCCCCCGCTATCGGGCGGCGGGGGTCGCCGGCGTGCTGGACAGCATGCGCAACGACCCTGACAGCGCCGTGCGCCGGCGTGTCCGGGCCGTCCTGAACAGCTACAGGCGCACGGGTCGCATCAACGTCCTATAGCCGCCTGCGCCGGCACGGCGATGAGAAGCGGGTCAGTAGCCCGTTTTCGCCTTCATCCCGGCGAGCAAGACGAGCCGTGCTGCCGTGTCCCGGTCAACCAGGCCGGTGTGGGGCCGACAGGGCTGAAGTCCCCGGTCCGGCTGTCCTGGGCATACTGCAGCGGGGCCGGCTCGCCGCCCGCCAAACGGGAAACGGCGACGCAAAGGCGCTCGACGTCGGCAATTGTGGCGTTTATACCGAGACTGGCTCGGACTGCTCCTGGCATATCGGCCCGGTTCCCGTGCCGGACCTGCGCCCGGTACCTGGCCACGTCCTCGGGGCCGAGCCCCAGCAAGCGCAACAGGTAAGGGTGGGCGCAGAAGCATCCGTGGCGTACTCCGATGGCGTCCTCGGCTGAGAGCCTGGCCGCCACCAGGGCGTGCGAAATGCCGTCGACAGTAAACGTGGCCACGGGCAGCGTGTCAACATCGAGCCCGGGGCCAAGGAGGCGAACTCCGGGGACCGCCGCCAGACCCCGGCGCAGAGCAGAGGCAAGTTGTCTGTCGTGGGCGGTAATGGTTTTCCGTCCGATGGCCTCCAGGTGGCTCATCGCCGCCTCGAGCGCCACGGCACCCACGACATTGGGTGTACCGGCTTCCTCCCTCTCGGGCGGGCCCGTCCAGATCACTTCGTCGAGGGCGACCAGCTCGACCGCGCCACCACCGACGATGAAAGGGTCGCCGTGCGTGAAGACCCGACGTGGTCCTATGAGCACTCCTACTCCGAACGGCGCGTACATCTTGTGGCCGCTCCAGGCGATGAAGTCGGGGCCGTCAGGTAATGGCCTGTGCGGCGCCAGCTGGGCCGCGTCCAGCATCACCGGGACCCCGAGGTCGTGGGCGGCGGCGATGATCTCGGCGAGGGGGGGCATCCATCCGGTGACGTTGGAGGCGCCGGTGATGGTGAGGAGCCGTGGCTCCGGCCGGGCTTGCAGTGCTTCCACTACGGCGGCAGTTTCGAAGGTACCATCTTGCCCGCATTCGACGTAACGGCAACTGGCCACCCGGGACCAGGGCAGCATGTTGGCGTGGTGCTCGACGACGGTGGTGGCCACAACGTCTTGCTTGGTGAAACGCAAACGGTAAGCGAGCAGGTTGATTGCCTCTGTGGTGTTGCGGCAGATAATCGCCACGTCGTCCCGGCCATCCCGACCGGCGAACCGCAAGGCGGCGTCCCGGGCCGCTTCGTAGGCCTCAGTCGAGCGCTGGGACTTGTAGCCCGCCCCCCGGTGAATGCTCGAGTACCACGGCAGGAATTCCTCGACCGACGCCAGCACGGCCTCGAACGGGGCCGTCGTCGCCGCCGCGTCGCACGATAGAAAGGGCCGCTCCCGGCCGTCGACGCATGGCACCATAATCCCGTCCCCCACGAGAGAAGACGGGGCTTGCCCAGTTCCCATTAGGGCTCCTCCTGTTTTCCTCTTTTTTACTCAAAACGGGAGCGCCCAGGCAGGCCGACCCGCGAAATTCACACGGTTGGCGCGAGATGGACAGTTTCTGTGAAGCTACTTTGGTCGTTCAGACAAAGCCTTGGAGAAATGGAGGGCGGACGTGGACTTGACCCTGGAACAGGCGGGCCAGATAGCGACCGAAGGATATGTGTTCCTTTACCCGTTGGTGACCATGGAGTTGACGCGTCGCCAGTCGACCAGCGGCCCGGCGGGGGTGCGACCCGGGCGTGGGCCCATGGGCATGTTCTCCCATATTCGTGAATTTCCTACGGCCGAGTTCAAGATGGTGGTCCGGCCTAACTTCGACACGCTCTATTCGAGCGCCTGGTTGGACCTGCGGCCGGAGCCGGTCATAGTGTCGGCGCCGGCCGCCGGGGACCGGTTTTATATGCTGCCTTGCTTGGACATGTGGACTGACGTGTTCGCCTCGCCGGGCACGCGTACGAGCGGGCCGGAAGCCATCTCCTTTGCCCTGGCGCGGCCGGACTGGCGCGGATCACTGCCGGACGGGGTGTGGCGGATCGACTCGCCGACACCGGTCGTTTGGGTCATCGGCCGCACCCAGACCAACGGAGCAGATGACTACGGCGCCGTACGAGCGTTCCAGGACCAACTGTCCATAAGCCCTCTGTCCTACTGGGGTTCGACCCCGCCCTCGCCGCCAGTGGTGGATGACCCCTCGGTCGACACCGTCACGCCACCGCTGGACCAGGTGAACGCCCTCCCGGCGGCGGACTTCTTCGCCTTGGCCGCTGAACTGGTGGCTCTGCACCCTCCCCATCCAACCGATTGGGGGCAGCTGGCCCGTCTTCGCCGGATCGGCTTTGTCGTTGGCGAACCCTTCAGCCTTGGCAAAGTGAGCCCGGATCTTCAGGAGGCCATATCGTCAGCACCCGGTGAGGCCCAGTCCCAGCTGGTGGCCCGGCAGCCGAAATTGGCGCCGTTGGTTAACGGCTGGCTCACCATGACCGACAGCGTAGGTGTCTACGGGGACTTTTACACCAAACGGGCCATTGTCGCCATGGGAGGCCTGGGTGCCAACCAACCCGAGGACGCCATCTACCCCCTCCTTCATGTCGACGCCGACGGCAGCCCCCTCGACGGAGCTCATAGCTACGTCATTCACTTCGATGCCGGCCGCCTGCCTCCCGTCGACGCCTTCTGGTCGGTCACGATGTACGACTCCAAGGGCTTCCAGGCTGCCAACGAACTAAACCGCTTCGCCATCGGCGACCGGGATGACCTGACCTACAACGCCGACGGCTCCCTTGACTTGTACCTCGGCCGGAACAGCCCCGGTCCCGACAAAGTGCCGAACTGGCTGCCCGCCCCGCCCGGTCCCCTCGGGGTGACCATGCGGCTGTACGCGCCCCGGCCCGCCGCTCTGTCGGGTGACTGGAGCCCACCTCCGGTCCGAAAGATGCAGTGAGCCGCACGCCACGCGCCGGCGTTTCTTGGAGACGGTGGTAAAGCCGGTCGGGACCCAGCGGGTCGAGGCGGGACAGGCGGAACGGTCCGGCCGATGCAGCGACCCTCGCCGGACTTGTGCGCGCCAGGTGCTCTTATGGTTACAGCAGCGCGCAAAAGTCGCTGGTGGACGGCACTTGAGGCTTGTCACCGTCCAGCCCGCAAAAAGGCCTGGAGCACCACGGCCGCGGAGTGCTCCACGTCCTTCGTCGCGGTGACCAGCACGAGGCCGCCGCTTTTGGCCCGGGCTCGCAACTGGGCCACCGCCTCGCTGGCAGGGTGTTCTTTCAACTCTTCGCGGTAACGCCGGGAAAATTGCTGGAAGCGGTGCTGGTCGTGGGCGTACCAGGTACGCAGCTGCGTGGTTGGCGCGGCGTCCTTGACCCACTCGTCAAACGGCGCGTCATCCCTGGCCACGCCACGTGGCCACAGGCGGTCGACCAGCACGTAATGGCCACCATTTCGTTGCAAGCCATATACACGGGCCACCGTGATGTCGGGGGTTGAGCTTTCCGAGCCGTCGGCCGGCAGCCGCCCACCACGAGAGCCATGCGGGTGCTGGACAGGAGCCAGGCCTTCCCAGGCGGCGGGCAACTCGAGGGCGAGGCGGCTCAGCTCCTCCAGGTGGAGTTCCGAAAGTGTTTCGAGACGTTTTCGGCCCCGTTCTGTCAGGTACAACCTGACCACCCGATGGTCCTCTTCGTCACGGGCGCGGTAAACGAGGCCGGCGGCTTCGGCCCGGTCCACCAGGCCAACCGCACTGTGGTGGCGCAAGAGTAGGTAGTCCGCCACTTCTCCGACGGTTGGGCCCGGGTCCTCGCCATGGCCCCGGATGGCCAGGAGGAGCTGATGCTGTGCCGGCGTCAAGCCGGCCGCTTGCGCCTGTTGCTCGCTCCACCGCTCGAAGCGGCGCAGCCCCGTGCGCAGGGCAAGTAGCCGGGCGTACGCCGAATCGGGCAGAACCATTAACGCGTCACGATAACATCGCCGGCTTACTGCCGGCGCAGACGGGCCTGCCGGAGTGTGGGGGGCGGTCCGCCAAAACGCCAGGGCATTGGCTCTCAACGCAGGCCGGCGCCGGGAATAATTTGTTCAGTTCACTACTGGCGATATATGACCTTCGTCCCGCAGGAAATGGGAAGTCGAATTCGCCGCACCGCCGCCGTCCATAAACGGATCGCCGGCCCGTCCGGCCGGTCCGTCGTTACCGGCCCGGACTATGTGCGCCGAGGTCGTTCGCTCCCCGAGGTCGCAAAACCGGCGCCTGGCAGGGTACGGTGCCCATGTCCGATTCTCTATCTCCAGGGAGGTTTAACATGACGGCTGCACCCAGCGCCGCCGCGGCCGGGACCATCGACGTAGGCGGCGACCTGACAGTTAACCGAATGGGGTTCGGCGCCATGCGCATCACCGGCGACGGGATCTGGGGAGATCCGCCGGACCGGGATGAGGCAAAGCGCGTACTGCGGCGGGCAGTGGAAGTCGGGGTGACGTTCATCGACACGGCCAATTCTTACGGGCCCGACGTGAGCGAGAAGTTGATCGCCGAGGCGCTGTACCCCTACCCTGACGACCTGGTTATCGCCACGAAAGGCGGCTTGACCCGGCCGGGGCCCGGTCAGTGGGTACCCGACGGCCGCCCCGAACACTTGCGCGAATCCTGCGAGGGGAGCCTCCGGTTGCTTCGGCTCGACCAGATCCCCCTTTATCAGTTGCACCGGCCTGACCCGAAGGTCCGGTACGAGGATTCCATCGGCGCCCTGGTCGGGTTGAAGGAGGCGGGCAAGATCCGCCATATCGGCGTCTCCAACGTCACCGAGCACCAGTTGCGCGAGGCCATGGCCCTCACCCCGGTGGTGTCGGTACAAAACCGCTACAACGCCACCGACCGGACCTCGGAGAGCCTCGTGGACCTGTGCGAGGAGGAGGACCTGGTGTTCCTGCCGTGGGCCCCGATCCAGGAGACGGAGACCAACCCGGCTGTCGCCGAAGCGGCTTCTCATCATGGCACCGACGCCCGTCAAATCGTCCTGGCCTGGCTACTGGCCCGTTCGCCCCAGATATTGCCCATCCCGGGGACCGGCACGGTTGACCATGTTGATGCCAATGTGGCGGCAGCCTCCATCCACCTGAGCCAGGAGGAGGTGGCGGCGATCACCGACGGCGCTCACTGACATCGCCTTTCTTTGCCGTCCTCCGGCTGTTGGCCGGCCTTGGCCGGCCCGTCACACTCGACGGTGGCGATGTGTCGAACAACTGGCACGTCAATCCGTTCGCTGCGACAAGGAGGCCAACAATGACGGCATTATCAGGGTCGGGAGTGCTGAGCAAGGCGCGCCTGGCCGGGGCATGGGCCCTCGAACCGGGCCAGTCCGACATCCGGTTGAGGGCGACGTCGTTCTGGGGCCTGGTGGCCGTGAAGGGCCGCTTCACCGGCATTACCGGCAGCGGTGCCGTCTCTCACGACGGCCAAGCAAGTGGGGCCCTCAGGGTGGCCGCCGCGTCCATCGACACCAAGAATGCCAAGCGCGACAAGCATTTACGCTCGCCTGACTTCTTCGATGTCGCCAATTATCCGGAGATCACGTTCGCTGTGGACGGCGTCGAGCTGTCCGGTCCCGCCGTTTGCATCACCGGGACGTTGACCGTTCGGGGCCGCACCCGGCCCGTCACTTTCGACGCGGTGGCTTCCGTCCAGAGCGAGAACGAGATCCAGGTCGACGCCGCGGTGCATATCGACCGGGCCCAGTTCGGCATGACCTGGAACTGGCACCGGTCCATCTCGATGGACAACACCATTACTGTCCACGCCGTTTTCGCTCGGCGGTAAGGGTGCCCGGAGGAAAAAAATGAGCGATATTCAGGGCATCATCGACCGCTTTGAGATCGAAGCCCTGCGCGGCGAGTTCGCCGACGCCGCCATGATGCACGATTACGACCACTTGGTGTCGCTTTTTACTTAGGACGGAGCCGTGCGCATGCCCGCTACCGCCGCACGCCGGGCGGCTGGAAGTTCGTCGAGCGCGTCTATGAGGTGAGGTATGTGGATACTGCCCCGCTGTCGGGCGCAGCTCCGCAGGCCGCTCTATCAGACGGCGGGCGCTGAGAATTCTTTGAATGCGCCCAACGAATGTGCAGCGGTTTCCGTGGTTGCGACGGCCATCCGCCCGGCTTAGGTCAGCCGCTTGCGCATCAGCGTACATATGGTCTCGTAGCGGCCAATGGACCCGTCCGGGCCCTCTTGGTCCCACGAGGCCGTCTCCTGACCGTAGGCGACGTAAGCGAGCCGCTCGTATAGAGCCCGGGCCCGCGGGTTGGACTCCTCCACGCCGAGCTCGGCCCGTCCCAGGCCACGAACACGGATGCGCTCCTCGGCGGCCTGGATGAGGAACGTACCGATCCCACAGGAACGCAGCGCAGGGTGTACCTCCAGCTGCCACAGCGTGCCCGCGCCGGGGGCCTTCGTGTAGTCGACGCCGGTCAGCGCCACCGGGATCCCCGAGGGCGGGCAGACGGCGAGATAGTCCACTTCGCCGCGACGGACTCGTTCCAGCGCTCTGGCCACGCTGGCGAGATGCGTGGCCGACCCCGACCAAGCGCACGAGGGCATGTCCTCGCGGGTCAGATCGCGGATTGTAAGCGGGAGGATGACTTCGGGCATGGGCACCAAACCTGGACTTCGCAGCAGATGTCGATGCTAGGTGGTCGGATGGAGTTTTTGGGCCGGCGCCGCAGCTATGCCCCCACGGTGCGCATTTTTGTCTGGAAGTCGGGTAAATCTACGTACAGGCGCGGCACCGGCAGGGAAAAATGCAAACCGCAGGGCCGTAAAGTAGAGGGCTAGTGCCTACTTTTACCCGGTAGAGGCGCTGAAGCACGGTCCGAGCGACTATTACTGGAGTACCCCGCCCGGAAAAATGCGTCGGCAAACCGGTGCCCTCCAGGGGCAAGTCGTTTTTTCGGCCCGGCGTTGCCGCCGGCTCAGTCCGCTGTCATCACTGCCTCGAGAAGGCGGGGAGGTTTGCCCCGGTCCAGCACCAAGATTCGGCCGCTGAGGCTGTCGTCGGTTATCAGCCGGAGAGTGGCGGCGGCGACCGCGTCCAATGGGACCGGCGGTGGGACGGTCGCCCGTTCCGCCTGGCTGACCCTTTCCGTGGCTACCCAGTCCGGGACCAGGCAGTTGGCCCGGGTACTGCCCAACGCCGTCAGCGTCGACGTGAAGCGGATGAGCCCGGCTTT
>DATJUH010000498.1:0-4982 GCA_035502515.1 Acidimicrobiales bacterium
CTCATCTGCGCTCATTGCCGACGTCAGCTCCATGGGGCCGGGCAGGGTGCTGGAGATAACGACGGATCGGGATCGGCCTCGGACCCGTCCTTTGACGGGGCCCGCGTCCGCCGCCTCGGCCCGCTCGGTGGCACCTCCCCATGACAGCGGACCTAGTGCTCGCGCCCCTTTAGCTCGGGATCACCCATGGCCACCCCGACCATTGCCCCGCAGAGGGCCCTGCTGGACCGGACAGCGGTAAGGATCCCCCCATTTCATGCGCCAAATCCGTCATGGTCCAGGCCCCCAAAACGAGGTCATCCCACGTCGTCCCTCCCTCCGCCTTCGTGAGCTGCACGACCACGACGTGATGCGCGCCGAGCAGCTCGGCGACGACTTCCCTCATTGACGACTACGGCTTTTCGGCCGGTCCGCCTTCCCTCGCAACATCAACGTGCTACGGCTGTGACGACAGGGCGGGATCGTGCAACTTTCGTGCAACGCCCAACGGCGCAGAGCGGCTTCGAGCGGTAAACAACGGTCGGAGCAGCCAGTACTCAAATGATCCTTGAGCTGCGCTCTTGCAACGGACGGGTCCTGATGGTCACCGCCGGAACGATGGTCCGAGCCCACCTGAAAAGTGCGAGGTCGCCGGCTCCGACCACCAGCATCCGCAGCCCGCTCCGGGCTGCGGTCAAGGCCGGTTGGCCCCGGGTGTCGGGGCCAGGGACATGCCGCGACGAAAGAGCCCATGTCGGCACCGGTCCAGCCGGGTACCGGCGAGCAGCTGAACGTCTGCGCCCGGTCCGGTCACAGCGGGCCGCTGGGCGCCTTGCGCAACCGCGCCGGGGTTTAGCGGTCGAGTTCGACCTGGTCCAAGCAGCGACGGATTTCGGTGGCGCGGAAGCGCCGGTGGCCTCCGAGCGTGCGGATGGCCGTGATCTTGCCCGCTCGCGCCCAGCGAGTCACTGTCTTGGGGTTGACCCGGAAAAGCGACGCCACTTCGGCGGGCGTGAGGAGAGAGTCAGCCTGTTGTTGCTCGACCATTGCCGGATGACCTCCTGGTTCTCTGAAACTCCCTCAAAGGTATGAGTTGGGCGGATAGCCGCGCTATGGCCTTCTAGCGTCATTTGGGGCGGAGATCCTGACTAGTTCTTACTAGCTGGTAAGGCGGTTCGTCCAGAGGTCGTGCAATACTGGCCGAGCGACGTCCAGCACCTACCGGCCCCGATGACAAACGAAACGAGCCCCGGATTGGGGTCTTTACCAGGAGCAGAGCGCTTCGAAGGCACCCTCGGCCGCCCGGGCGATCTGGCCCTGGTGGGTGGTTCGGAGTGGACAGCGGGGTGCGAGGGCTTCGACCGGGAATTGCTTCAGGTCCCAGGGACGACAGAAGTCCTGGTCCTGCCCACTGCCGCCGCCTATTGGCACCCGGAGCGGGCGGTCGCGACGGCGGCTTCCTATTTTTCCGCTTTCGGGGCGTCGGTCAAGGCTTGCATGGTCCTGCGCCGGGCCGACGCCGAGGATAAGGCCAACGCCGGAGCGGTCCGCGGGGCACGCTTCGTGTACCTGGCCGGCGGTTCCGTGCTCCATTTGCGCTCCGTGCTAAAAGCTTCGGCCGTATGGGAGGCGCTGGTCGAGGCGTGGGCGGCCGGGGCCGTGTTGGCCGGGTCGTCAGCCGGGGCAATGGTGCTGGGCGACGCCATGGTCGACCCCAGGGGTGGTGCCCTCACGCTCGGGCTCGGCCTGCTGCCCCAACTCGCAGTGCTGCCGCACGCCAACAACTGGTCGGAAGAAAAGACGCACCGTACGGTCAGGCTCGCTTCGAGAGGCCTGCGGATCGCAGCCATCGATGAGCGGACTGCGATTGTCCGGGACCCGGACGGCGAGTGGCGCAAGCTGGGCCAGGGCGAAGTGACGATCTGGTTGGACGGCCGAAAGGTGGGCCTGGAAATCCTCAGCCCGGGGCGAAGTTCCCGCACGGCCGCGCTCCCCCACCCGGGAAGCTAAAGGCCTCTTGTCTTGCCCGTCTGGGTAGTCCCTGTCTTCGTCGCGTCCGCAGCTGTAAGCCTCCTGGCCAGCGACCAGCTGGTCAAGGCCCTGGAAAGGGTGGGCACCGACATCGGCGCCGCTCAGGTGCTGCTCGGCCTCGTGGCCGCTCTGGCCGCCGACGGGCCGGAGCTCACAAGCGCAGTCACCGCCTTGCTGTCCGGTGAGCACGCGCTCGGCCTGGGCGTACTTTTCGGCTCGAACGTTTTCAACATTGCCGCTCTGCTCGGCCTCGGGCCGTTCCTGGCGGACCGGGTCCGGTTCCACCGGAGGGTGGTCGTAATGGAAGGTACCGCGGCCGTCGGCGTGGCCGTGGCCAGCCTGCTCCTTGTCAGCGGCGCCCTCGGCGCAGTACCGGCGCTGGTGCTCACACTGGCTTTCTTTGTCCCGTACGTCATCGTGGCCGCCGTTCCTACGGCTCGTCTCCCGCTCCCGGAGCGGTGGAGGCAGTGGCTGAGCGAGGCGCTGAAGGAAGAGGTGGAGGAGACGCAGGACGCTTACCGGCCGGCCTGGAGAGCCAACACGCGGCTCGCCGGTCTGACCGCGGTTGTGGCTGTCCTGATAGTCATCGGGGCCAGCGTCTTGATGGAACATTCGGCGTCGGTGGGCGGCACTTCGCTCGGAGTGCCAGAGGTCGTGCTGGGCGGAGTGGTACTGGCCGGCGTGACCAGCCTCCCCAACGCGGTGGCGGCCGTATACCTGGCCCGAGCGGGCAAGGGGGCGGCGACGCTGTCTGTGGCCATGAACAGCAACACCATCAACGTGGTGGGTGGCCTGGCCCTGCCCGCCGTGATCGGCGGCTTCGCCCTGGCCGGCCTCGGCGGTGGGACCGTGTTCGCAGGCGCCGCCTACCTGGCCATGACCGCCCTGGTGATCCTGCTGGCGTACCGAGGGGCCGATCGGGGGGACGGCCTCGGCCGGGGCGCGGGCGCCCTTCTCCTGGGTGCCTATGCGGTGTTCCTGGGCGTCCTCATCGCCGTGGGCTGACGTGCCTGATGACCTGGGCCCACAACGGTGGCCCTCCCAGCACTGGCCCTCCCAGCACTGGCCCTCCCAGCACTGGCCCTCCCCAGCACTGGCCCTCCCAGCACCGGCCCTCCCAGCACCGGCCCTCACGGCACTGGCCCTCACGGCACTGGCCCTCACGACTCCGTGATCGTTACCGATGTGATCTTGTGGACGACCTTTGGCGGGCAATTGTCGTTGGTGGCGGCCGGCGAGGTCCCATCCGCGTTTATCTTGTCGACCACGCTCATGCCGCCTGTCACCTGGCCGAAATAGCTGTAGTTGGGCGACAGCTCCTTACCCCCGGTGCCGACCACGAAGAAGAACTGGCTCCCGTCGCTGCTCGGGCTCCCGGAGTTGGCCATGGCCAACGCGCCGGCGGTGTACACGCTCGAGCTCTTGGGTGCCCCGCCGTTGAACGAGTACCCCGGCCCCCCGGTACCCGTCCCCGTCGGGTCCCCGCCCTGGTTTATGAAGGCGATGCACACCCGGTGGAAGGCTGTCCCGTTGAAGAAGTGGTAACCGGCCAGGAAGACGAAGTTGTTGACGGTGGTGGGGTTCTGCGCCGCCAGGAGCTTGATGGTTATGGTCCCGGCGTCGGTCACCATGTGGGCGGTGTAGTCCTTGGCCGGGTTGATGCACATCGGCGGTGGCGACGAAAAGTGGGTGTAATGCTTCGACGAGCCGTCCAGGTTGGGGCAACCGACTTTGCCGGTAGCGCTGATCAGGGGGACGGACACCGGAGGCGCCGTGGTCGTGGTAGGCGCGGTGGTCGATGTTGTCGAGGCCGAGCTGGCGGTCGTCGTCCCCGACGCCGCCTTCTTCGGGCTCCCACCCGACAGGACTGCCGTCAGCACGGCGATCAGCGCGATCACGACAGCGGCGATGGCCCCGCCGAGGAAAAACCTCTGCCTGCGGCGCCGCTGCGTCTGTTCCCGGCGCAGCTGGTCCATGCGGTGCTTGTTGGCTTGTTGACGCACTCGTTTATCCGACGGCACGGCGGCGCAGCGTAGTCGAATTCGGCGCCCGTCGGGTGTCAGCGCTGTGAGCGTTCACAGCGTCAATGCGAACTGGACTTCACCACCCACCTGGTACCTTTGAGCGGTGGCAGTGCTGGTCCAGAAGTTTGGAGGCTCCTCCGTCGCCGACGCCGAGCGGATGCGCAACGTGGCCGATTATGTGGCCCGGGCCCGCCGCCGTGGCGATCAGCCGGTCGTCGTCGTCTCGGCTATGGGCAACGAAACCGACGACTTGATGGACATTGCCAGCAAGGTCTCGCGTACTCGCCCGGGCCGCGAGATGGACATGCTCGTGACGGCGGGGGAACGCAAGGCGACGGCGCTGCTGTGCATGGCGCTCCATGACCTGGGGGTGCCGGCCGACAGCTTCACGGGCAGTCAGGCCGGGCTCATCACCAACGGCGACCACACCAAGGCCAAGATCCTCGACGTCCGCCCGGACCGCCTCCGGCGCGCTATGGAGGCGGGGCGGGTGCCCGTGGTCGGTGGGGCCCAGGGCGTCTCGCGAGACAGGGAGGTCACGTTCCTCGGCCGGGGTGGTTCGGACACGACGGCGGTAGCACTGGCCAAGGCCCTCGGCGCTGAAGCCTGCGAACTGTACACGGACGTGCCCGGCGTGTTCAGCGCCGACCCCAGGGTTGTCCCCTCAGCCCACCGTCTGGCGAAGGTCAGCTACGAAGAGATGCTCGAAATGAACGCCGCCGGCTGCCCCAAGCCGACGATGCGGTCGGTGGAATTTGCGCGGGCGCACGGGGTGCGCCTGCACGTGCGGTCCAGCTTCACCTGGGAGCCGGGCACGTGGATAGAACAGGAAGGCAGTGCTATGGAACAGGCGATCGTGTCGGCCGTTGTCGCCGACCAGTCGGAGGCCAAGGTGACAGTGGCCGGGGTACTCGACCGGCCGGGCATCGCCGCCAAGCTGTTCCGGGC
>DATJUH010000499.1:0-4882 GCA_035502515.1 Acidimicrobiales bacterium
TGACCGGCGCCGCCATTTTCAACTCCAACCTCGGCGAAGCCCAGATATCCAAGGCCACGTTGAAGGGGGCCAGGCTGCACGGGTCGAGCTTCGAGGGCATCAAAGGGGCCGAAGCGTTGCGAGGCAGCACCATAGGTTCAGAGCAGGTCGTGCCAGTGTCTTTTCAGCTGCTGGCCGCCATGGGGATCAGCGTCGACGACGAGGCCGGACCGGGCCGGTTATAAGGGGGCCGGTTATAAGGGGGCCAGTTTATGAGCCGTTTTCGGGAGTGGTGAGCGTCATACCGGCGGTGACCTGGTGGCGGTCGTCCGGGCTCAGACGCCAGACCGATTGGCGGCCTTGCACCGTCCAGTCTTGCGGCCCGCCGACCAGAGCGGTTTCTTCTTCGACGCCGACGACAGTAATGGCCGGATCGTAAGGTACCAGGAAACGCTCGAGCATTTCCGGACCGCGTGCGGCGAACAGGTCGAAGTGGGGGATCACCCGTAAATGGGGGAGAAGCCCCAACCCTTCTGTGCCTTCTTGACGCGGGTGGCGAAGCCGGGGTACCCAGGCCGTCAGGGCCATGGCCCCGGCACTGCAGCCGGCCAGAGCGGCGCCTCCCCTCCAGGCGGCAACGATCGCCGTCCACACGGCGCTGTCCCGCAGTGTATCTGCCAGGAACCCGGGGTCGCCCCCGGACAGGTAGACCAGCCCGGCCCCGGCGACCCGCGCCGCCATGGCCGGGTCGCCGGCGTCGGCCCGGTCATTGACGGGGACAACCACGGGCTCGACGCCGAGGCGCTGCGCCTGGGCGATGCCGAGATTGTGCCAACGTTCCACCACGTCCGGGCCGTCGGGGACGGCGGCGGTGGCCAGCTGGACGTAACGGGGCGGCCGCCCGGCCAGCAGACCGGCTTCGATATCCGCCATTTGGGGCAAGTATTCTCCGGACCCGACCAGGGCCAGAGGGCCGGGCCGTGGGGACGAAGTCACTGAGCCGCGCCGGGATCGTCGAACGTTCGGGTCATTTCCCCGTCAGTGTCCCACAAATGGATCTGAAGAGCCACCCGGGGTGGCGGGTCGGTTGGGTTGGTCGCCGCCACGCCGGGTCAGGTCGTGGCCCGGCGCCAGCTAGCATCCTCGCGTATAAAAGTCCTTACTAACCGGCCGTCTGGAGCGGGGGCTGTGTGCATTTATCGACGGTCCAGCCGCGCCTGTAGGGAGTTTTAGCTGTTTTCCGGATAAAGTTCCCTACAGTCAGCGAATTATACCTTTCCTATAAATTGCACGCTTCGACCAGCTGTACGTAGCCAGGGTCTTGGGCCGGCAACCATTTGCGCGCTACCAGAGCCCCGCCGGCGGCTTGCCAGGCGGCCACACTCTGCCATTCGCCGGCGTCCTCGACCCATTTGCCCGTCCCTACCGTTACCACCGAGAGATGGTTGCGAGAGGCGACGTACTGGAAGTTGAAGTGGTACTCGTTCTCGCCGTTGTAACGGCGGATAGCTTCTCGCTTGACCTCTTCGGCCGAAAGGGCCGGGACCAAACGCGGCGCCGAGGCCAAGGGCTTCATTTTCTTCGCTTTTCTCTGGTGGTTTACCAGTTTCAGGACGGCCGTGAGCTGGCCGCTGAGCCGGACTTGCTCGGCCTGGCGCCACGTTCTGGCGCCGGCCAGCGTCTCCTGGTAGACCGCGATGCCGGCGTCGACGTTGTCGTGCCAGTCCCACTGCTGCGCCGGGAAGCTCGAAGGGTCCCTCTGGGCGATGCCGATCCCGGCAAACTGGGCGCCAAACAATGGCTGCCACGACGGGGGATTTTGGCTGATGTCGTGCGGGACGGTGGTGGTCGCCGGTTCTCGGGGGTCGGGAGCCGGGTTGAACTGGGTAAACGCGCTCTCGTGACAGAAGAGCTTGTCTTCGACCGGGGCATTGGCGGGGTCCTGGCTCGACACATAAGCCTTGATGGCGGCAATGCTCGGGTTTGTCCCCTGAATTTCAATCCACCTGGGCTCGGAACGGACGGGCTCGTCAAGAACTCCGGGGATGATGGCCGACACGCTGAGGCGCCCGAAGCCTCCCTCGATGGTGGTGAAATTGCCTTGCCACGCACTGGTACCGGTGGTGGTCCCGGAGGCAATGTCGTTGTCGTACGGGTACCACTGGCCGCACAGGGCGTTCGGGTTATGGCCGCAGCGGTCCCGGTACTCGCCCCGGGCGCTCAGTGACCAATTGAAAACGACCGGTGACACATTGCCGGAGTACCCTTCGATGCCGGCCACCGCGCCGAGGCGGGGCATCGCCGGAGCGGTAGTGATAGCTAGAACGGCGTCCTCGGCCGGAGATGTGACCACGAGGTCGATCAGGGTGATCTCTTCGCCGGCCTTTGCGCCGGCGTTATCTGTAGCCGTCACCGTCGTCCTCCCCGTCAGTGAGACCGGGATGTGCACGCTCCAGGTCCTGTCGGCGGCGATACGGGCAGGGACATGGGCCACGGTCACGACCGTGGCCCCGGGGGAGGTATCGACTCCTTTCACGATCAGGTAGCGGCTTTTTGGTGCGCTCTGGTCGGGACCGGGTTGGGGCAAGAGGTAATTGCCATCAGTAAGAGCGATGGTGGAACCGGCGACGGGGCTGGTTATTTCCAGGCCGGTCGGCTTGACCGTGAGGTCCCAGGCCAGCCTGGGAGGGCCGAGCCCTTCGTAAGTGGCGGCGCCCTGTACCGCCGTTTGTCCCAAACGGTATGGGCCCACGAAACCGATCGGGATGTCCCACCGGTTGGCCGGCATCTTAATGCCACACGTAGCCGCTGCGGCCCGGTTGGTATACGTCATCGACATCAGGATGGCTACACTGCCTGAGGCCCGGAAACTCCCGGCCGGGGGCAAACCAGATGCGCCGGACGCCGGTGCCGGGGACGGCCCTGGTTGCCCGGTGGAGGTGGAGCCGGCGGGGCCGGGGTTGAACACTACGTCGAGCCCCAGGGGCGGCGGAGTGGAAACAGCCTTGTAAACGCCTGTGGCAGACACGTTTGTGTGGCACCCGCGCCCGGCATCCAGGTGAGCGGCAAATGTGTAGTGGGCCGAGGCGCTTTCAACCGTGAGGGGCGCCCAAAAGCAATTGCTACCGGCCGCCGTGGCCAGCGCACAACGGTACGCGTCCGGGTTGTCCCAATAAGAGCCGGGGCTTCCTGCGGCGGCTCTGACGGCGTTACCAACCACCGCCATTCTTACGCTCAAGCTTTCCGAGGTCCGGCAACCGGGGCAGGGCCCGGGGACAGAATACGAAAAAGCGTACGAGATCGTCCCCGACAGGGACGCAGGGGGGCTGCCAATGGTTGGGGGGCCGATGGTTGGGGCGCCGGTTGCGGCGGCGGCCGGGCCGGCGACGGCGGCCAAGGTGGCGGCCACCACCATCAGGCAGAGGACGGCCACCAGGGCGAACATGAGCGCGGTCACCGGGTGAGGCGGTTTGGCCGGCCCGTCCGTGGTCCGCCGCCGGAGCGCCATACACTTTCCGTACCCGGCCGGCGGTCCAGGCGGGGCAAATCTGCCGGCTGCAACCACCCGCGCATTGTGCCCTATTTAATGTGGAAAGTGCGAGGTGGCCCGCCTCAAGCCAGCACCGATCCGCCGGCGATGTCCAGCGTCACCCCGCTGACCCACCCCGATCGGTCGGAGGCGAGGAAAAGGGCGGCCTGAGCGACGTCTTCGGGGGTGCCGAGACGTTGGACCGGATGGCTCAGCCGGAGCTGGTCCTGGACCGCGGCCGGGATCTGTTGACGGTTGCGCTCGGTCAGGATGGTCTCGGGGGCGAGGCAATTGGCCCTCACGCCGTGCGGCCCGGCCTGGACGGCCACCTGCCGGGTGAGCACCTCGATGGCGGCCTTGGCCCCGGTGTAGGCGGCCGGCGACTGGGCCGTAGGGCGACGGGCGGCCGCCGACGACATGGTGATGATCGTGCCCTTGCCCCGCTGTTTCATCCCGGGCAGGAAGGCCTTGATGGTGAGGAAGGTCGAAGTCAGGTTGGCCTCGATCGAGGCGTTCCAATCCGCCTCGGAAATGTCTTCCACCGGCCCGGGCCGGACGGTACTGCCCCCGGCGTTGGCGACGAGCAGGTCGACGGGCCCGAGGCCGGCCTCCACCGACTCGCGCATAGCCTCTACTTCTTCGTACCTGGTGAGGTCGGCGAGCACGGAGACCGCTCGCGCCCCACACTGGTTGATCTCAGCGCTCACGGCCGCCACCGCGCCGGGGTCCCGGCCGTGCACGGCCACCGAGGCGCCGTTGGCCGCGAAGACCCTGGCGATCGCCGCGCCGATGCCCCGGGAGCTACCGGTCACCAGCGCCGTTCGGCCTTTCAGCTCGGACATCTCCACCTCCGGGTTAGCGGGCCGGGGCCACGGTCGGGCGGGCGGGCTCAAAGCCGCTATGGCCTGGGCGGTACCGGCCGCGGTTCACCTTGACGCCTCTTCGCCGGTCACCACCAGGCAAGCGTCCGGCGAGCTGCCGGGCCGCCGTCACCCGTAGTTGGTGCCCGTGAGCAGAAGCGATATGGACCGCTGGATCGGGTTGCACGTTCACCGCGACTGTCTCCTTTTCTCGTCTCCGCCTAATGTCCGTATTTCTTAGAGTAACAAGATGATTATAGTAACATAAAGTTCATTGTGTCAAGAAAGTTATAGTAAGATGAAAATATGGGGGAAACACAGGATCTTCGAGGGCACGATGTTCGAGGGCAGGCACTTCAGGCCCAGGGCCTTCCGGGAACGCAAGAAGCAGAAGACTCGCCAGCTCATTGCTGATACGGCGAGGGCACTGTTCATTGAGCATGGTTTCGACGCCGTGAGCGTGAGTGAAGTAGCCCGGACGGCGGACGTCTCCGAGGCGACGGTGTACAACTAC
>DATJUH010000500.1:0-10076 GCA_035502515.1 Acidimicrobiales bacterium
CACCGGCTTGACGCCGCTCGCCGGTGAGCCAGCCGGTATAGGGGCGACCGGCCGCTCTTCGTGCCGAGCAAGTTCCGGCACTTCGACC
This sequence comes from Acidimicrobiales bacterium, assembly GCA_035502515.1. Taxonomy (GTDB): domain Bacteria; phylum Actinomycetota; class Acidimicrobiia; order Acidimicrobiales; family Palsa-688; genus Fen-671. The sequence goes on from DATJUH010000500.1 coordinate 89, forward strand.
CCCTTCCCAAGGCAGCGGCGTGGGCTTCGTAGTGGCTGCCACCCACGCTAGGCCGCGCGCAGTAGCCCTGCTCCGGTAAATGTGACCTGTTGTTGCTTGACCCAGCGGGCAGGCAATGCGAAAGCTGTCGTTCTCCGGTCCGCAGGTTCCGACGGATCACCATCCGGCCGACGGTGGGCCTGGCCGCCTCGGTGACGCCGGTCCGGCGAGCCCCGAGGCGGATGAAGAAGCACGGGATAGGCCAGATGCCGTCGTCCTTGGACTGCTCTTTCATATAGCGACCTTGGCTTCGCGGGCTACCGTTGGCAGCATGGAGTGCCGCTCGATCACGCTCTACTCGAACGACTGGCGCGCTTGCCGCCGCTTCTACGTCGACTTTCTTGGGTTGGGCGTGGTGGCTGAAGGCCAGGACCAATTCCTTGCGCTCCAAGGATCGCCATTGTGCATCGACGCGGCACACGGCCGTCCGCCCAGCAGCGGCTTCGTTCTGTTCGCAACTGACGACCTCGATGGTTTACGACGGCGGGCCGACGCCATGGGCTATCACGTCCAACAAGAGGACGAAAGGGGTCTCCACTTACGTGACCCGGACGGTCGAGAGGTCCAGGTGTATCACGACGAGACTGGGCACTCATAGAGCGTCGTGCGCTTGAGGCTGGTAGCTCGACAGCCTCGGGCTCGGCCTTCGAGCCGACGATGCCGTTGTTGTCCATAGCTCGAACCGGGTCGTCGCGCGCCTGACTTGTGGCGTTCTCGCTCGGGTCAGGCCGCTAGTCCATCAGACGGGCGACGACCCAGAGGTCGAGGTTGTTCGCCTGCTGGCTGAAACTCGTAGCCCGGTGAGGGCGACCAGTTGGTGGCGGCCGATAATCGGCCTCGGATTTCGGCTTACGGAAACCAGGGACGGCCAACGAAACACTGGCTACCCCGTTACTATTCAGGCTCTGCGCGCTCAAAAGATCGGAGGCGGCGAAATGGAAACAATGCCTGGGTTGCGACTTCCAGGTGGCGGCGAGGTAGTGCTGGACGAGTTCCCAGTGCCTGAGCCTGGTCCCGAAGAGGTCCTCATCGAGATCCGGGCTTCAGGGCTATGTGGGAGCGACCTGCACGCTTATCGCCGGCTTCGCACTGCTGAGCCAGACGAGCGCGCCAGGTTCGTGTCCGGTCACGAGCCCGCGGGCGTCATTGCCCAAGTCGGGGAGAGGGTATCTCACTTCAGGGCGGGTGACCGTGTATTTGCGTACCACATTTCAGGGTGCGGGTATTGCCACCAATGTCGCCGGGGGTACATGGTGAACTGCACTAGTCCTCTGCGCTCTGCTTACGGTGAGCACCGAAATGGCGGTAATGCCCGGTTCATGATGGCTACCGAGAGGACCCTCCTACTGTTACCTGAGCCTCTGACCTTTAGCGACGGCGCGATGTTGGCGTGCACTGCTGGGACTGCATTTGGTGCATGCGTCCGCGCCAACGTGTCCGCCAAGGACGACGTGTTTATCGCCGGCATGGGCCCTGTGGGACTGACAGTGGCGGTCACGGCGCAGGCCTACGGGGCCAGAGTCTCGGTCGCGGACGTGAATACCGACCGCCTCAAGCTGGCCGAGAGCCTCGGCATCCAGCATGCTCTACCCGTAACAGACGACGCCCTGGACAGGTTACTCGAGCTCACTGACGGCGAGGGGCCCAGTGTTACCATCGACTGCTCTGGAAATGACGCTGCTCGAGCCTTGTGCTTACAGGCGGCCGGCACTTGGGGACGGACCGTATTTATCGGTTACGGTGGTCGGTCGCTCCAGTTTGACGCCGGCGCGCTCGTGCTCCGGAAGCAACTGACCCTCATGGGCTCCTCCGTCTGCAGTATCGGCCAAATGGAGGACGCCGCAGCCTTTTTTGCCGGACGAGCTCTTCACCCGAGCAAGATTGTGCAGGGTGAATTCTCATTGCGCGAGGCCAGCCAGGTATTTGCCAACTTTGCTGGAGGAGCACCGGGCAAATACATATTCGATCCCGCCCAGGAGCTCTCTTAGGATAGCCACCCATATTGCTATAACAGACGACTCATATGGTTTGCGCGCGAGCACGGGTTCGCGTACGCCGGCAGCAGCAGGGACTTCATCCGGCGGCCCGAAGTTGGCTTGACGGCGGGCATTCGTCATGTTGAGACCCGACGAGCCGGTACCCCACCCCCGCGGTGGTTCCTATCACTTGCGGTTCTCCCAGCTTGCGCCGGAGCCTGCTGATGGTGACCTTCACCGTCTTTGTGAAAGGGTCGGCGTTCTCGTCCCAGGCCTGCTCCAGCAGCTGCTCGGCGCTCAGGTAGCCGGGCGAGGCGGCCATGAGCGCTTCCAGGACGGCCAGCTCCTTGGCCGAAAGCGCCAGCAGCCGGCCCTGGCGCCGGGCGAGGCGGGACAGGCAGTCCAGCTCCACTCCACCGGCGCGAAGGACCCTCGGCATGGCCGCTGGCCGGCGCCGGGCCAAGGCTCGCACCCTCATGACCAGTTCGGGAAAATGGAACGGCTTCACCAGGTAGTCGTCGGCGCCGAGGCCGAGCCCGTCGACCCGCTCGTCTGGCGAGGCAGCGCCGCTGATCATAAGCACCATGGAGCGCGAGTCGGAGCTGCTGATCATCCGGCATAGCGTGTCGCCCGGGACGCCTGGCAGGCGACGGTCGAGCACGACGACGTCGTAACTGTTCACCCCCAGCTTGGCGGCTGCTTCGGTGCCGTCGTAGGCCACGTCAGCGGCTATGCCCTGGTCCGAGAGGCCCTCGGCCATCACGACGGCGAGAGACCGGCAGTCCTCGACGACCAAGACCCTCACCCCGGCGCTCCCGCGCACCTGTGACCCGAGGGATAGGCCTCGGCCGGGGGGAATGGCCGATCCTGGTCGCGACCCGCCCGCCACCTCCCGCCGGAGGGCCGGGCCCCCGGCCTGCAGTTGCCCCCGTTCACCCGCCAAGGCCACCCGTGGACGGCATCTGCGACTTGCAGGCGGCCATCGCCGACTGCAACTGCGGCGAGGCCGACGCGCCCGCGCCCGCAACCTGGACCTCGTTGCCCGAAAAGGTCGGGTCGGGGAAGTTCGGCACCCCGTGGGCGCGGATGCACTTGGCCCAGCTCAGCCACGCCTGCTGTTGGGCAGGGGACAGCTGCCGGCCGGTGGACTGCCATGGTGAGGGGAGGGCCTGGCACGCCTGCAGCGCTCCTTGGAAAGCAGCCGAGTGCGGGTCAATGCCGGCGGTCCTGTACCCGTAGCCCCCACTGGGGGTTAGCACTGGGTCGGGGAAATCAGGGACGCCGTGGCGGCGCATGCACTGTGAGTAGGCCTCAGCTTGGGCCAGCGGAGTCTGCCTCGACAAACCTGGTCCACCCGCCCGAGTGGCGGTCGTAGTTGGCTGCGCGCGGGCGGAAGGGACCGTCGGCGGCTTCGGTCCGCCCGAACAGGCGGCGACCGTCATTCCGAAGGCGACCGCTCCGGCCGCCCACAGCCGAGATGCGCGCATCATTCCCCCTCGGGCACAACAAGGCCATCGGGGTGCGGTGAAGACCGCTGATCGGGTACGGCTGCTGCGTGTGCACGTCCGCTGTAAGTCATGACTCCACTCAAGGCCGCGGGATGTTGCCAGCACGTACCGTGTTTTCGATACGCCGACGATACGTACGGGCGCGTAGCATCACGTGAAATGTGCGTGTGTTGATCGTCGAGGACGAGCCTTATATGGCAGAAGCCATACGCGATGGCCTGCGCCTGGAAGCGATCGCCGCCGATATCGCGGGTGACGGTCACGCCGCTCTGGAACTGTTGAGCATCAACGCCTACGACATCGCCGTCCTCGACCGCGACATCCCCGGGCCCTCTGGCGACGAGGTCGCCCGGTGTATCGTCGCCTCCCACAGCGGCACGCCCATCCTCATGCTCACCGCGGCCGACCGTCTCGACGATAAGGCCTCCGGGTTCGAGCTCGGTGCCGACGACTACCTTACAAAGCCGTTCGAACTCCGGGAACTCGTCCTCCGGCTCAGAGCGCTCGACCGCAGGCGCGCCCACAACAGGCCGCCCGTGCGAGAAATCGCCGGCCTGCGCCTGGACCCGTTCCGCCGAGAGGTCTACCGCGACGGCCGTTACGTTGCCCTCACCCGCAAGCAGTTCGCCGTGCTCGAAGTCCTCGTCGGGGCCGAGGGCGGTGTAATCACCACCGAAGAGCTACTGGAACGGGCGTGGGATGAGAACGCAGACCCGTTTACCAACGCCGTGCGCATCACGGTCTCGGCGCTGCGTAAACGCCTCGGCGACCCCTGGGTCATCGCTACTGTGGCCGGCGTCGGGTACCGCATAGACACAAAACCAGGCACTGGGCCTGAGGGAGGAGACCGTGGATAGAGCCCCCGGTTTGAGCATTCGCCTCAAACTCACCCTTAGCTATGCAGGGTTCATCGTGCTCGCAGGTGCCCTGCTGCTCGCCGCCGTGTGGTTGTTCCTCCTGCGTTATGTCCCCGATCGTGCTCTCATCAGCACCCCCATCGTTCATGGTGTTTTTCCCGTCCGGTCCAACCTCCTGCATGTTTTCGCCCCGAGGGCAGCCGCCGTGTTGGCGTTCCTGCTGGCGTTCGGTCTCGTGGGCGGGTGGTTTCTCGCCGGCCGGATGCTGGCCCCCCTCACTCGCATCACCGACGCCACCCGCATCGCCTCGACGGGATTGCTCGCTCACCGGATCCGGCTGGCGGGGCGCAGAGACGAGTTCCGCGAGCTCGCCGACGCTTTCGACGCCATGCTCGCCCGGCTCGAAGCGCACGTGGCCGAACAGCAAAGGTTCGCCGCTAACGCCTCCCACGAACTGCGCACCCCGCTGGCGATCACCCAGACCCTTCTTGACCTCGCCCGCAACGATCCGAACCGTGACCGCGGCGACCTCGATGAACGCCTTCGCGCCGTGAACAACCGGGCAATTGACGTAACCGAAGCATTGCTTCTGCTCAGCCGCGCCGACCAGCGCTCCTTCACCCCAGAACAGGTCGACCTATCCCTCATAGCCGAAGAAGCCACGGAAACGCTCCTGCCGCTGGCAGAAAAGCGTGGCATTATCTTGGAAACTTCCGGCGAGACGACGCCAACCGTCGGCTCAGAAGCACTCCTGTTGCACATGACAACCAACCTCGTGCACAACGCGATCGTCCATAACCTGCTCGAACAGGGCACGGTATGGGTGACGACCAGCCTTCAGCCCAAGACGGTGGTCCTAACTGTCGAGAACACCGGCGAGAGACTCACCCCACAGACAGTCTCCACCCTGGTCGAGCCGTTCCAGCGCGGCACTGGACGTGTGCACAACGACCACGCAGGTGTCGGCCTCGGCCTGGCCATCGTCAAAAGCATCGCCCAAGCACACGACGGGACCCTCGTCGTCGCCCCCCGTCCCGCCGGCGGGCTCTGGGTAACGGTGCACCTGCCCGCCGCCCCACCGCGCACCGCCAACTGACGATGCGGGGGGAAGGGCGACTCAATCGCCCGAACTGAGGGCCCGGCGTTGCGCGGCGGCCGTTATTACCTTGTAGGCCTCGCCCAGCACGTCGCCCACGTCCTTCCCACGGACTTCCAGGAGGCCGCGCGGCATCTGCCGGAGCACGGCGCCCGCTGACTCAGCGGCTTTGGGGCGGAGTTGCACCGAGGCCAGCTCCGGCCCCGCCTCCCAGAAGGACGCCAAGCATTCGGACAATGGTGTAAGAGGTCTGACCGGCCGCGGCTCAACCTCGGGCAACTCAGTGACCGGCCCGCCCCGGAGCTGGCGGAGCCGGTGGAGGGCGGCAGCCCGATCTCGACCTCGCCAGGCTAAAACGGCGAAGGGGTCAAGGTCGAACCGTTCAGCTACGAGGTAACAAACGGCGGCCACGTGCTTGCAGGGGTTGGCCCAGTCGGGGCAAGTGCAGCTAGTAGTGAGACGGGACGTGGGGGAGGGCAGTAGCGTCACGCCGGCTTCGGCGAAGACGCCTTCCACCTCATGCGGTAGCTCGCCGGCCAACATGCTGGCGGAGTAAGAGGCCTGGCCGGCTAGAGAGACGAAGATGCGCTCCCACTCCTCATCGCGGACAATGGGCATGGCCACCCGGACTTTGTACGGGGTCGGCCTGCTGCCTTGCACTTTCGCGCTGATGAGGCCAGTGGCAATGTCTAGCTCGAAGACCTGCCCTCGGCGGGCATACGCCCGTCCCCGGGCCAACCGGCCACCCACCAGCGCCGACTCGACGGCCTCGAGGAACCTCCGAGACCACCAGGTCTCGCCAATCTGTCCCCGCCGGTTACGCGCGTGGAGGCCGCCTTCCGCCTCGAGCGGCGCCACCCGTCGCCCCCGCGTGCTGCGCCACCAGTAAGGTCCCGGCTCGTCGTGGTCAACCGGCTCCTCCGTGCCCTCGCCGTCGGATGGCCCAAGGGTTCGCCCCCGGTAAGTGGCTTCGTCAAACTCGTCGCTGCCGTACCCCTCCGCTTCCTCCTCGTCAACGTCGTCGCCGGCCACGGCCAACTTGGCCAGTAGTTGCTGGAGAACCTCACGTGAACCGCCAGAAAGCTGGGCCTCGATCTGGGACGCCAGCTCCCTGATGCCGTCGTTGCGGCCCGTCGGGGGGTGGTGCCGTTTTTTCACGCCGCGCCGAGAGCCTCGGACGACAAACGGAAAACCTCACTCAGTTCGGCGGTGGAAAGTTCAGTCAACCAGGCCTCACCGGAGCCGACGATGCGTTCGGCCAGTTCCCGTTTCGCTTCGATCATCTGGTCAATACGGTCTTCCAGTGTCCCCCCGCAAATGAGTGTTCGCACCTGCACATTGCGGTGCTGGCCGATACGGAAGGCACGGTCAGTGGCCTGGGTTTCCACGGCCGGGTTCCACCAGCGGTCGAAATGGACAACGTGGTTCGCGGCGGTGAGGTTGAGCCCCGTGCCGCCGGCTTTCAGGGACAGGACCATGACCTGTACCCCCTCCCGGCTTTGGAAGTGCTCGACCATCGCATCGCGCTGACGGCGAGGGACGCCACCGTGGAGAAATGACACCTGGCAACCAAGCCTTTGTTGCAAGTAGGAGCGCAGCATCGAGCCCATCTCCGCGAACTGCGTGAAAACCAATGCCCGCTCATCGACCTGGACCACTTCCTCGAGCATCTCAACGGTGCGCTCCAGCTTGCCCGATCGGCCGGCGAGCGTTGACCCATCGCCCAAGTATTGCGCCGGGTGGTTGCACACCTGCTTGAGGCGGAGCATCGTCGACAGGACCAGGCCGCGCCTTTCCATCCCTTCGGCTTCGTCGATGCGCCGTAGCATCTCGTCCACGACGGCACGGTAAAGGGTGGCCTGCTCGCGGGTGAGGTTGCACAAAACCTTCATCTCTAGCTTGTCGGGCAGGTCGGTAATGATGCTGCGGTCGGTCTTCAGCCGGCGCAGCACGAACGGCCGGGTGAGCGCCCGCAGCCGCTCGGCGGCGTCCTGTTGGTGATAGCGCTCGATGGGAAGGGCGAAGTGCTCCCGAAAAGCCGAGGCAGAACCGAGCAATCCGGGGTTGAGTACTTCCATGATCGACCACAGTTCCCCGAGGTGGTTCTCCACCGGGGTACCGGTGAGGGCGAGCCGGCGGGGGGCTCTCAACGAACGCGCCGCCCTTGTTTGCTTGGCTTCGGGGTTCTTTATGTTCTGGGCTTCGTCGAGCACCATGCGAGACCACTGCATGCTGTCGAGGACAAGACGGTCACGGTCGAGCAGCGAATAGCTCGTTATCACCAGGTCGGCGCCGGCCACTTTTTTGGAAAAATCACCTTCCCTGGCCCGGCGCACTCCGTGGTGTACCGCCACTTTCAGCTCCGGCACGAATTTCTTTGCTTCCCGTTCCCAGTTCCCCACGACCGAGGTCGGGCAGACGACGAGCGTGGGACCGGGCCCGAGCCCCTCTGTACTCCTCCGCGCCCCTCTGTTCTTTTCGTCCAGAACCAGCGCCAGCACCATCGCCGTCTTGCCGAGGCCCATGTCGTCAGCAAGGCACGCTCCGAGCCCTGTCCGCTCGAGTAGGGCCATCCAGGCCACCCCTCGGAGCTGATAAGGCCGTAACTGCCCGGCAAAGCCCGAAGGGGTGACGCCCACCTGGATGCGGTCTTCCAGCTCGCCGCTCAGTAGCGAGCTAAACAGGCCGTCGGCCTGGACACCGGTCACGGGCAACCCGAAGGCGTCGTCGAGGCCCGCCGCCGCTCGCAGGACGTCCCCTACCGTCAATGTCGCCGGGCTGTGCTGCCGCCGAGGCCCGTTGCGCAGGAACTCCGCCAACTTTTCGGCCTCTCCCGGTCTGAGCTCGAGCCATTTCCCCCGCACCTGCACCAACGGCGCCTTCAGGGCGGCGAGGGCCCGCAGCTCGTCAGCGCTCAGAACTTCGTCGCCGAGCGCCACCTGCCAGTCGAAGTCGCGGATACCGGCCTCGTCCACCAGCCCCTGTCCCACACCTCTGTCTGAGGTCGTGCGGACGTTCAAGCGGGCGCCCAGTCGTGAGGACGGGCGCCTCCACCACGCGGGTAGGAGCACTCCGAAACCGGCGACCTCCAGAGCCGGTGCCGCTTCAGTCAAGAACCGGTATGCGCCGGCGAGGTCAACCTCGAGCTCGGTCGGCGCCGCCTGGCGCAGGGCCAAAGAGAGCTCCGGGTAGCAAAGCCGAGCCCGGCCGAGCTCGGCCAGCAGGACTTCTTGCGGCATTGCCAGCGTTCGCGCCGCCCGGCGGAGAGCGGCGCCCGAACGCCACACTTCCTCAGCGTCGACGACCAGGCTGGGGTCGTCCGTGGCTTGAAGGAGCAACTCGATTCGCCACAGGCCGGCCATCCCGTCCGCCTCGGTGGCTGTCACCCGTCTCATCGGGCTGCCCTCCGCTGTCGCGTCGTCCTCGTCCGGCTCGCGCACGCGGAAACAGAGTCGCCAGTCGCCAGTCCGGGCGGCCGCCCCGCCTCGCCACTCGGCAATGAGGCGTTCGAGCTTGGCCAGCTCACCCCGGTCGGCGCCGACGTCTGGTTGCGGCTGCGCCAAAGCCGTCAACCAGGCTTCGACCACAGGGAGTTTGCGCGGAGATCTGCCAGTTCCGAAGCCGAGGAGCGACCTTGGGCACTGGCGGATGGCGTCCCGGCAGGCGGCATCGACGAACGCCTCCATGGCATTACGGGCCAGCGATTGGGGATCGTTGCCGGCAAAGGGCGTGGATGGGCCGGCTGATCCCGGTCCCGTTGTCAGCGCCCGGCATAGCGGCGGGAGCGACTCGCCTACGACGCGGAGGCGTTCGTCGTCGCGCCCGCCGCCCACCGGCGACCACCGTGCCAGGTACTGGCCTTGTTCACCGACGACCAACCCGGGCAGGACCCGACCGCCGGCCACGATTTCCAGGGCAAGGCCGGCCAACGCGGCAAAGGCCTCCACCGAGGCTCCCCTGCGGAGCTCGGGCGAGGCCTGGATGGCCAGAGCGAGCAGCATGTCGATCGCCGGGCTGGCCGGCACAAGTAGGACGGGGACGGTGAAAGGGCAGAGTCGCGCCGGGCTGGGGGTGGCCGGCTGCTCACTATCGGGCCCTTCCCGGACGAGGTGCGGGGAGGCTTCTGGTGCCCCCTCAGCGCCGGGAAGCCATAACAGCACCTCATCCCGTTTTGCCTCGGAGACAGCGAGGGCAACCGAGGCACTGCCGCCGACTTCAGTGAGGGCGCGGTTCAGCTGTTCGTGAGAGGTGGCAAAAGGGTGGGGTCTCGGGCGCGGGACCACGGAACGGCGGCCACGACGCGGGCGACCGACAGCAGGCAGGTCGCTGCTCTCTGCCCAGAGGGCCAGCTCACCAGCTAAGGATGGGCGCCATAGGGCGTGCACCACGAGCATCTGCCTCTGAGCGTATAGAGAGCCCACCCCGATTGAGGTGATGGCCGCGGTCACCGCGCCGGGTGGAGACCGGGAAACGGGCCCTGTAGGCGGCCCGGACCGGAGTGGCGGCGGTCTC
>DATJUH010000501.1:0-5257 GCA_035502515.1 Acidimicrobiales bacterium
GCGCCGGTAACTCGCGCAACTTCAAGACTCCCCGGAACGACAACGGCGGCACCCACGACACCATGGATAGGACTGGGCTCGAACGGGGACCGAGTGCTCATGCTTCAACGCCGTCCCGTCGCCCTCCGCTACTGGCTCGGCCCGGTCAACGGCTCCCACGGCGACAGCACCGAGCAGGCTGTCTATACACGGCAAAAGTCCCCCGGCCTGGCGCCGGACGGAATTGTCGGGCCCAAGACCGAGGGTGCGCTTAGGAGAGGGGTCAAGGCCCGTGGGGTGGCCAGCAATGTTGCGTTGTACTGCTAGGCGACGTGTGCACCGTCCCCTCTCGAGACGTAAAAGTACCACCATCGTCTGTTCGCTGGCCGTGACATTGGTTATCGCCTTATCGTGCTTGGCCTGGCCGGTCACCCGCGTCGGGGGCCAGAGTAGCGGAGCACAGCCCGCCTTTTATATTTGGCAAGCACCAAATACTCGGCCCCTCGACGGCAAGAAGGAGATTGCCCTCACCTTCGATGACGGGCCAGGCCCGTATACTCCTCAAGTACTGGGGGTGCTCGAGCACTACCACGTGCCGGCCACGTTCTTCGAGATAGGCGAAATGGCGGCCGCCTACCCCCAGTACAGCCGAGAAGTTGTTGCGGCCGGTTACCCGGTGGAGGACCACACGTGGTCGCACCCCAACCTAACTGATCTCCCTGCGGCACAGGTCGAGTACCAAATCGACGAGGCACAAGAAGAAATCCGCTCGGTTACGGGCGTAACGCCGGCTTGCTTGCGACCTCCCTATGATGCCTGGGACACGGCAGTGCTGGACCAGGTTGCCCAAGACGGCCTGACGACCATGAGTTATTCCGTCGACGCGCGAGACTGGACGCTCCCTGGCGTGCAGGCCATCGTGGCCAACGTGGTGGGCGCCGCCTTCCCTGGGGCGGTAGTCGACATGCATGACGGCGGTGGGCCCCGTTATGAGACCGTGGAAGCTCTACCTCAGATCATCAACGGGCTCCGGGCGCGGGGGTACTCGTTCGTGGCCATATGCGGGGACTACAGGCCGGCCGGCACGGGGAGCCCGGTGCCGCACCCTCTAGTCCTTTCCACCCGTGCTGTGCCGTCTTCGCTCGGGGGGGCCGGCGGCAGCGTGGAGGTGGTGGGGGCCATCGCCCACGCCGAGTCTTGCCAGCTCGAACTGGTGTCCCGGCAGTCCTTCCCTGTGGTCTACTCGCACAACCCCACCACAGCGTGCCGCACCGGCACTTTTACGGCTTACGTTGTCGTCGGTGCCAACCCGAGCCCGGTTCAGCGCACCATCGCGTTCGACCTCGTGGCACGCAACAGAGCCGTTTCGTCCCGCGGCCGGTTCTATGTCTTGCTCGCGGCACCGGCCCGACACTCTTCCCAAGGTTGAGGCGGCTTAGCCGCCCTGACTCAAACAGGGCTACCAGCTCGTCTTCTGGAGCACCAGGATTTGCATCGATCAGCACCGCCTGCGTGGGTTTTGCATCACCGACGGCGGCGAACCCCCCCACCAGGCCCAAGAGAGCCTCGGTGAGGCACGCAGCCCGGTCGGGGCCCCAGGCCTCGATGATGCAACCAGCAGTGTGGGGGACAAGGCGGTGCCCGGCTGGCAGGCTCGCGGGGCGGATGGCGTTGAGGCTGTCAGATGGTCGTACAGCCAGCCCCGGGCCAGCTCAGCCGCGACGGCCAAGGCCCCGGGCTCCTCGAACAGGTGGGTGGCGCCGGGCACCACTTCCAGGCGGTTCTCGCAGCGCAACCGGGCCCGGGCCAGACGGTTCAGCTCCAGCACGGTTTGGTCTTGGCCCCCCACGATGAGCAGGGTCGGCGCCCGGACCTGGGCCAAGCGCCTGGCCGCCAAGTCGGGCCGGCCGCCGCGTGAGACCACGGCGGCGATATCTGCGCCGGGGTCGGCGGCGGCCCACAGGGCGGCGCCCGCCCCCGTGCTGGCCCCGAAGTACCCAACCGGCAGCCGGCCCAGCGAGAGTTGGGCACCCAGCCAGCCGGTCACCTCGGCCAGACGGCCGGCCAGCAGCTCGATGTCGAACACACTGGCTCGGTCCTGCTCTTCGTCCCGGGTGAGGAGGTCGACCAGCAGCGTGGCCAGGCGGGCCCGGTTCAGCACCTCGGCTACGAACCGGTTGCGGGGGCTATGACGGCTACTGCCGCTCCCATGAGCGAACACGACCACGCCGGCTGACGCCTGGGGGACCGACAGCAGCCCGGCCAGCCGGGCATGCCCGGCGACCACCTCGACCTCGTCGGCTTCGACCGGCGGGTCGTCACCTCGGGGGTCCGCGGCCGCCGAGACCGGGCTGGGCGGTACGGGCTCCCGCAGCAGCCTGGCCACCTCGTCGTCGGAGGTCTGGCTGAAGTCCCGGTACCACTGCCCCACGGCCCAGAGGTGCCTGTGGGCCTCGAGGCATACAACCTCCGCCTCGCGCCCTAGCTCTGACAGGGTGGGTGCCGGCGCCACCGGTACTGCCAGTACCACCCGGGCCGCGCCCTGTGCTTTGACCACGCGACAGGCGGCCAGGGCCGTTGCGCCGGTAGCGACTCCGTCGTCCACCACCACTGCGGTACGGCCTGCCACCAGGGCCCGAGGCCGGTCACCCCGGTAGCGGCGGGCCTGCCGGTCCACCTCGGCCTGCCCCCGGCGCTGCAGCTGGGCCAGTTCTTCGGGCGTCACTCCCGCCAGCCGAGGCATATCGTCATTGACCACTAGCACGCCGCCCTCGCCAACGGCGCCCATAGCCAACTCCGGCTGGAACGGCACGCCTAGCTTGCGCACCACGACCACATCCAGGGGAGCGTCCAACGCTTGGGCCACCTCGAACGCCACCGGCACGCCGCCGCGTGGCAGCGCCAAGACGACGACGTCCTCCCCATGCAAGAACCTGAGCCGTGCAGCCAAGCGACGACCGGCATCCCGCCGGTCGGCAAACGACATCTTTACCTCCTCTTATCTCAGATCCTGGCGCAGTTACGCGGGCAGCCGTTAGAGGCGAAGGTCTCAAAAGTCTTGCCGAGGCGGCTATTCTCCCCTCCGGTCTCGATTCTGCCCAGGCTCTAAGGGGCACGTTGATGAACTTCTTCCCCCCTGGACGGCCACAAACGCTTGAGCGGAGGCCGCGTCCCGGCAGAAGCACACTGGCTCCCGTCAGCCTGCTGTCTGCGGGAACCTCTCGTCGTCCGTGCCGTTGTCGCCCGCTAGTGAGGGACTTTCGGCCCTATCGCGTAGGGCCAAAGGTCACGGCGGGACGCCGGCGAGGCACCGGAACGCGCTGCCCGCAGTATAACGATGGGTAACTAAACCAAGCAAGACGCCCGGCCGGGTACTTACACCACCCGGCCGGGCCGGCCGGCAGAAAGGGTGATTTTCCCACGGCCAATTCCGAAGATAGCGAGCGCCAGCCTGGTCTACCAGAGGAGGACGAACCTATTATGCTCATCGCCCTTCCTCATTGCCGGTGCCCACGTTGCGAAAAAGCTCGAGAGGACGGGCACCAGAGTGGCTCTCCTCATGACACAACGGAAGCCGCCGTCTCGCAACATCACCGCCCGGTCCCACCGGTCCTAATTGACGCCGGACAATCTGCGGCGGCCCCTCGCCCACCGCCGCCGCCAGCCATCAGGCAGACCGATTTAGTGCCCAAAAGCCGGCCTTTCTACTTTTCCCCTTTTGGTGTTCAGCCCGCCCACCCTGCCTAGTGGCAGGAGCACCCCTGGCCGGTACTGACGATCACCGATGCCTCGCACTGGGAATCTACCGCCACTCAGGGAACCCCCGGTCAGAAGGCCCGGGTCGAACAGCGAGAAGGGCTAATCCGCTTCGGCTCTGCCCCAGGCCAGCCTCGGCCACCAAGACCACAGCGATGTAGCCCGATCGCAGCTCAAACCCGCGATCGCCCCGGGGCGAGGGCACGGTGCCGACTGTCGTCCACTCGTCGTTGACCTCATGAGTGCGGTCCTCATATTGGTTTTTATGAACGGTCCGGTGGACGACGGCGGTAGCGACTATTAATTGCCCAGCCAAGGAGTGCGGAGAATTTTCACGCCGCGACTTGGTCGGGCCCAGGTTCAGCGCGCACCCCGTATATTCCTTGGCTCCGGACATCCGACGGTCCGGCGGCTCGCAGAAATCGATCAGGTCCCAAAACTCGATCGAACCCCGGGGCCGGTCTGCTGGCGGTGGGGAGCGGGGGGTGACGGTGGCAATTGCCTTAAGGAAACCCGCATCTAGCCTGCAAGTGGCTCTTTGTTGCCGCGCTTACGGTGATAACCATGAGCCGTCATGTTGACCCCGCACAAACCGTGGCCCCGGGCTCGGGCGTGGCGCTGTCCTCCCAGGTAGTGACGTCCTTGGCCCCTTTGGCTGATGGCTACTGGGTCGTCAGCGCCAATTGGACGGTGACCGGGTTCGGGGACGCCGGTGCCCAGGGCTCGTCGACTGTCCCTGCCAAGACGGTCCTCGGGGGGGCATAACGTGATGTCGGTGCCGCTCCGCCCGAGTAGGTCATCACCATGACGTCTGTCGACAGGGACTTTGCGACGGGGCACCCTGGTCGGCCCTTGGTCCTGGTCGTCGAAGACGAGGAGAACGTCGCCTACGTCATAGCCGCGGCGCTCAAGTTGTCAGGGCTGGAGGTGGCGCAAGCGAGGACCGGTCGGGAGGCCCTGAGCCTCCTCGGCGGTGGTATGACGCCGGACCTGGTCGTGCTGGACGTGATGCTGCCCGACCTCGATGGCTTCGAGGTGTGCAGACGGGTCCGGGCCGATTTCGGCGACGTGCCCATCGCCTTTCTCACGGCTCGGGACGCGATTGACGACCGCGTGCGGGGGTTGACGCTCGGGGGCGACGACTACCTGGTAAAGCCGTTCGAGGTCGAAGAGCTGCTGGCCCGGGCCCGGGCCATACTGCGCCGGACGGGCAAGAGCCTGGCTTCAGCCGTGCTGGCGTGCGGGGACCTTACCCTCGACGACGACGCCCACCTGGTGACCAGGGGCGGCCGGGAAGTGGCCTTGTCTCCCACGGAGTACAAGCTGCTGCGGTTCTTGATGTGGAACATGGGCAGGGTGGTCTCCCGGGACGAGCTCCGCGAGGAAGTGTGGGGCTACGGTTACAACAGCGATTCCACCGTGGTGGAGACGTTCATGTCCTCCTTGCGCAAAAAGGTCGACCGGGGTTCGGCCCCGCTCATCCACACCGTGCGCGGCTTCGGCTACCGCCTGGTACCTCCCG
>DATJUH010000502.1:0-3094 GCA_035502515.1 Acidimicrobiales bacterium
GCTCTCTTGCTGTCCAACCGGCCGATCAGCCCGACCACGGTGCTGCTGTCGTCCATGACCGGCACGAGAAGTCGCTTGCGGTAGTAGTCGATCACGGTCTCGCCGGCCGTGCGTCGGGCAAGGCCGGCATCGACCAACTCGTCGTCTGTGTACCCCTTCGAACGGAGGCGCTGCACGAGTTGGTCGGGCGCCTTGTAGGGCGTGTGGCCGACAACAGGTCTATCGACCTCGACTTCGAGAGCGGCAACATCGATGCCACGGCCGCGGAGGTAGTCCGTCCCCGACTCATGCAGGTCCCCGTAGGTGTAGTACCCCCAGGCGTCTCGCAGAGCCGCCAGGGCTCGGGCCCGAGGTGTCCGGTACAGGTCTGGCTTCTCCGCTTGTTGTGCCGCCGTTAAGGAGTGCCGGTCGATGACGATACCGTCCGGCGGGTGGGGGAGAGGGCCGGGGGAGCATGGTGACTGCCTGGCTCACCCGGACGCCGTAGATGTCGCGGACCCACTGGACGACATCGCCGGTGTTCCCGCAACCAAAACAGTGGTACCGGTTCGTACGCAGGTGCAGCGACATGGAAGGCGTGTTGTCGTGGTGGCCTGGCATCGGACAGCAGACCATCACGTCGTCGATGCCGTCGAGTGGGATGTCGAAACCAGTGCGGCGGGCGACCTCGCACAGCGAGTGTCGGGCTTCGACGTCACGGAAGTCGACCTGGGCCATCAGTGCTCCAGCGCGGCCCGGCTGTTCCTCGGCTCGAGGGTCAACGGTGCGTCGACTAGTCGCTGCGGGTCGGGGTTGGTACCGGACCAGGCGGCGAACGCGGCATCACGAGGTGACCAGCCGCGGTCAAAGGCGGCACGCCACGAGAACTCGGACGTCTCGTCCTTGGCTTTAGGGAACCCGGCGAGGTGTTCGTCAGCGAGTCGGAGCCAGAGCGAGAACCTCGCGTCTCCGCCCGCCCGCAAGAGGTACTCGGCCTGGTCGTCGGGGAAGTAGCGGTCGATGTCGGCGACGAGGCGCTCGACCACGTCCTGGTGAGGCACCTTGTCGAGCCAGGTCATGTTCTCAGTCCTCGGGCCGATGGCCCGTTCGTGCCCGCCGGCGTACTCGATAGACGCTTTTGCTCGTCATCGGCAGACCTCCGCAGCTCTGGCCCACAAGATGTGGGCCGGTCAGCTACGGTCCTGCGACTGCGAAATCGTACGTTTCGCTCTAACCGGCGTTGGCGGCCTTGGCGATCTCGCGCTGCCGTCGTCGCTCGGCATCGGCCAGCAGCATCTGTTCCCAGTCCTCATCATCCACGGGGCGAAGCCGGGTGAGCGGTTCCTTGTGGCCGGCGGCACAGCCGGAGTGCCCGGTCCACTCCCGCAGGCGCCCTTCGATTAGGGTGAACGCCCGGTGCCAGTCGGTAGCAGCCGTGCCTGGTGAGTTGTCTGAGTAGGCCACTCGCTCGTGGTCGCGAAGCGCCTGCAGCGCCTCCACGTGCCCGCTGTGGCGCCACCAGCAGGATGGAATGACAGTGTGGTCCAAGTGGGCGAACCGTACGACCAGCTCCTCCACGTAAGCCCGCAGTTGCCGCCATTCATACGCGGCGTCGACAGCAGGCAAGTCAGGCCATCGGACGGGGCTGGCCAGGACTTCAAGGTCCGGCGGGCCATCAGTTCCGTACAGCTCGGCGAGAAGCTCCCGACCGCGACGGTCGTCGCTGTCCTTTTCCCGTTCGTCACCGGCGTCCACGTCACTCATTCGACTTCTCAGTTCCGCCCGCTCGGTCCTTTAATAGGGCAATGATCATCGCCGTGGCTTGGCTGCGCGGCAGCCGTCTCCAAGCCGGTATTCCTTCCAAGATGGCATGCAGGCACAAGTGGTCGCGGTAGCAGAGCGGCGCCAGGTCACGGAAGTCCTCATGGCCGAGCCGAGCGTAGGTGCGATGGTGAAGGTCTCCCCGCCAGAGCTTCCAAGCCTGACCGCATACGAGGCAGACCGGGTCACTGCCCCGGTGGCTAGCTCGCCAAGCTTCCAGCCACCGCTCCCGGGACCGGTACCACTCGGGTGAGGCCATGTAAGTGGCGTAGGCGGCCCGGATTGCCACCCGCCGCTTCGACCAGCCGATGCCGGGCCGGGGGTCACGCAACGGGAGCCCCCCATTCGGCCACGGCCGCCTGTCGGATCAGCTGCTCGACCTTGGCTCGGTCGGCTTCGATCCGTCCCCCATAGGCGCGCTGGGTCCATGGCCTGAGGGTGAGCATGATCGGCTTGGCAGACCGCAGGAGGAGCAGGCCGTGGCCGGCACGCAAGGTGCGGATCATCGACGGGTCGAGGATGGCCTCTTTCCGCTCCGACTCCGAGATTGACTTGCCCCCGCCCGACTGCCACGATTCGGAACGTTCCCGGACCGTGCGTTCGCCAAGCATTCGGGACAGGTCGACCAGGTCGTCGGCGTTCGAGCTGCCGCCGAGCACGAGCTTGACGGTGGCGGAGTCCCAGATCGCCCCTGCCTGCTCGCGCCCCCAGCGGTCTCGGGCCTGGGCGAGGGATTGGAGGACCACGACCGTCGGAATGCCTGTTCCTCCGCCTTCGGACATGAGCGCTCCGAGCGACGGGAGCGGGTAGTTGGCGGCCTCGTCGAGTATCAGCCCGAGAGGAGGGTCGATCCGAGCGCCAGGGGACGCGGCGGCGAGCCGGCGAGCGACTTCCACTATGTCTTCGATCAGAGCGGCGACCAACCCGGCGGTTGCCGACGCGCCGGACGCGGTGCCGAGCAGATAGAGGGCGCCCCTCGCTCTGAGGAAGGCGGAGGGGTCGAACATCTCGTCTGGCTCTGGAGAAACCGCTGCCAGCACCTTCGGGTCGGCCAATGCCGAGAAGGCGTTGGCCACCATGGCCCACACCGAGTCGCGTTGGCGCTGGTCGGCTGAGATGATGGCGTCGAGTGCCTGGTGCCATCGCGGGGTGGCCTCTGGCATGTTGACGAGGATGTGGACAGCCTCACGGGCGCCGGGCGCTGAGAGCGACCATTCGTATAGCGAGGCTGCCCCCCTCCTGCCCACAGCAGCAGCGTGCAGCAAGCAACGGACCGCTGTCTGGGTCTGCTGTT
>DATJUH010000503.1:0-6710 GCA_035502515.1 Acidimicrobiales bacterium
CACTGCCGGTGGCCAACCCTACAGTCAGCTTTTCATCGATCCCTTTGATGGCCCCGCCGCCCTGAGGCAGCGTGATGGACGGTAGCCCGGCCGGACCGGCTGCCCGGGCAGACGATGCTTGTGCACCTTGGGTCTGCGGACCTTGGGCCGGCGAACTTAGCCGCCCGGAGCCAGAAGGTCCCGGCGCCGCTCCCAGCCCGTCCCGTGCCGGCCCTCGCTGCAGAAAAGACCCGAAAGTATCAGACATTTATCAGCCAAACCTCAGCGCGAACTGCTCACGACCCACACCGGCACAGCGACGAGCAGGTTAATGCACGATTGAGGCCCTGGCAATGGGAGTACCCGGGAAACTCCTGCAACTTGCTGTCGCTCGAGCTATTGGCTGGCAGTCGCCCTCGCTGTCTGTGCCCGGTGCCAGGTGTTCGACTGGCCAATTGGTCAGTCGGACACCTGGCCGCTGTTAACCTTCAGTTAGAGCCAGCCCTAATCGGGCCAAGCTCCCGCCGAGCTAGCTTCTTTGACATGATCACAGGTGTTCATGCTCTTGCGCGCAAAGTCGGCGCCGCACCGCGGTGGTCGACGCCCCTGCCGACCGATAATCACTGCCGGGGTGCTACCTCACCTCCTGGACGAACCAGCCGTTGCCGTCCGGGTCACTGAAGGAGACGAACGATCCGTTCGAGGGGCGTCCGGGCATCACTCCTGACACCCTCGCCGTAGAACCGGCGTGGTGAAAAATGCCGCCGGCGTCGTGGAAAACCTCGCTCACGTCGATGCCCCGACTGACGAGCTCTTTTCGGGCGGCCTCGATATCGGGAACAACCAGGTGCAGCCCCTGGACTGAGCCCGGGTCGGCCGTTGTCACCCCAACTCCGATAATGATCGAGCAATCAGAGCCAGGAGGCGTTAACTGCACAACGCGGAACTCGTCACTCGAGATGTGGTCAATATCCAAGTGGAACCCCAGCGCCTGGTAGAAATCCTTTGCCTTGTCAACGTCGGAAACGGCCACTGGCCCGAGCCGACGGACCACCACGGTCTGGAGGCGCGGGCACGTGCCGAAAGGTCCTCGTGGGGTGGCACTTGGGCCTCGTCGACCGTGACGAGCAGCCGGTGCCGTGAGCGGCGGCGAAGCTGCCCCTTTTGGTTGGCCATCGTTAGTCTTTTTCGTGCCCATGTGAGAGCACCATTCCGCACCGGTAAGCTACAGCCCCCCGGCTGGTCTCCCCGCGTGACGTTGCCGGCGTGCCGCGGCGGTCCCCAATCGTCGGGCCCGGTTTGCGAGATGAGTCCTGTCCCAAACGGCCGAACGTGCTACACCGTATGCTCAAACTCAGGGTCATGGTAGTGGACTGTCCAGGTCCGCCCCCGGACGCTACGCGCGCGATCCTTACCTCTCCTCAGCGGCAGACGAATGCTCTTTGCTACGAACCACGCTGGCTCGTTGATCCGTCAGCTTAGTGGTGGTGCGGTTCCGGCTCGGACAAGTGGCGGATAGCCCATTCAATGCTGACAGACGCGATGATGGCGGCAGCTGCCAATACCAACGCCACACGAGCGTGCTTTCCCATCGTTGATCCCTCCATCTGCGCAGTCGCTTCTTTCGGTCGCCCGCTAGGCGGCTTACCGCGCTCACAGCAGCCTAACGCATGGTAGTGACCTCCCTGACGTCGATTCACGCTCTCCATACGGGGACGGGACCGCCGGCCACCAATCGTCGATCCGTTAGGACGGCTATTTATCGCGGACGCACTAATGGCAGAAATACCCTAATGCGGGCCCAGACTATTGAGGTCTTCCGAAGATATTCCACAGGCGACCCACTCAATCAGGGCGGCGTCAGCACGCTGCTCGGATGGGTTGCCGGACAGCCCGAACTGCCAGGTCGTCGAAAAACTCGGGCTTAGGTGCCCGACCCGCCGGCCGCGGCCTGGCCGCCGTGCCCGGGCTCGAGGCTGCCCGGTCGCCACAACAGGCGAGGCCCAGGGACGACGCGTCTAGGTGACGGCGCTGCCGCTGAGCTGCTTGCTGTCCTCGTGGGTGGTGATGGCGAGCTTGCGGGGCTTGGCCGCTTCCATGACCGGGATGGTGAGGGTGAGCACCCCGGCGTTGTAGTCGGCCTCGATGTGGTCGGCGTCGAGGGTCTCACCGAGGAACAGCTGGCGGGTGAAGGTACCCGCTGGCCGCTCGCTCACGATCAGCTCAGCCCCATCGGCAGCAATAGGAGGCCTTTCGGCCCTCACCGCCAGGACGTTTTGTTCGACAGTGAGGTCAATCGAAGCTGGGTCCACGCCAGGGAGGTCAAAGTGGACATAGAAGGCGTGGCCCTTACGGTAGGCATCGATCGGCATGGCGCTCGGGCGGGCGGCGGTGCCGAAGACTTGTTGGGTCAGGCGGTCGAGATCCCGGAACGGGTCGGTCCGCATCAACATCTTTTGGTCCTCCTTCCTCGGTCCCAATCGAACAACTGCTGGCCCGCAGGCCGTCCCCATTCTTTCCTGGGGAGCAAGTGTTATGATAACTACTACGGCACAGATCTGCAAGGTACAACTCAGATAATAACTGCCAAACAATACGGCAATGATGATGGGCTTTACCTGAGGTTGGAGTTTTCGGGGCTAAGACGTCCGGCAGGAAAGCAAGCCCGGTGGAGGACCTTGGTAGGCTCCAGCGGCGCACCATGCGCCATGAGGCCGTCGGACCGAGGTGAAAGTGCGGGCCTGCCGGCACCGTCACCGGCAACATCGACAAGGCCGGCAAACAGGCTTCCCAGAGGGTGGAGGAGACCGCGGGCCGCCTCCACCACTGACGGGCACTATTCAGGAGCGTCCGGGCGCTATTCGCGCATGATCATGAGTTGGGCCTCGCGTTCGAGGTCGATGAACGGTTCCCCGCTGACGTCGACCGCAACCCGGTCGATAGTGCCGCCCGTGAACGCGTAGGGCGGCTGTCCGGGGTAGTCGTCAGTGACGGGCTCGCCGGAGTGGCGCCCCACAAAAAGGCCCGATCCAGCGACCGCGAAGGCCCCGAGCTGGGTCTTGATCTGAGCTTCGCCCACCTTGCGGTCGGCGTGGTACAGCGAGAGGGTGCCCGTCGTATGGTCGGGCTCGAGCGTGGCCCTTTCGAACGATGCGGCCAGGATCAGGTTGTGGCCGCTGGGTATGTCTTCGGTCCCCACTACGCGTTGTTCCTCGGCGCCGACGAAATTGTTGACGTAGACCAGGCGGTTGTCCTTCACGTAGAGGGCGTGGCCGCCGAAACGGGAACCCATGGCGAACAGCACACCTTGAGCCCCGGGGGCCGGGATGTCGACGAGGGCACCTATAACATAGGAACGGCCCTGGACCTTGACGGCCTGCCATTCGGGGACGGGGGCCGTCCCGGGCCGGTAAACGTATCGGTCGCGGGTCGCGCTGAGCTGGGGCCGGGGCGTGGCCATGATCTCCAGCGCCGACCGGTCGTCGAGAGGGAACGCCTGGTTGGCCCCCGCTTCGGAGAACCAAATGTTGACCAGTTCCCGGACCTTGTCGGGCTGTTCGGCGGCCAGGTTGTGGTTCTCGTTGCGGTCGATGTCGGTGTGGTAGAGCTCCCAGGCGTCCTCGTTGTAGTGGCCCCAGCCGGACAGGGGTGGATGAGTGGTGACCGCCTTCCACCCCTCGTGCCAAATGGACCGGGAACCCAGCATGGCGTAGAACTGGGTCTTGCGGGGTGAGGGGCTCGAGGGGTCGTCGAAGCTGCCCCGCATGCTGATCCCGTCGAGGGGGCTCTGCACGTGGCCCTTTATGGCCTCGGGGGGCTCTACGCCGAGCACGTCAATTATCGTCGGCACGATGTCGATGGCGTGGTGGTACTGGTGGCGGATCTCGCCTCGGGCCTTGGTCCCGGCCGGCCACGAGATTATGCACGGGTCGGCCGTACCGCCGTTGAACTCGAAGCGCTTCCACATCTTGAACGGCGTGTTGAAGGCCATGGCCCACCCGTTCGGGTAGTGGTTGTAGGTGAGGGGGCCGCCCAGGTCGTCGATCTGGGCCATGTTGGCGGCCAGGTCGTCCGCGATGCCGTTGGCGAACTTCATTTCGTTGACCGAGCCGTTGGGGCCGCCCTCACCCGATGCCCCGTTGTCGGAAACGACCACGATCATGGTGTTGTCCAGGTACTCGTTCTGCTCCAGGTAGTCGAGCAGCCGGCCGATGTGATGGTCGGCGTGGGCCAGGAACCCGGCGTACACCTCGGCCATGCGGGCAAAGAGGCATTTCTCGTCCGGGTTGAGCGAGGCCCAGGGGCGGGTGTAGTCCAGGGACGGGAACGGTTGCCCGTCCGGGCCGTGACGGGTCTCGGGGGTGCCGATGGGGTTGATGGGGGGCAGTTCGGTGCCGGCGGGGACGATCCCGAGTTGTTTCTGGCGGGCCAGGATGGTCTCCCGTATGGCCTCGTAACCTACGTCGAAACGGCCTTTGAAGCGGTCTATCCACTCCTTGGGGGCGTGATGGGGGGCATGGCAGGCACCGGGAGCGTAATACAGGAAAAAGGGTTTCTCGGGTGCCACCGCTTTGGCGTCGGCGATGAACTCCAAAGCCTTGTCGGTGATGTCCTCAGTGAGGTGGTAGCCCTCCTCTGGGGAGCGGGGTTGGTCGACCGGGTGGTTGTCGTACACCAGGTCCGGGTACCACTGGTTGGTCTCCGCCCCCAGGAACCCGTACCAACGCTCGAAGCCTCGCCCGCTAGGCCAATTGCGCCGGGTGGCGGCCAGGTTCATCTCGTCCGTGGGGCACAGGTGCCATTTGCCGACCATGTAGGTGTTCCAGCCCCGTTCCCCCAGTACCTCTGAGAGCATCCCGTTCTCGGGCGGGATAGTGCCGCTGGCGTTGGGGAACCCGGTGGCTGCCTCGGTTATGCAGGCCATGCTGTTGCGAGTGTGGTTGCGCCCCGTCAACAGGCACGACCGGGTGGGTGAGCAAAGTGCCGTCGTGTGCCACTGGGTGTAGCGCACACCGGCATTCGCCACCCGGTCGATGTTCGGTGTCTCGATTGGCCCCCCGTAGCAGCTCATAGCCGAAAACCCCACATCGTCGAGCACGATGTACAGGATGTTCGGCGCTCCCGCTGGGGCCCTCGGCGGCTCGAACGGCGCCCAATCCGGCTCGGAGTCGCGTATGTCCACATTGATCGAGCCACGGAACGGTACTGGCATCACAACTCCAATCAGATGGGCCTCTTGGGAGAGGGTCGGCGGGGTCTGGTAGTCCTAGCTTCAATGTCGCCGCTCAGCAAAGACCGTAGCCCAGTCGTGGTCAACCCTGGCCAGTCCATGGGCCGTTACAGGCAGGACCTCGCCATAGCGAGCGAGCTCTCAGGCCGCGGGCACCGGGCGTCTCCGCGGCTGGCTTCCGGACGACCGGACACGCCCAAAACGGGCTGGCTTGCTGCCGCTTGGGCGGTCGGAAGCCACGGTTGCCTGCGACCTTCAAAGCTCCGACCCGTCTAGGGAACCGGCGACAAGGACCGGCAGTCGTCCTGGGCCCGGTGGAACTGTGGGGAGCTCACGTCGATGCCCCGCCCTCCAGTGATCGAGACGCCCTGGCTGTTGGCTTTGGGGTCAGGGAAGTCGGGAAGGCCGTGCGAACGCATGCACGCGGAAAACTTCAGGGCCCTGGATATGGCCTGCTCCACCATTCCGGGCGAAGGGCCGGTCCCGTTCCCGGGGAGCAGGTACTGACAAGACTTGTTAGCGGACCGGTATTGCGGGCTCTGCTGGTTAGGGGGCAGGCCAAAACCGACCTCCTCCTGCGTGGCATTGTTGACCGTGGTGGGGACCGGGAGGTTGGGGAGGCCGTGGCTGCGCATACAGCCCGTGTAGGCGACGGTGTCCAGGTACAGCTGCTGGAGGTTCGCACTCCCGCCTGCTGCCGGAGCGACGGTGGTAGCCGGGGCAGCCTTGCCGATGCGGGCCACTGACGCCGGTGAGCTGCCGCCACCGCAGGCGGCCAGCAACAAGACGGCCAGGAGGGTGGCGGTCCCCCCGATGCCCGTTCGCGCCGCCGGTATCATCGGAATTGCCATTGGCCAGTAACAGCGGCCCTCTCGGGGTACCGGTCCTGCGTCATCGTCCGCTCTCGTTCTTCGACGCCGTACATGGATCTCCCTGGACCACCGGGTCGCCAAATGTCCGCACGACCGAGCGAAGCACTTTACGGCACGAAGAGGCAGACTACTGCCATTCTCGCTCCAGAGGCCGCGGGAGTGGCGAAGGGAGAGGGGCGCGACAATCCCCACCTGGTGCCGCGTCCTCGCTCTGCAACGATCGGGCACGGGCACCTCAAAAGGTGTACGGTTGTGCCGGCACGACTGGTACCCCAACGTGCCGAGCCAGCGGCGCTGGCTGGGGGGCGGTACTCCAGACCCCGGTAACGCAAAGTTTTACGCCTGAGGTTGGAGATCGCCATGGTTGCCATCGGCTCCTCGTTCTTCACCGTCCCTGACCAACGCCCGGCCACAGGCAGGTCCGGCCCAGAGCTCGTCGTCTGGCTGCGGGGCGAGCACGACGGCTCAAACCAGGACGCCCTCTGTCTGACACTGGCAGGCGCCATCGCCCTGGGCGGCCCCGGCCTGGTGCTTGACCTGAGTGAAGTACGGACCATGAGCACCTCGACACTGGAGGTGATAGTCCGGGCCCGGGAGTACCTGCGGCGCCGGTCAGCCTCGTTGACGGT
>DATJUH010000504.1:0-9867 GCA_035502515.1 Acidimicrobiales bacterium
CCAATTGGCAAAGAGCATTGGGCCGTTCGCGACTTCATTGGCCACTCTCGGGAGCGCCAGCGGCGACTAGGTTCCCTAGGTGCGAGCCTGTCCGGGCCCGCAAAGGATGTGAACGCGACGTCCCAGGACATCCGCTGCGAAAGGAAGCACGCTTATGCCCGACGGCTCAGTAGGTAACCCTGGCTCCTCGGTCGATGACCGGCACCTCCTGCTGGTGGGCGCCGGGCCGGGCCTTGGGATGGCCGTGGCCCGTCGCTTTGCCGAGGAGGGCTACCGAGTGACCTTGGTGGCCCGCAGCGTGGACGGGCTCGGCCATCTGGCTGACGGCCTGGCTGACACCGGGGCCCACGTTGACACGGTGGCGGCAGATGCCAGCGACCCTGAAGGCCTCCGAGCCCGGATGGCTGAGCTCTACAACGAGCCGGGTGCGCCCGGGCTCATCATCTACAACGCAGTCATCGGAGCTCCCGACAAGCTCTTGAGCTCGACCGTCGAGCACCTGCAAACGGCTTATACGGTCGACGTCATCGGCGCCGTCGTCGTGGCCCAGGTGGCCGCCCCCGCCATGCGGGCGGCCGGCTCCGGCACCATCATCGTGACGGGTGGCGGCTTCGCCGACCACCCGGTCCCCGCCCTCGCCACCGTTTCGCTCGGAAAAGCCGCCCTCCGGTCCGCCGCCACCATGCTCGGGGCCGACCTGGGGCCAGACGGCATCCGGGTGGCGACGTTGACAATCGCCGGCCAGATCGTTGCCGGCACGGCCTTCGACCCCGAGAACATCGCCCAGCGCTATTGGGATGTCGTGCATTCTGACGGTCCCTGGCAGGCGGAGTTCCGCTTTACCGGCGAAAAGGTAGATCCGTGACTGTACACCTACCCAAGTTGGCCGTTCTCGGCGTTGGCACCATGGGAGCCGCAATGGCGGGCACTGCCGTACGGTCCGGCATTCCCGTCGTGGTCTGGGACCGACGACCCGGTGCGGCGGCCGACTTGGCGACGCAGGGCGCTCAGGTGGCCCGGTCCGTGGCTAACGCCGTCGAGGAGGCGGACGTGGTCATCACCATGGTCACCAACGCCGATGCCGTCGTGTCGCTAGCTACCGATCAGGGGCTCGTCAGGGCCCTCCGGCCGGGGGCGGTGTGGGCCCAGATGAGCACGATCGGCATAGAGGGGACGGAGCGCGCCCTAAAGCTGATGAGCGACCAGCGACCGGACACGTACTTCGTCGACGCCCCGGTGTCCGGCAGCAAAGTGCCGGCCGAGCAGGGTAAGTTGTTGATCTTCGCCTCCGGGCCCGACGACGCCCGGCCCCGGGTGGCACCGGTGTTCGACGCCATCGGCCAACGGACACTGTGGCTCGGCCCGGCCGGTGCCGGCTCCCGCATGAAGCTGGTGAACAACGTCCTGCTCGCTTTTACCGCCGAAGGCGTGGCCAATTCCTTTGCCCTCGCTCACCGCCTCGGGTTGGAGGCCGCTTCGGTCATCGAGGCCTTCGACGGCGGCCCGCTCGTGTCCCCCTGGGAGTCGGGTAAGTTCCGCCGCATTGCCCAAGGCGAGTATTCCGAGGAGTTCTCGCTGGCTCTGGCGTTGAAGGACGTCCGCCTCGCTCTGTCCGAAGCGGGGCCAGACCGCTTCCCGGTGCTGGCCGCGTTGGCCGAGGAGTGGGCCGCGATAGTGGATCGCGGCCTCGGTCAGGAAGACGTCACGGTAGTCACCCGCGCACTCGCGGAATGACGTATCAGGACAAGAAGGCATGGACATCTGAGGCAATTCGTCGTGATGCTGACCGATCGTCCCAGTGCGAGGCCACCTGCTTGGTCCACTGGTAGGGGGTGTCCATGGCATGGGCCCAGCCCACCGCGTAATGGTTATAAGCGGTCGGGCCTCCGAACTCGTCGACGTGCGCGACCATCGCCTCCACCGTTTCGAACCGGGCCGCACCGTTGAGGATCAACAGCTCGTTGAACGTTACCGTTGACCGTGCCTTCGGCGCTGGCCCCGTTGTCGCCGATTATGTAGTAGACGAGGGTGTCGTCGAGCACCCCGAGGTCCTCGAGCGTGTCGACCAGCCGGCCGATGTGGCAGCGGGGCCAAGAGCGATGACGGACGGCTCGACCGTCGAACTGCCGCCCGAGTGCTGCATCCGAAGCCATTGCCCAAGTTGCCAGAAGGCACGGACCTGTCGACGTTGGTAGTCGTCGTTCAGAGTGGCCCCATGAAGCAGGGCGTATGAGATGTTGTCTCTTAGCATCACCCGAACGGCCCCAGCTACCAGGTCGTACTCGTGATCTGGGAGATGCCGGGCCAGGCCGCGGTATGCGTCCACGAAGCGCTGGAACTGGTCGGCCACGAGGTTGAGTTCATGGTCGTGGCCAAACTCCCACGCGGCAAAGGCGACCTCGCCAATGAGCGGGCCCGGCCGGGCCTCGTCCCAGTCGATCACGCCTTGGATCACGCCTTCGCGAACCAGGAGGTTCCGGCGGTAGTAGTCCCCGTGGTAAAGCCCATGGACCAGGCCGCCGGCCTTATCGGCCCACCATGTGTCCAGACCCGCGTCGGCCAGGTCGGGGACGACCTCGGGCGCGCGGGGTCGACCGAGATTGGGGGGGCGGTCGCCGGTGGGCCAGTCCAGGAGGGCGGCATGGACCTCGGCTAGCAGCGCTCCGGCGCCCTGAACCTGAGCGGGGTCGGTGCGGTTAGCCATGGTGCCCTCGACCCACGGGAAAGCAGAGACCAAGTGGCCCCTCCAGCGGGTATAAGTCGAACCCTTTGACTCCAGAGGGACGACCACCGCAGGGACGCGGCAACCGGCGTAGCGGGCAACGGCGTGGCACCAGGCCAGCTGCGAGGGCCGGCGCCATGCGGGGCTGACGTGGACGGCTAGTTGGCCATCTTCCACCGACGCCTGCCATACCTCGGCGTGTTCACCGTTGAAGACCTGGCGCAGCAACCGGACCGGCTTCGCCAGCCATCGAGACACGCACTCGGCCAGTCCCATCCTGGTAATTATGCCCAGTACTAAAATGGTTCGCGACTACGTTCGAGCTGGCGTCGTGCGAATGGCGGAGCTGGCCTCCGAAGTCGTGGGCTACTGTGCCGTCGAGGAATCGTTCTTCCAGCAAGGGTTCGTCGAGCTGCTGATCGTGGCTGACCGGGATCGTGTACGGGCTGGACGCAGGCGACCCCAGAGTCGATCTCCATGGCTTCGCGCCGCGAGGGCACGTCGAATAGCTGAGCGTTTGGCCTATTCGCGAACGGCCCGCAGCGAGATGGGGCTAGCGCATCAGATGTGCCGCCCTCGCAGGCTCCGACGAAAAGTGTCAAGAAGTGAGAACCAGCCAGCTACAGCTACCGGCTAAGAGTGACGGCCCTCAGCCAGTTTCCAGGTGAACATGACGGGCCGGGCAGCGTTCGGCACTCCACCCGCTGACGTGTAGGTCGCCACCCCGGAGTCGTTGTCCTGGTCGGTGAGGACCCACACCTCGGTGCACCCCCGCCGTCTGGCGTCGTGAACAAAGGCCTTTACGAGAGCGGAGCCGTAACCCCGGCCCCTGTGTTCTTCGGCGACGTCCAGAGCGTACAAAAGCATGGTGCGCTCTCCATCGGGGTGCGCCAACTCATGCCCGTAGACCCAGCCCGCCACGCCTCCGTCGGCCTCGACCACCAGAAGGGTCGCTTCCGGGCGGGTCAGGAAGGACCGGGTGTCCAGGTCACCGCCCGGGCCGAAGCGCCTGCAGGCTGCCTCGGCCACTGCCTCGTCGCCCGGCTCGAGGCGTCGTAGTTGTCTCGAATGCATGGCATTGAGTTTTGCCGAAGCGCGCCTCAACCGAGGAGAGCGCGGCTGCTAAGCGCGGCCAAGCAGGCTCAGCCAGACGTTCCTCGCCTTCTGGGAAGCGGCTCCACTCCGGCCGGTGCGCAGCAGTAGGCCCTAATGGGCCTCGGCCTGGGGCGCGGGCTCGAATTCACCGAGACCCTTCGGCCTGGATGTCGCTGTCCAGCCGCTGACCAACTTCGGTTGAACGGCAACGCATATCGACGCTCATTTGTCCTCAGGGACAAGAGCGTCCGGATACCCTAAGGGAGCGACCCGCTTCTATCGTGCGACTACCAGGAACGGCGAAAGACGCTCAGCTCCTTGGCGGCGAACTCGCTGCCGGTAGAGCGCTCTGTGGTGTGTGAAGCCTGCGCTCGCCCCAATGGGCCTTTGCTCTTGCTCCAGCAGATCCCTGGCTCAGTATCGGCGAACTTGCTCAGCCACCCGTTGCAACTTGTTGCGGTAGCTGTCCCACCAGGCCTGGTCCACGGACGGCAAGTTGTCGGCCCCGTTCAGCAATCCCGCGGTGCCGTCGATGAGCTCCCGAATGATGTCGGCGTGGCCGGCGTGCCGCTGGGTGTCCACAATGACATGCACCATGACTTCGTGCAGGGTGACCTCGTCCTGACCGGCGGCCCAGTGCGGGACGTGCCCGAGGGAGTCGAGGGCGAGCGCGTCGATGGTGGCATCCGAATGGGCCCAGACCCGCTGGTACAGCTCGACGATCTGTTGACGCGGCTCCTCGGCAGTAGCCCAGAAGTCGGCATTCGGCTCCACCCCAGCCTTAAACCTCGCCGACAACTCCTCCGATGGACGCCCGAAGGTCTCGCCGAAGTAGATCAACTCCGAGTGGGCCTTATGTTTGACCAATCCGAGGAGGTTGGTCCCAGTAGGCACCAGAGGCCGACGGATGTCGTAGTCCGACAGCCCGTTCAGTTTCCACAGCAAGGTTTCGCGCCCACCCTGCAAGTAATCCTTGAGGTTTGCTTTGGGATCGTGGGTCGTCATCATTGCCCCATCTTGATACATCAGTCGTTTCAGCCTTGGCTCTGGTGCGGATGGTGTACCAGGTCGCTACGTCACCCACAGATTGCCAGGGCGGGACGCTTTAATTGGGAGAATTCGCGTGTCATATCGTGACGGCACGGGCAATTCAGACGCCTTATAGACCAACTTAGATCCACCTGAGGACGAAATTCCGTTTGCCGCGCTATCCAGGAAATTCAATCTAGTGTAAAAGAACAATACGTATCAGATGGCTCCCGGGTTGCGCGCCCTGAAGAGCGCCCAAGAAGCGAGTGTGCTCATATTCTGAAGTCGACCAGATCGAAGGCCCTCGTCTATGTCACCTGGTAGCCACCACTCGAGCCGCACGTCCTCTCCCGGTTCCGGCGACGGTTCGCCAAGGACCAAATCGGTCGCAAGGAAAACGTGGAACACTCCCGGGTAACGGCGGTTGCTCCACAGATACGAGCCCAGCCCCGCGAGATGCCTCGCTTCGACTCCAACCTCCTCTTTCAGTTCCCGACGCACCGCGTGCTCGGGTGATTCCCCGACATCCGCCGCACCGCCCGGGAACTCGTCCACATCCCGCTGTGGTCCATGGCACCACTGCCACCCAACCAGGACTCGACCGTCGCCTCGCTGGCAGATCGCGGTGACCGATTCCACCACCCGGTAGCCATCGCGTTCGTCACCGTAACGGAGCCAATCCACTTCCGACCCGTCGGGCAACCGCACCCGATCTTCGACGATCGGGAGATGATGGGGATGCTCAAAGAGCCTTTTCGTCGACACCGTCTCCCAAGCCATCTCAACCTCTCAGCTGTTCATTCCGAAGGGTGACGCCGATCCAGAAATCTGCTCTGGGTGGCCACGGGGAAGGCGAACCGTTTCGGACATCCGAAAGCCAACCCGCGGCGGGACCTGAGTCATATGAGCCGTGCTGCGGCGGCCTCTGTTCGCGCCACCCACCGGCTCGCCTCTTGCGAGCCCGGTTCGCTGTCCCCGAAGCATCGCCGTGGATGAGCGTCCGCCGCGCTGCTCTCGCCTCGGCGCCCTCGAGCACAAGACGGATACCGTCACACGTCTCGACTGCCTCATAGCATTCAGGGACCCGGGCCCCGACCTCGGGGGCGATCTCCTGGTAAAAGCGCAGTTCGTGCTCGAACATGTGGAGTAGGTCGGGGACCGAGCCTATTTTCGGGCGCTTCCGCTCCTTTGTAAATCCTGCGATGGGACCGAGGATACACGCCCCCTATGTGGGGGTCTTTGATCACACTTGGGCCTCTGAGGCGCCTGCCAAAGTCTGGCGCCATTGGCGCCGGCAGACTGCCGTGACGGTGGGGACTAATAAAGTTGGCGCCGAGGGGGCTGGCCGTCCAGGAAGTCGATGGAGTAGATGCCATGCCCGGGGCGGGTGCCGTTCAGGTCAGTAAACCGGTACGCGGCGGCCAGGTCGCGCGTGTAAATAGTGCGCCCCGCCCACCTGGCGACGTCAGGGTCAGCCGCCAGGGCGACCACGGCCCTGCCGGTGTAGCGCGGCGTTTCTGACGCCAGCCACCTGGGGTTATCGGAGCCGGCACCTTTCCAGTAGAAGTCCTGCCAGTTGTCCTCGCTCACGTCGTTGCGCTCGAGCACCTCCTCCGACCGGAGCCAGCCGGGAGACAGGGCCACGCTGGTCACGCCAAAAGGACGCAGCTCTTCGCTGTAGGCCACCGCTAGCCGCATGGCTGACTTTTTCACCAGGTCGTAGAACAGGTGGTCGTGGAAAAAGCTCGGGTCACCGTCTGTTACCTCGACGATCAAGCCGCGATGCCGCTTCGCCATCAACGGGGCCGCGTGCCAGGCCGTGATGATGTGAGTATCCACGGCGTTGTGGAGCATGTGCAAGTTGGCTCTGAGGTCGTGCTGCCAGAAAGGGGTGCTCCATTCGGCGAATGGCGACCCTCCGTAGATGTCGTTGACCAAGACGTCCAACCGGCCGCCTTGTTCTTGCTCGATGCGGGCTACCAAGTCGTGGACTTGGACGATGTCGCTGTGGTCGACACAGGCGGCGATGCCCCGACCTCCGGCCCCGGTCACCATGGCGGCGGTTTCCTCTACCGTCTCGGGTCGGCCTAGCTCCGAGCGATGGGCGCCGCTCGACCGACCTGTGCAGTACACCGTGGCGCCGGCGGCCCCCAGTTCGACGGCAACGCCTCGTCCAGCGCCACGGGTGGCACCAGCTACCAATGCCACCTGGCCTGCTAGTGGTCGATCGCTCATCTCACCACCCGAACCCCTCGCCGCCGGTCCAAGGTACTTGCGGACTGCTCGCAAAGGCCGAGCCCGTCGCTGACGTCCAATCGCAGTGTTTCGTCGACCGCCGCAAGTACCCGACCTGCCCAGGGTGCCAGACGAGATGTCGCACTGCGATGGCGCGTGCCAGTGTCATGCATAGCGCGCTCTCGGTCCAGACGTCGTGCTGGCCCCGCAACCAAACTACGAGCTCTGGGCCAGCCTCACCAAGGGCCGGGTGTCGGTCAGGGACGATGAGGAACGACGAGCCAATGACGACCATGGCGGTCTCCAACGTCAGGTGTAAAACTTGGCGTTACCGGGGTCTGGAGTACCGCCCCAACCAGCGACTGCAGGCTCGGCGCGTTGGGGCGTCAGTCGTGCCCCCTGAACCGTTCACCCTTTTGAGGCGGATGTGGCGGGCTCAAACGGTCGGGTGCCATGTAATTCAGCCGGAAGTGGTCTAATTCAGCCGATAAGGTAGTACAGCGTGGGTGTGTTGTCAGCAACTGGGTCAAGTTCGCTCGGTGCGAGCAGGCAATCGACCAGGGAGCAGGACCGCCTCGCAAGGTGAGCACAACACCCAATCTGTTTGGAAAAACAGCGTCGGGTCAGCGGGAAGGACGCACCGACAGCGTCCGCAGCGTCGTTGTGCTGGTTCTACCGAGGTCCCCGGCTCGGTGCCCGTGTCGGGCGCCGCTGTCATGAAACCCGCGCACTGCGGGCCGGCTGCCGAGCGTGCATGTCGAGCTTATTTGGACCAATACGAGCCCCGTTATCAAGGTCTACCTTTGCGGGTCTCATCACGAGGCCCCCCGATCTCCCTCCGGAAGCGGAGGGCCAACAGCTCACGGTGAGCTGACACCAACGTACAGGCGAAAACAACAATTGGGACCGGATCTTTAATAAGACCTGGGGGGCTGGGTGTGGCATTGTGGCCGGTTGTCAGCGGCGCAGGAAGTCCAGCAGGGGCCGTGTTGACCCGGTCGACGTGGGCCCGCGGATGGCGTGCGGTCCGCCCTCGACCACCTCGAGCTGCAGGTCGTTGACCAAGGCGGCTAGTCGCCGTGTTCGGCTTACCTCGGGGTGTTCCGCTGCAGTGTCGGGAGTCGTTTCTTGTCGGCTCATCCGGTGTGCTTACGTCGCAGATCTATGGCCTGTTTGGCTCTCATAACTACGAAGTTGGCCTTTCACTTTCAGCCTGGCGCTTGTACCCCTCCCGCTAGTGGGCGTGGTCGACGACACCAGGGCTCGGCCACGGTTTCGTCCCGCTCAGCGCGGTCTGGTCATCAGCACGTCTCGCAGGACCGGGAGGTGCTCGAGACATTGACCAGCGCCGAACGCCACCGACTGCAAGGGGTTCCCGGCGATGACAACCAGCATCCCTGTCTCCGCCGCCACGAGAGCGTCCAGGCCGTGCAGCAGGGCGCCACCCCCAGTGAGCGCGATCCCCTGGCCCATGATGTCGGCCGCCAGCTCAGGAGGCGTCTTGTCTAGGGTTACCTTAACAGCGTCCACTATCGCCGAGACCGGCTCTGCTATCGCCTGTCGGATCTCCTCAGTAGTGGTGACAATGGTCTTGGGTAGGCCGGTGATGAGGTCCCGGCCCCGGACCTCAGCACTGACCTCCTCCAGGAGCGGCCAGGCGGAGCCGAGCGTGGTCTTGATCTGCTCGGCGGTGCGTTCGCCCAGAGCCAGGCTGTACTCCTTTTTTATGAACTGGACGATCGATTTGTCGAGCTCGTCACCGGCGATACGTACCGACTGGCTCACCACTATCCCGCCCATCGAGATGACTGCCACCTCGGTGGTGCCGCCACCAACGTCGACGACCATGTTGCCCGTCGGCTGGTGCACGGGCAAACCAGCGCCTATGGCTGCCGCCATCGGCTCCTCGATTATCGAGACCTGATAGGCGCCCGCTGCTTCAGCTGCATCAATCACCGCCCGTTTCTCGACGCCGGTCACGCCCGCGGGCACGCATATCACTATCTCCGGCCTGGCGAACCGGCTCGGGCGGGCACGGCGGACGAAATAGGCGAGCATCTTCTCGCAGATGTCGAAATTGGCGATGACACCTTCCCTGAGCGGCCGGACCGCTTGGACGTGGGCCGGGGTACGGCCGATCATCCGCTTGGCCTCTACGCCCACCGCCACGGTCCGCCCATCGCGGACGTCGATCGCCACCACCGACGGCTCGTCGACGACGATCCCGCGCCCCTGCAAGTAGACAAGCGTATTAGCAGTGCCGAGGTCTACAGCTAGGCCCCGCCTGAAGGCTGAAAACGGTCTGCTGCGCACGATTGGTAAGCCTCCTGGCCCGAGTTCCAACGATGGGCAGGGGCAGCGCTCGGCAAGAGACTATCGCACGGGCAGCGACTAGCGGTCCCGCGCCAAGTCGTCGTGACCTGCGCTGGCATTAGCCGGGGACAGCTGGCGGACCTTCGGCCGCTCGAAGAACGAATGCAACCCTGAGCGGGTCAGACGGCGGCCTGAGCCGGAACTGTCGACAGGCCATAACTTTTATCGAGTGTACTGTAAGTCCACAAAACTAGCAAACTATTTCTAGGAACGTCCTTCAGGTAAACCCTTGCTGCTGATTGCCGAGGGCAATGGGTCGGGTGCTAGCGGAATCCATCACGGGATAGGCACTGGCGCCTTCACTCCTGAACCTGCAGAAAAATTACTTGCTTTTCTTCGGTCTCATCCACCTGGACAAATGAGCGTAGGAAGCCGCCCGCTCCCGCCGCCATTGCGACCCTGGTATGAATCCG
>DATJUH010000505.1:0-3337 GCA_035502515.1 Acidimicrobiales bacterium
TCCCGGCTGAAAGTCTGGGCCGCCCAGCCGCCCGGGTTCTTCGCCCAGACGGCGAAGATCGACGCCGACGCCTCGCTCGTCGTCACCGACGGGCAGTGCAAGGAGGGAATGGACATCTCCTATTAGGCCCAGTCCCCGGTTATGGGCAGTCGGGAGGAAGACGGCCAGAGCGGAGGCGGTGAATGGGAGGGGGTGTGGAGATGGCGAGGGATGACGACTGGAGTGCGCTTGGTCCCGGCTGCACATAACGGGGGCGATACTTCCTCCGTCCGGTCGTGTGGCCGGTGGACAAGGAGGAGCTGATGTCGGTCTTTTCAAGTTGGACGACGGAGGCGGCTCTGGCCGTCTTCGATGACCATCTGCTGCGGGTGCGCGGTCTCTGCACAGCCACCCGTGCGAACTACGCACGGTGGGTTCGGGTTTTCCTGGACGGACGCTTCACGCAGGGCCGTGTAGAGGTCGAGGAGATCTGCGCCAAGGACGTGATGGAGTTCCTTGACGCTATGTCGCGCCGCTTGCAGCCAAGGTCACTGGAGTTGGTGGCGTCCTCATTGCGGTCGTTCTTCCGGTTCCTTCGCAGCCAGGGTCTCGGTGCCGAAGGCCTAGAGAACGCGGTGCCGATGGTACCTCGGCGCCGTAGCGGTCTTGTCCGGCATCTGACGTCGCGAGCTTTCAACGATCTCATCGCTTCGCTCGGTAGGTCCTCGGCTCGCGACTTGCGTGAGCGGGCGATCATCCTGTGCATGGCCCGGTTAGGCCTGCGGACTAGCGAGGTCTGCCGGTTGCGGCTCGATGACATCGACTGGCGTCAGGGAGCCCTCTCGGTCCGGGCACGAAAAAACGGTCACGGGGCACGGCTTCCGATCACAGCCGAGACTGGGAGAGCGCTGGCCGAGTACCTCCAGCACGGCCGGCCCGACACCCCGGCACGGGAGGTGTTCGTTCTGCTGCGCCTGCGACGGGGCGCTCCAATCAGCAGGAGTATCGTGAAAGCAGCGGTGGGGCGGGCTCTCCGACAAGCAGGGATCGAGGCACCGACGCGTGGCGGGAACCTGTTGCGCCACTCGTTGGCCACTGAGCTCATGGCCCGGGGCGCCCGCTTGGTCGACATTGCCGGACTGTTTGGGCACAGATCTCTGGCCACTACCCGGATATATGCCGCGGTCGACGTCGACGCCCTCCGTGGGGTGGCGTTGCCGTGGCCGGGAGCGACGTCATGACTCGCTCCGCTGGCGCAATGGTGGACAGCTATATCGAGATGCGTCGTTGGCTCGGCTACCGGTCGGTCACAGCCGAGCGTTCCCTACGAGAGTTTGCTCGGCACCTGGACGGGCATGAGGGGCCGGTCCCGCTCGACAAGACGCTGGAGTGGGCGACCTCAACGTCGTCGACCGACCCGCGCAACCCGGCACGGCGGCTGGCCAGGGTCAGGGGCTTTCTACGCCACCTGAATGGGATGGACGGTGCCACGGACGTGCCCGCGTCCTGGCTGCTCGGCCCAAGGGGGCATCGGAACCCACCTTATGTGTACTCTGACGCCGAGGTCGTCGACCTGTTGGGCGCCGCCGCCCGGCTGGGCCCCGTCGATGGCCTGCGGCCCCGCTGCTATGTCACCCTGTTCGGCCTGCTTGCCTGCAGCGGATTGCGTATCAGTGAGGCACTCGCGCTGTCGTGCGCAGACGTCGACCTCGACGACGGTGTGATCACGGTCCGCGCAGGCAAACGTGGTCTGACCCGGCTCGT
This sequence comes from Acidimicrobiales bacterium, assembly GCA_035502515.1. Taxonomy (GTDB): domain Bacteria; phylum Actinomycetota; class Acidimicrobiia; order Acidimicrobiales; family Palsa-688; genus Fen-671. The sequence goes on from DATJUH010000505.1 coordinate 1,744, forward strand.
CCCTCTACATCCGACCACGGTGACGGCGCTGACCGGGTATGTCACCGAGCGAGGACACCTCCATGGCACCCCAGATCCTGAGGACGCCTTCTTCCGCACCGACATCAGCGAGCAGGTCAGCTACAACGCTGCCCACAAGCTATTCAGCGCGATCCGCCGCCAGCTGGGCTGGACCGCCGAAGGCCGAACCCGCACCCCCCGGATCCACGATCTGCGCCATCGCATGGTAGTCCGACGTATCGAGACCTGGCACGCCCAGGGAGTCGATGTGGACGCCATGGTCCCTATTTTGGCCACCTACGTCGGCCATGTCGAGGTACGCGACGTCTACTGGTACCTCTCCGCCGTTCCCGAACTGATGGATATCGTCGCCAAACGGTTCGAGGCTTTCGTCGCACAGCCGCCGATAGGGCCGTCGTGAGAGCCGCCCAAGTCGGGTTCGGCCAACTGGTCCAGGACTACTTCCTGCGCCGCCTGATCGACCAGCGGGGAGCCAGCGCCAGAACGGTGGAAAGTTATCGGGACGCCTTCGGGTTGCTCTTCGATTACATCGAGCGGCACCTCGGCAAGTCACCGTCGACGCTGACCCTCGCCGATCTTGACGCGCCGGTGATCTTGAGCTTCCTTGAACACCTCGAGACGGTCCGGCATAATAGCCCTCGCACCCGCAACGCTCGCCTAGCGGCGATCCACTCCTTCATGCGGTACGCCGCGGTGCGCGATCCGGCGTTTCTGCCGGTCACGGCACGAGTGCTGGCCATCCCTGCGAAACGGTTCGACCGGCCGGTGCTCGGCTACCTCACCAAGGAGCAGATCGCCGCCATCCTGGCAGCCCCTGACCGGGCCACCTGGAGCGGGCGACGCGACGCTGCCCTAATGGCTGTGGCCTACAACACCGGCGCTCGTGTCTCCGAACTGACCGCCCTCCAAGCCCAAGACGTCCTCCTGGGAACCCACAGGGCCGTCCAACTGCGCGGCAAGGGCCGCAAGCAGCGGGTGATCCCGTTATGGGCCGGCACCGCCAAAGAGCTACGCATATGGCTGGGCCAGATACGCCACGGGCCCGATTCCCCAGTCTTCCCGAACCACAACGGCACCGCGATGACCCGATCGGGGGTGCGCGACCGGCTCGACCGCGCCGTGGCTACGGCCCAGCGGACCTGTCCCTCCCTACGCGCACAACGCGTCTCACCCCATACCATCCGGCACACGACAGCCGTCCACCTTCTCGAGTCCGGAACCGACCTCGCAGTCATCGCGCTCTGGCTCGGTCACTCCAGCCCGGCGGTCACCCACCAGTACCTGGAAGCCGACCTCGCCACCAAAGAAGTCACCCTCAGCCGCCTGGACGAACCGAACCTTCAGCCAGCCCGGTTCCGGCCACCCGACCGGCTCCTCACCTTCCTCGAGGGTTTATGATTATGTGCCGCCACCGCAATCGAAAGCCACCGTGAACACCGCACCACTCCTCCCGACTGCCCATAACCGGGGACTGGGCCTAATAGCCGATGTCGATGCCCTCCTTTTTCTCCGCGCCGGTCGGCACGACCGAGGCATCGGCGTCGATGACGGCTGTCTGGGAGCTGAACGAGGA
>DATJUH010000506.1:0-6679 GCA_035502515.1 Acidimicrobiales bacterium
GGTTCACCGCCGCAACAAAATGGCGCTCTGGCAAGCTCCAAGCGCATCGTTCTGAAAAAACGCAGAATTCTAGAAATATGTTGCTAGTAATCTCTGACTAGAGTAGGGTGGTTCCTAGACGTTCGAAGTGAGACGATCACAGAGAGGAGGGCGGAGTGATAGCACGGGGTTCGCCCACAAAGGTCGGCCCACCTGGGTGAAACCGGCCCGGGAGGGCGGCGTCATGTCGTCCCGCTCGGGTCAGACCGACCGTCATCGGTACCGGTCCCTCGAATACAACGGCCCAATGTCCTGGTGCACGATAGTGCGCCTTTGAGACGAGGAGGTCCCCCCCACAAGAGTGGAACTGGCGACGATGACTGGCTCACAAACCAGTGTAGGAATGACCCAAGGACGACCTTTCGAGGTCGTCCTTGGGTTGGTTATTTTGATGGTTCCTCCGTCCTCGCTTCCGCAAAAGATCGAGGGCGGCCACGGCATCTCCGCTCAATTGGCACCCCCGGCGCTGGCGGAAAGATTGGCCCTCCACAGGCTGGTCCCTCCGAATACTGGCCGGGCGCTGGCGTTGGCTGGTAAGCTGCCGGTAGCCGCGGCCCATATCATGCTGGTCGTGCGTCGTTGCTGGTCTCTCTTCTCAGGTCTCCCGCAAGCTTCCCAGCGTGATCAGCAAAAGGAGAGATAGCACCAATGTCTACTGGCACCGTGAAATGGTTCAACTCGTCCAAGGGTTTCGGGTTTATTACCCCCGATGACGGCAGCCCTGATGTCTTCGCCCATTTCTCTTCCATCGAAGGTTCCGGTTACCGAGAGTTAGCCGAGGGCCAGAAAGTCGACTTCATGGTCGAGCAGGGCCCCAAGGGCCCACAAGCCACGCGGGTGACGCCACGGTGACCGACAGCCCCGGCCTTGCCGCAGACGCTCCACCGCCGGAGAGCGGTGGAGCGGAGGGCCGCACCGCACAGCCCCCTGGCATAGTGGCCGACAGTCCCGAGCGCGACGACAAGGTGCTCGCGCTCCGGGAACGAGGCCGTTCGTTCGCCAGCATCGCCCGCGCTCTCGGCTTCGAGGGGGCTGGCCCGGCAAATGCGGCGTTCAACCGGGCGCTGCGGCGCTTACCCCCGGCCGACCAGGAGAGCTTGCGCAGCCACGAGATGGCGAGGCTGGACGCCTTGGGCGAACGACTACGCCAGCGGCAGGACCTCGACGAACCGGAAATGGCCCGGCGGGCCCGCACCCTCGAACGGCTCCGCCAAAAGCTGATCGCGTAGGCCGCCGTCCGGCGCGGCAAAAGCACAATAGCCCTTATCCAACCCCGTGCGTTTTGGGCTTCAAATGTTCGTGTGATAGGCCAACGCCCCCCATAAGCGAACTCAGCTGCTGCCAGTTAGCGTCGTCGATATTTCCCGGAGCAGAGCGGCAATGGCCAGAAGAGCGTGAGCCGTTGCGAGAGCCGTTGCTTGGTCGTGAGACATCGCAGCCGGTGGGCTTTCCTCCGTCGGGTAAAACGTACCAATAAGGTACTCGGCTGCCAGTAGGTGCTTGTTTGGGTCGAGCATCGCTTGCCTTTCATTTTAGGTCCAAGCTTACTGGTGAGATGGCTGAGCCCAGCCAGACCGTACGCTTGGTACGCGAGCTGAGGGCCCAATTGGCTGCAGGCGGCCACCAGATATACACCAATGCTTTGCGAGCCGCCGAAGGGCCCATTGGCCCTGGCGGTTTGCCGGCGCGGCCGGATGACAATAACTACTAATAGCCTGCTCGCTAGTGAGCAGGTCGTGGGTGTACTTGCGGCTGGAAAAGAGGAGGTCCAAATGACAGACGATTCGTCTCAGGCCAAGTGGAGTGTTGCGCAATGGCACGGCAAGATGCTGCTCGACCGCGACGGCGACAAGATCGGGAAGTTGCAAGACGTCTACGTCGACGTGGAGACCGACGAGCCCCAGTTCGGCACCGTGAAGGAAGGTTTCATCGGCCGTCACTTGACCTTCGTGCCCCTAGCCGGGCTGCGGATCGGTCCGGATGACCTGCAGGTGACGGTGACTAAAGACCAGGTGAGGTCGGCGCCGGAGATCGAGATGCACGGCGAGGAACTGTCCCAGGCCGACGAGTCCACCCTCTATCACCACTTCGAGATGAACTACACCCCGATAAACAACGAAAGTGGACGCCGCCTCGCCCGCCGATGACTACGACCGGGCGTCCACCGGCAGACAAATCGTAGCCCACCGGGCCAATCTTGCCGGCCGCCAAACCGCTGCGGCCTCGCGGCATGAAGTCAGCGCGCCCGTTTCGCCGGACTGGCTCGTGATGGGAGCGCCGTCCCTCTGGCGGTGGCCCGACTTGCGCGCCGCCCGAGTTTGCGGGTGCTATCGACGAGCACGTCCAGCACCTCTCCAACGGTGCGCTCTCGCCCGATCGTTTCCGGCAGGGGGAGGTGGGACTGGATCTGGTAGCGGTTACGCCGGCCGTCGGCATCCTTGGCCTTGACCACGTAGCCGGCCGCCGTCAGGTCGGTGACGATGGCGTAGGCGCTCCTCTCGGTGATCCCTAACTTAGTGGCGATATCGCGTAGCCGCACACCGGGGTCGTGGGCGATACAGACCAGGACTCGGGCGTGATTGGTAAGGAAGCTCCACTCTGTCATCACGCGTCATCTTACCCAGAAAGTTCCTGAAATTAATTGCTAGTATTTGTCAACTTAGAACTACGTGGGCCCAATGGCCTGCGCCACCAAAGAGGTCCACAGCCCGTCACCAACTTCGTCCCGGCTGTGAAAAATATTGCGGGGGGCCAATTAATCGTCCAGGAGCGTGTTGAGCCGTCAGGGGCCGAGCTCGCCCGAAAAGACTTTCGCAAAGCCACCCCGGAGCGGCGCAGTCAGACGCCCGCCTCGTTGAGCAAAGTCGCCAGAAACGTCCCCAACCTTGCCGCTGGCGAGTCCGTCGGCGCAGGTAGCTTTACGACCGGGACCTTCGCCATGGGGCCAGACGTGAGCGAAATCTGTTGGCTGGTAGGCCCTTGGACGCCAGGGTAATCGCGGGACCAGGACTGTCGCGCCCCACCTGACTTGGCTGCGCGGCCTTCACGGATGTCGGTTCCGCCATCATCTGGTCCCAGGTGACGACCCAGGCAGCGCCGTTCAGGCGGAAATCCTCGGTATGGGTTGCACATAGGGGAAGTGGCCCGGGGAAATTGTCTCGGATTATGGATGCAGCAGCGCGGCGGTCGCAATCGTCAACGCGGCATTTGTCGGACGGGTTCACTGGTCCTCCCTCGTCCGCTTCAGCGTCGCCTCCCCGTTGGGGGTGCCGCTACGGACATACTGGATGTCAGCCTACGGGTACCAAGCCGCCATCCGGCCCGTCTCGCCTCCGTCGTCGACCACTTGCTACTCCCCCACGGCGAACTGGTAGCGTGTGTTTGCCTTCGACAGTGAGGGAACCGCAGGGTGGCGGCCGGCCCAGTCGTTCTATGCCGGAGGTGCCCTTCTTTGCCGAGGTCCGCGTGGTACGGCCAACATCTTTTCAGCCTGTGTACGGTTGTGATGGAGGGTCGCAGTTCGCACCGAGGACCCGTTGGGTAGGGCGCACGTGAGAGCGCCGGTGTCCTCCGCACTTCCAGGTTCGCAACCAGGCGGTAATGACGAGTTCCTGGAGCTTGCCCGGCAGGTTCGCGAGGCCGGGCTTTTCTATCGGCCGCTGTGGCGGGCAGAAGTGAGGTTAGGACTGGTCGGCGTCCTTTATGGGGCCGGTTGGGCGGCCCTGTTCGTGGTCGGTAACGTGTGGTACCAGTTGCTCATCGCGGCATACCTGGCTGCGGTGTTCGCGCAGGTGGGCTTCTTGGGCCACGACGCCGGCCACCGCCAGTGCTTCCGGTCGCGGCGGCTGAACAGAGCGGTCGGTTTGGGGTGCGCCAACCTGGGGACCGGGATCAGCTACAGCTACTGGGTTACCAAGCACGGACAGCACCATGCCCATCCCAACCAAATCGGTGCTGACCCCGATATCGGCCCCGGCGTCATCTGTTGGGGGCCGGAGCAAGCCGCCGGCAAGACCGGGCTGAGCCTGGCTATCGCCAAACACCAGGCCGCCCTCTTTTTTCCCTTGACTTGCCTGGAAGCGTTGAACCTGCACCTTCTGAGCATCCGTGCTGTGCGCTCGGGGCAGGCCGTGCGTGGGCGCACCGAGGCCATATTGCTCGGCGCTCACGGCGCTCTCTACCTGGGTGCGCTCTTGCTCGCCCTCTCGCCGCCGGTTGCCCTGGCGTTCCTCGTTGTACAGCAAGGTGGCTTCGGTCTTTACTTGGGCTGCGCCTTCGCTCCGAACCACAAGGGGATGCCGATGCTGTCAAACGGTGAGGAGTTGAGCTTTGTACGGTGCCAAGTAACCACGGCCCGCAACGTCAGAGGCGGACGGGCATTGACCCTGGCCCTCGGTGGGCTCAACTACCAGATCGAGCACCATTTGTTCCCCAGCATGCCGATGGCCAACCTCCGCCGCTGCCAGCCCATTGTCCGGGCCTACTGTCTGGCCCACGACATCGACTACTGCGAGACCACGCTTTGCGGTTCTTACCTCGCTGCGCTGAGGCACTTGGCGCGGACCAGCCGATTGGTCCGTCACCCTACTCCCCGCAGTTAATCTGTCGCAGTTCCCTCGAGTACGAAACCGGCGTGCGCCCGGCCCAGCGCCAGAAACCGGGCATTCTGAGGGGCGAACTGGACCAGACGAGGGTGAACCGGCCCGTTGGGCCGCTCACGTGGGCATACTCGGTGGGGCCGGTCCCACCCGGGGCGGCTGGTCAAGCGCAGGTGGGGCCAAGGTGCCGGTGATCACAGTTTCAGCCACGTCGACCAGGCGCAGGTTGTGGTTGCGGGCATATGCGCGCAAAGCGGAAAACGCCTCCTCCATGTTGAGGCCCTGTCTTTGGGCCACCATGCCCTTGGCTTGTTCGATGACTATGCGGCTGTTGAGGGCGTGCTGGAGCTGTTGGTTCACGGCCTGGGCCTCGATCGAGGCCCGGTGCTGCAGGATGGCGATGGTGGCTATATCGGCCAGGGCCTGGGCCGCTACGACATCAGGCCTACGTATCTCACCCGGCTCGACCTGGAACAGGTTGAGGGCGCCGATAACTGTGCCCTGCCATCGCAAAGGCAGCGCCAGAACGGAGCAGAAACCGGCCGCCAGCGTCTCGGCCGCGAACAGCGGCCAGCGACTGGTCATGCTGGCCAGGTCCTCGCCCGTCACCGGCTTGCCGCCGCGGTAACAGTCCAGGCAGGGGCCTTCTTGGGACTGCAGCTCGAACAGTTCCAACACGCGCATGGCCTCGCTGGAGGAGGCCATCACCCGCAGCTCGCCGTCGGGCCCGGCCAGCATGAGGCCAGCCGCCCCGACCTCGAGCAGCTCGACGCAACGGTCAGCCAACAGGGTCAGTAGCTCCACTACGTCGAAGTCCGCTACGAGGGTATCCGCCAGCTCCACCAGCGTCCTGGCCAGCAGCGCTTCTCTCGGCACCCGACCTCCACTCACCGCACCGGCCACGCCGGACCTCCCGGGCCGGGGGAACCGGCCCCAGAACCGCCCCCAGAACCGGCCCCAGGGCGCATGCTAGGACGCTGGCGGCGAGCCGGCCAGCACCTCTTGAGCACAGCCGGCCTCACGCCCCGGGGCCGTCGTCGCCGGCACCGGTACCGAAGCGCAGCGTCCTTTCAACTACGTCTTTGGCCACCTCTGAGAGGGGACGGTCATTGCCGAAGGCGTACGCCCTCAACCGGACCAGGGCTTGGCCGACACTGGTATCGAGCTGGACGGCGACCATGCCGGCGGCCTGGTGCACGGTGTAGTGGAAGTCGGCGCCCTCTTCGAGCTCGGCCGCCAGCTCTCCCGGCGGGGCCCCGGCCTGCAATATGAGGACGGACTGGGCGGCGATGCCCGCCATCACGAGCGCGTCGGCGTGCTGGTCATCGCTGAGCGGCCCCGCCCGGTCACGGCAAAGGTTGAGCGCACCGAGGCGCACGGCCCCCACTTGGAGGGGGAAGCCGAAGACTGCCCGCACCCCTGCGTCGATGGCGGGGGGGGAAAACGCCGGCCATCGTGAGGTGACCGGGTTAGCCAGGTCCGGTTCGAGCACAGGCCGGTCCTGGCGGTAGGCGTCCACGCACGGCCCCTCCCCGAGCGCGTACTGTAGCTGCTCGATCAAGTCGCTCATGTCGTTGGTGGTGCACAGCGAACCTCCGGGCGAGCCAGCCCACATCAGCATGATCCCCGCCCCGCTCACGGCGGTGGCCTGGGCGCACACCTGGCACAGCCACTTCGTCCCCGACGCCGCATCCGCACTGCCGACAAGCAGGCCGAGGATCCGCGCTCGCCGTTCACCGGCCCTCCCGTTCATGGCTTTTCACGCACAGCCGCCCTGGTTATGCCATCGGTCAGCCACCCGGAGAGAACGGCCCCGGGTCTCAAACCCGGCCCTTGACCGACCTCCGGGGGCCGCGCCTAGGCACCGCGGCTAGCTGGCTGGGGTGCAGGTCGTACGGCTCGGCGGCTTGTGCGTGGGCCCAATGACCGCTCGCTGCCCCCGCCCCGCCCGCCGCCGCTCCGGCTTCGGGCCCGAGGAGGTCGTTCAGGCCGCAGGCGTCAATGAGGCGCCGTATACGGGCCGAGGGAGACCGCACCGTCAA
>DATJUH010000507.1:0-15195 GCA_035502515.1 Acidimicrobiales bacterium
CCGTCGGGCCGGTGTTGCTCGGAAAAGAACACGATCGGGACGGACCTGGCGCGAGCGGCAGCGACAATGCGCTCCGCGTTAGCCACTAGGCCGGTGACACCGTCCATCATCTCGATGCCCGTATCTCTGGCCGGGAGGCCGAACCCGCGTTGGATGTCAACGACTATCAGCACTGGTCGACCGACGACGATCGAGGATCTAGTTCCCACGTCAGCCTCCCTGCCTCGTCGTCCCAGCGTCGGTCCCAGCACTGCGCGTAAGCCACTGCGACGGTCGATTTAAGACGAGTTCTGTTTCAGAGCAAGATCGGGAGAGTTTCCGCACGATGAAATACGGCTCTGCGCCCACCCGGCTGTTCCTCTTGCGATCTCCGGTCCGGTTTTGAGGGCATGACTCCGCGTCGGATTAGACCTGGTCGAGGTGGACCCGCATCTCGACATCGGGACGGGCGCCACATCATGTTTGGCCGCCCATATCGTCGTGGAGTTCCTCGGCCAAATGTGCAAAGGGCCGAATGGAAGACCCTGCGGCTCAGCCCGCCCGGCTGCGCGACATCACGGTGACCAGGTCGTAGAAGACGTGGGCCGCCGCGATGGCAGTAATTTCGGCGTGGTCGTATGCTGGGGAGACCTCGACAACGTCGCCACCAACTACCGCCGCTGCCTTTAGCCCCCGCAGCAGACTGAGCAGCTCACGGCTGGTAAGCCCCCCTGGCTCTGGGGTCCCGGTGCCGGGCGCGTGGGCTGGGTCGAGCACGTCGATGTCGACTGACACGTACACGGGCGCGTCAGCGACGCGTTCCAGCAGTTGGTGCGTTACGGCCGCGGTGCCCTGATTTGCCACATCTGTGGCGGTGATTTGCAGGAACCCCATACTCGCGTCGTCGCTCAGGTCGCTCTCGGCGTAGAGGGAGCCGCGCAATCCCACGTGCGCACTGCGGTCTTTTTGCAGGATGCCTTCCTCCCAGGCCCTGCGGAACGGTGTCCCGTGGGTGAACCGCTGTCCGAAGTACGTGTCCCAGGTATCGAGGTGGGCATCAAAATGTACCAGAGCGAGAGGCCCATGCCTCCGTGCGGTCGACCTGAGCAGCGGCAGGGCGACGGTGTGGTCGCCACCGATGGCGACCAGCCTGCTGCCATTGGCGAGCAAGGCGTCAGCGCCCGCTTCGATCTGGACAATGGCCCCCTCGATGTCGAAAGGGGTACACGCGATGTCTCCGGCGTCGACGACCTGCGCTTCCGCGAACGGGAGCGCCGCCAGCTCGGGGTGGTACGGCCGGAGCAGCCGGGAACCCTGGCGAACGGCACTGGGCCCGAACCGGGCTCCGGGCCGGTAGGTGACGCCACTGTCGAAAGGGACACCGACCACGGCAATGTCCCACTCAGGGACCTGGTCGATAGTGGGCAAACGGGCGAACGTCGAGGGCCCGCCAAAGCGAGGCACCACGGTGGCATCGATAGGCCCGACCCGACCGGGCGGCCGTGTTCCCCCCGTCATATGGACCTCGCTGGGCGCACACCCCAGCTTCTCACAACCGCTGCAAGAGCCACGCTAGATCGTAGATCATAGATCGGGTCGTGAGCGCAAGCGGTTGAAGCGGTTCAATCGCCGACCTGGTGCCGGCAAGCTAAGCAAGAAGTGACTCAATCGGCACGGCGCCCCGATTTTGGCCCTTCAGTTGTGGGGAAGTGGTCAGGCCACCCTGATAACGCAACGTTCACAAAGGCGACATCGAATGGCCACAGGCCTTTTATATGGTCGGCTCAATCCTGGGCGCAGCCACGGCGCCGGGGCCGCCGCCGCTACTGAGTGAAGCACGGGGGTTGCCCACGGAGCGAGCATACCCCCAGCCGCTTTTGGTCAGACCGATTTAGGCGTCATTTGCTGGGAAAATACCGGCGCTCATGCACCCATTTATCGTCCTATTCGTTCACACTTTGGCAACATTGGCGACTCACGGCGGCCACACGGCTCTAACAAAATTGACCACAGCCCCGTTGCGCCACCGTTCCCCCGGTCGGCGCGCCAGAGGGGCCAGTGTCGAGACCGTGGAGGTTGTCTCATGGACCACAGAAAACTACACACAAAGAGCCGAGCAGCCCTCGCCGGCCTGTTGGCCGCAGCCACCGGAGTGGCCGCTACTCCCGCGACCAGTTCGGCCTCGTCCGTACCGATGAGCCACACGCTCAACCTTTCTTTCTTGCAAGACCCGGGGCAGCCGCCCGATCCCGCCGTCTACTATGCGGGCCAGGGCCTGCTGCTGCAGGACAACATTTACCAAAGCCTCGTCCAGTACGAAGCGGGCACGGCTGAGCGCGTGATCATTCCCGATCTGGCCACCGGCTGGACTGTTTCGAGCGACGCCCGCACGTACACTTTCCAATTGCGCAAAGGTGTCCTGTTCCATGACGGCACACCGTTCAACTCGTCTGCGGTGTGGCCGTCCTTCAAACGAGACGCGGCGGTCGGTGGGGGCCCGGCTTATATGGCCGAAGCGGTCGAGTCTGTGCAAACAAAGGGGCCCTACACCGTCGTCATCCAGTTGAAGCAACCGAACACCGCGTTCCTGGATTACCTGGCTTCGGCGTACGGCCCCCGCATGTACAGCCCGACCGGCCTGGCCAAGTACGCCGGCAAAAACGACGACCAGACCTACCTGGCCACCCACGACCTCGGCACCGGGCCCTACTATCTCACAGAAGCAAAAGTCGGCATCGCCTACCAGATGAAGGCGTTCCCGGACTACTGGGGTAAAAAGCCTTACTACACGACGGTGAACATGCCGGTCATCGACAACCTGGACACCGAAGAGGTGGAGTTCCAGAGCGGCAAGATCGACGCCATATTGCACGACCTGACCGCGCAAGCGGTGAAGGGCTACCTGAAGAACCCGGCGTACAAGGTGTACTCGCTCCCCACCCTCGAGTCACAGTTCGCTTACATCAACCCGGCCGGCACTTTCCTGACGACATCAGCTAACCGACGCGCCGTGCTCGAAGCCATCGACCAGCGCCAGCTGTACGACATCGCTTATAAGGGGCGCGGCAGTATTGGCGAACAGGTTTACCCGCGGAACCTGGTGCCTTCTTCGATGTCGGACCAGGACATCGCTTACAACCCGGCGCCACTGAAAAAGATCGTGGCTTCACTGCCGGCCTCGGAGAGGAAGTTCACCATCGGCTATGACAGCGGGTCGTCCGACGGTCAGTTGCTGGCTTCGCTCATCACCATCCAGCTGGACGAGGACGGGCTGTCTGCGCAGTCGATCGGTTACCCGACGGGCACTATGTACGGCTGGGCACCGCCCGGGAACGACAAGGGCGCCCCCGATATGGTCATCGAGTACGTCTGGCCAGATGCGTACGACCCTTATCAGTGGGCAGATATTACGTTCACGCCGGCGGGCGGCATCAACTGGCTCCATTGCACCGTGCCCGACGCTCAGGCCCAGCTGGACCAGGCGGTGTCAAACAACGCTACCGCTCTGTTCGGAAAGGTGGGCGACGAAGCGTTCGAGACGGGGTGCTATATGAACCTGATGGACCAAAACGACGTGATGGTGGCGCAAAGATGGCTGCAGGGTATACCCCAGAGCCACGTCGTGGCCGCTCCATACGCGTTGCAACTGGCCGGCCTTTACCCCGCCAGGTAACCCCGGGCAACCAGCTGAGCCACCAGCCGGCGGCCCGCCCGCCGGCCTAGACGGGGGCAGGGGCGCCTTCAAGTGTTGGTTTGGGCGACCAGCTTTCGTCTCAGCGACGAGTGGAACGCACGTAAGGGCGCTTCGTGGTGCCGAGCCAAAGGACCGAGGGCAAAAGCTGGCGACCCGAGTGCTTCCTGCAGGCGCCGGCACGCTTCCAGGTCCTCGGCCATGAACGAACGGACGTCGTCCACCAGCGGGCCAGGGCCCGTACCCGCAGCGGCGCGGATACGCAACGTCAGAAGGGTGCGGCCGGGGGTAAGGGGCACAGCGTCGTAAGTAGCAAAATAGCGGCCTGTGGTCACAATCATGAGGTTGGGAAAAAGCAGGTGAGCGCCAATGCCGGTCCGCTCGGCCTCGTCCAACCAGGCCAGGGCTACAGGAGGGCCGGGGGCGCCAGCGGGGTCTTTCAGAGGCTCGTGGCTCCACCAGTTGTCACCGAGCACCTGCCAGTTGAACCGAGTGTGAGCGTAAGCCCGCAGCGACCGGGAGTGCAGGTACCACAGGTGGTAAACGTCAACGTGGTTCTCGACCAGCAACTTCCAGTTGCAGTACGCCTCGTAGCTGACGCGGGCCACTTCCACCAGAGGGCCTCCGCAAAAATGGTGGAGCTGCCGGCCCAGCGCCCCCCAAGAGGTCTGGAGGCTCGGGCCCTCCAGCGAGAGCCGCACGAACACCATTCCGTGCCATTCGGACAGGGCCAGGGGCACCAGCCCCCGACGCGACTTGTCCAGGCCCGGGAACTCTTCTTCCTCTTGGGGCACCTTGGCCAGGGCTCCGTCGAGGCGATAGCTCCACTGGTGGTACGGGCAGGTCAGGAAGCGGCCCAGCCGCCCCCGGCCCTCGACCAGGGTGAGGCCCCGATGGCGACAGACGTTGTGGAATGCCCCCAATTGGCCGTCGCCACCTCGAACGACGATGACGGGAGCCCCGACGACCGAGGTGGCGAGGTACTCGCCGGGCGCCGCGAGTTCCTCGGCGGTCGCCACGAGGAACCAGGAACTGGCGAAAACACGCTCTTTTTCCGCTCTCAGGACGTGCTCTGACAAGTACAAGTCCGCGAAACGGGATAGGCCAAGCGCGGCCAGCTCCCCCGGTGCCCAGCCCAGCAATTCGGACCGGGGCCCCTCCGCCTCAGCCTCTAGCAACGGTGGAGAAGCGCTCGCGGGCCTTGCCGCTGGCGGCGAAGATAGCCCTCGTTAATCCGCGCCTTGGGCCCATGACAGTCGCGGACGTGGTCAGCTGTCACTTGAGCTCTATCCTCGGGTCGGCGATCGCCTGCAGGATGTCGACGAAGGTGTTGATGACGACGTAGCCGATGCCCAGCACGAGCGTTACGCCGGCGATCGCGGGGAAGTCGCCGGCCGGGATGCTCTCGTCGGTGTACAACCCGATACCGGGCCAGGCAAATACGGTCTCGATCACGACCACTCCGGCGAACATCAGGCCCGCCTGCAAGCCGGTCATGGCCAGCGGCGCCGTGAGGGCATTGCGGAAAGCGTGCCGGAAAAGGACCTTCTTTTCCGTCAGGCCTTTGGCTCGAGCCGTGCGGACGAAATCCGACCGCATAGCGTTGACGAGCGAACCGCGTAACACGCGGCCTATGGACACAGCGGGGCCGAGGGCTATGCAAAAAGCAGGCAGCAACAGGTGGACAAAGCCGTCCCAGGCCACGGAAGGCTCGCCGTGCAGCAGCCCGTCGACGACGATCATGCCCGTCGGGCCCGTGGGCGGGTTGGTGTACCCGGTATCGCCGGTGGCCGGGAGCCAGTGGACACCTCCGCTCAGCCACAGGATCCCCAGCAGGGCCAACAGGAAGGCCGGGGCTGAGGCCCCCGCGATCATCAGTACCCGGAAGGCGCCCGACCCGACCCAGCGCCCGGCGGACGCCAAGCCCAGGAGGGTGCCCAGGATGATGGCCAGCCCAAGCCCAAAGATGGTGAGCTCAATGGTGGCCGGGAGGAAGTTGGCCAGATCCGTCGACACCGGACGGCGGGTCCGCAGGGACACCTCGAGGTTGCCATGCACCAGTCCGGCCACGTAGTGGAAATACTGGTCTATGACGGGCCTGTCGTACCCGAGGATGCGGGACTCGCGCGCGATGGCGGCTTGCGAGGCGTTGGCCCCCAGGTAGGCATGAACGGGGTCGACGTTGCTCAGCTTTTGCAGTAAGAACACCACGGCGGTCAGGGCCAGCAGGATGAAGACCATCGAGACGAACCGCTTGGCCACGATGACGCCAACACGCGTCATCGGTCGCCCATCAGGTCGCGCAGGCCGTCCCCGGCCAGATTGGCCGTGAGCGCCAGGATGAACACCATAAACGCCGGCATTACAGGGACCCACCACTCCTGGAGCAGGTACTGCAGGCCACGGGCAGCCATGGCCCCGAGCTCGGGCGCAGGCTGAGGAGCGCCCAGGCCCAGGAACGAGAGAAGAGCGAGGGTGATGACCAGGTTGCTGACGTCCAGGCTGGCCGTGACGAGCACGGCAGGCACCGCCCCTGGGAACAGGTGACGAGATGCCCGCCGCCACCCGTTGGCTCCCGCCAGCCGGGCCGCTTCCAGATGGGGCCGCGACGCCAAAGCCCGCACCTCACCCCGAACGATCCGGGCATAAAAGGGCCACCAGACCAGGGCTATGGCCAGCAGTGTGTGCCAGTACCCGGGACCTAGGGCAGCGACTACGGCGATGGCCAGGACCGGTCCCGGGAGGGCCAAGAACAAGTCCGTGGTGCGCATGAGGAAGTCATCGACCCATCCGCCCATCGCCCCGGCGGCCAGGCCGATGGCGCCGCCCACGATAACGCCTGAGGCAATGACTACGAAGGCCGCCACCAGGCTGGCCCGCAGGCCGTAGAGCACCCGGCTGAAGATATCGAAGCCGACTTCGTCGGTCCCGAGCAGAGCGCCGGCATGGAACGGGGGGGTGAACGGCATTTGCGAACCCGGCACGATGGGGTTGTTAGTGGCGAGCACGGGCGCCAGCAGGCCAATGAGTACGACCACGGCGAAGGCACCCATCCCGACCAGGTTGGACGGTGAGGTGCGCTGCACGCTCGCCCGCCCCGCCCACCGAGCCAGGCCGCGGACTTGAACCGGAGCGGCGTAGGGTTCGGCTACGGCCATCAGGCATGCTCCTTTCGAGAGTTGGGCTCCTCCAGGGAAATGGCGACTCCCGGGCGCACCGGGCTCTCAGGGGCGGCCACCGGACAAGCCACCTCGTGCGACCAGGGAGCGTGGCCACCAAAGGTGAGCAGCACTGGAGCTTGCGTCGAGCACGTGGCCACGGCCAGGGGGCAGCGAGGGTGGAAGGAACAGCCAGGGGGAGGCCGGAGCGGGTTGGCCGGTTCCCCCTGCAGGCGGGCCTTGTCGTGGTCGAGGTCAGGGACGGCTGACAGCAATGCTTTGGTGTACGGGTGGAGGGGCGACTCGGTGAGCTGGCTGGCCGGCCCCAGCTCGACGAAGCGCCCGAGGTACATAACGGCGATCCGGTCGGCCACCAGCCGCGCCGCGGCCAGGTCATGGGTGACGAACAGGACAGCCATGCCGAGTTCCCGCCGCAGCCGCCCGATCAGGTTAAGCACTGTGGCCGCCAGCGACACGTCGAGGGCGCTGGTGGGCTCGTCGCATAGGAGGACTTCGGGCACTACGACCGTCGCCCGGGCCAGGGCGACCCGTTGGCGCTGGCCGCCGGACAGCTGGGCGGGCTTCACTTTCGCCACTTCGGGGGGCAGGCCGACGAGGCGAAGTGTTTCGTCAACCCGCCTGGACCGCCCGGCGCGGCTCAGGTGCTCCTCTCGCAGTCGCTCGCCGACGAGCTCGCCCACCGTCAGCCACGGGGTGAGCGAGGCACCGGCGTCCTGGAACACCATCTGCGGCCGCGCCCCGCGGCCAAGCTCGATGGACCCCGAGTCGTGGCTCTGAAGGCCGGCGATCGTCCGGAGCAGAGTGGACTTCCCACAACCGCTCTCACCCACCAGCGCCACCGCTTCACCCTCGCGGACCTCAAGGTCGACGCCGCGCAGGGCGTGCAGCCGGCTGCGGCGGAACCCCGAACGGACCGCGAAAGTCTTGTGGAGCCCGGTAACAACAACGGCGGGCGCCCGGTGGGACCAGCCTCCCGGAGCTGGGTTAGCCCACACCTCGCCGACGTCCTGGCGGCCGCTCAGCGCTCCGACCTCAGTCAACCGGTGGCACGCCGCCACGGATTGGCCGATCCGAGGTCCTGGGCCGGGAATACGCGGCTCGCCTACTGCCGTGGACGGGGGCCCGGATGGCGCCGCGGTGAGCTCGGGCACCTCACTGGCGCATACATCCGCGGCTAACTCGCACCGGGGGCGGAAGGCGCACCCGGAAGGGTGATGGCGGGGGTCGGGCGGTTCGCCTGGCAAGGTACGCAGTTGTCGTGCCCGGTCGGTGCCGAGGACGAGCCGGGAATCCAACAGACCGATCGTGTAAGGGTGGGACGGTCGCAGGAACACCTCGCGGGCGGGACCGACTTCTACCAGCCGGCCTGCGTACATAACGGCGATGCGGTCCGCTATCTCCGCTGCCACCCCGAGGTCGTGGGTCACCAGCAGGAAGCTCGTGCCGTACTCGTCCCGCAGCTTGGCTATCAGCTCCAGGATCTGAGCCTGCACCGTGACGTCCAGGGCCGTCGTCGGCTCGTCTGCCACCACGAACGAAGGCCGGCCGGCCACGGCCATGGCGATCATCGCCCTCTGGCGCAAACCACCGGAAAGCTCGTGGGGGAATGCTCCGGCCCGCCGTACCGGGTCCGGCACCCCAACCGCCTCCAGTAGCCGGACGGCTTCATCGGCCGAGCCGGCCGCCTCGGCCACCTGGCGACCCACGGGCATCGTGGGGTTGAGCGAGGTCATCGGGTCCTGGAACACCGCCCCCAGGTGGTCCCGGCGGACAAGTCGTCGTTGCTCGGGGTCGGACGCGACCATGTCGAGGCCACACACGACCGCCGACCCGGTCACGGCCGGAGCCGGCTGAGCGGGTAGGAGGCCGAGGAGCGACAGGCCCAGCACGCTCTTGCCCGAGCCCGACTCACCGACAAGGCCCAGGATCTCTCCTCGGCTGATCGACATGGACACGCCCCTGACCGCGGCCACAATCCGCTCGTTACGCGCAAACGACACGTGGAGGTCGTCGACGGTTACCACGGGCGCCTCCGGCCCCGTGCTGTCCGCCGTCAGTTCCAGCCCGGGCCCCGGCACTCTCCCGGTGACATCGGCGGACGGCGCCGGAGATACCTCGGGCTGGAACGACATGGCCGGAGCCGGCATCACTTAGCCGAGTAGTAAAGGTCGCCGAGGACGACAGTGTCCGCCGTCGGAGGCTGGTGGTACCAGCCCGCTATGTCTTTCGTAGCGACGACCGTGTCCTTGGTGTCGGCAATGCTGATCCACTCGCCCGAGGCCGCCGCCAGTTCACCTGCCTCGGAATAGTCGTCCATGATGGTCTTCGGGTCGGTGGAGTGGAGACCCTCGTTCATCAGTGTGTCGACCTCCGGGACCGAACCGTGGAGCTCGTTGAGTGAGCCGTCCGTGTTGGCGTAGATGCGGATCCAGCTGTCAGGCGCGGCGTCGTCAGGGTTCATGTTCCACACCAAGAGATTGGGCAGTTGCTTGGGCGGCGTGCTGGCGTAGTCGAATATTTGGCTGATCGGCACCCCGCGCACTGACACGTTGAGGCCGAGGGCGTCCAGCTCTACCTGTATGAACTCGGCTACGCGTTGGTTCGTCGGGTTATCGGTCGAGTACACCATGTCGACGTCCCGGGAGCCCTTCACCTTGCTCAGCGCCTTTACGAACAACGAAGGCTCGTATTTCGGGTCATCGAGGGCCATGCCCGGCGGGAACTCACCCACCGGGTAGAACTGTGTCGAGACCGTCGCCATTTCGCCGTAAACGCTGGCCACGATGGCCTTTTTGTTAATTGCCCTGCGCAGCGCTTGGCGCACCTCCGGGCTCCGGAAGATGCCGAGGTACGGGTTCACGTCGAGCATCGTTTTCAGCTGGGTGGGAAAGGTGTGGACCGTGAAATCAGGGTTCCGCTGGAAGCTCTCGACGGCATTGATGGGGAGGCCGTGGAGGACCATGGTCAACTGGCCGTCTTGGAGCTCGATCTGCTGGGTCGAAATGTCGGGGACGATGTTGATCTGTACGGTCCTGTAGTAGGGCTTAATGCCCCAATAACCCGGGTACGCGGACAGGGTGTAGTGGCTCCCGGGCACAAATGCAGCAATCTCGTAGGGGCCGGTACCGGCGTCGTGAGTCTTGAGCCACCCTTGCGCCCAGTCGCCCGGATGCCCACCCGACTCGTGCGCGACAACGGTCTTTTCACTCACCATTTTGGGGCCGTAGGGGGAGGCCATGTAATCCAGAAAGGCGGCGACAGGTTGGCTCAGGTGGACGACGAAGGTGTACGGGGTCGGCGTGGCCATAGAGGTAACATCCGCCACCATGTACTCCGGGGCGGAGTCGACCCCCTTCCGGCGGTCGAAACTGAACACGGCATCCGCGGCAGTAAACAGGCTGCCGTCGTGGAAATGTACGTTGTGGCGGAGGTAAAACGTGTAGGTCTTACCGGCGTCGGTCACCGTCCAGCTCGTGGCCAGGCAGGGGACGATCTTGGTGGAGTTGTCAGCGTACTTGACCAGGCCCTCGTAAACGGAGGTGACAACGGCGTTGCCTTCCACTTCATAGAAAATGTCTGGGTCAGGCACCTGCATGTCGGCCCCAAAGGCCAGGTGAAGGGTATGCGAAGCCGCGATGGGCGTGGAAGCGAATACGGCGGCTGGGGAAAGGCCGATGGAAGCGGTCACGACCGCAGCCAAAGCCGCACTGCGACACCGGTGTTTCTTGGCTTGTTGGGCTTGGTTCATGCCTGTTCTCCTTTTGTTGCCTTTTATTGCCTTTTTGTTGCGCACCTCGTGTTTTTGATTAATGCCGGACCGAACCCCCATTCACGCAAATTGCCTGCCCGGTGATAAACGACGCTCCAGGCCCGGCCAGGAAAGTGACGACTTCGGCAACGTCTTCGGGGTTGCACATGCGCCCGGCCGGGACATCTGCGAGCAGGCGCTGTCGCACGCGTTCCACGGTGGTGGAAAGGGCCACTGCCTCGGCCCGCTCTTCAGCCAGTACCATGTCCGTCTCGACCGTACCGGGGCACACCGAATTGACCAGGATCCCCATGGGGGCGAGCTCGACGGCTGCGGCCTGGCTGAGGCCGACAACGGCAAACTTGCTGGCGGAGTACCCCGCCAGCAGTGGAGCCGCCGCCACCCCGAGGTCCGAGGCCACATTTATGACCCGGCCGCCGCCACGGGCAGCCATTACCCGGGCCGCGACAGTCAAACCGTTGAAGACGCCAAGGAAATTGACCTCGCACATTCGGCGGACTTGCTCGAAAGTCGTCGAAAGCAGCGGCGCCAGGCAAGAAATACCGGCATTGTTTACCCAAACGTCGAGGCTGTGGAACTCAGAAAGCGCGGCCTCGGCCATGCGTTCGGCCGTCTTCGGTTCAGCCACGTCGCCGTCGATCAGGAGCGCACGCCCTCCCAGAAGCGCGGCCTCCGCCGCCGTTTCCTGCGCCGCATGCTCGTCGCTGGACCACCCGGCAACGAGGTCGAAACCAGCGCTTACAAGGCCGAGAGCGACGGCTCGGCCAAGACCGCGGCCGGCACCGGTAACCACTGCCACCGGACGCGCCGCTGCTGTGTGGCCCGTCCCGGCGGGCTCGACCACCATCGTCGGGTTGCTCATAAGACAGGGGCCCTAGAGCCCGACAACTGTACGTACCGGGCAGCGGCGAAGCGTTCTGGAGTTGGTTCGGTGGCCGGCACCAACGGTGGTTCCTCCGCCCGGCCCCGCTTCACCATGTCAACCAGCGCCTCTACCGCAGCCTCGAAGAGCCGGCGCCCGAGCCCGACGTCGGCCTCGGACGGGCGGCCCGTAACGCCATTGGTCGAAAGTTCTCGAGCGGTATAGCGGAACACCAGGTCCCGAGTGCGGTCCGGGTCATCCGACCCGGCCAGCGTCCTGACGCCGACCAGGTGCGGTGCTACGGCCATCATCAACGACGTTTCGGCCCGGTTGGCATGGACGTCGTCTCCGTCAGTGAAGACCTCGGCCGCCAACGCGCCGGCGGCTGACCACCAGCTCGTCACGCCCACCCGCAAGTCGGTGCGGCACAGGCGCAGGTGGTCGGTGCCCACGCCCAGGGCGGATTGGTTGCCAAGGTGCCCGTTCACCACCAGCACCCTGCGTAAGCCTGAAATGGCGGCCCACTCCACCACTTGCCGGACAGCTTCAGCGAGCTGTTCGGGCGTCAGCGACAGCGTCCCCGGGAGGGCGGTGCCGTGGCCGTAGCTACAGCCCACCGGGAGGGGCGGGAGCACCGGGGCGCCGGTCCGCTCGGAAGCAGCCTCGCAAATGGCTGTGGCCAGGATCGTGTCTGTGCCCGTCGGCAGGTGAGGACCGTGCTGCTCAGTGGCTCCGACCGGTAACATGCCCACCTCGTCGGGCTGGGCCGCCAACAGTGACTCGATTTGCGGCCAGCTCAGCTCTGACCAGCGAACGGGCTGTGGCATCAAAACATCGCCAGGTATGTTGCCCGCTCCCATTCCGAGACCCGCCCGTGGTACTCGTCCCACTCGGTGAGCTTCATCTCGACGTAGTTATCGATGAAGTGCCGACTGAAGACCTTCTGGGTGAGCGGGTCGGCCTGGAACGCATCAATGGCCTCGAGCAACGTACGGGGCAGTCGTGTGGCGCTCAGGTCACCTCCCTCGGGCCCGGTGTCAGCCCAGTCGTAGGTCAGGTCCTCGACCGGTTCGCCGGGGTCCAAGCCCTCGGTGACCCCTTCCAAACCCGCCGCCAGCAAGAACGCTGCCGCCAGGTGGGGGTTGGCGGCGGAATCCACCCCTCGGTTCTCGACACAGGGCCGGTTACGGGGCAGCCGCAACATGCAGGACCGGTTGTTGTCGCCATAAGCGGCCCAGACCGGGGCCCACGACACCGTGCCATCGGACAAGCGAGGCCGTAGCCGCTTGAAGGAGTTGACCGTCGGGGTACAGACCGCGGCCAGGGCGGGCGCGTGGCGAAGGATCCCGGCCACGAAACCGTAGGCAACCTTGCTCCAGCCTCGCGAGCGGGGGTCGGCGGCGTCGCGGAACAAGTTGAGGCCAGTGCCGGGCTCGGTGAGGCTCATGTTGAAATGAGCCCCCGACCCCCATGCCTCTGTGTACGGCTTGGGCATAAAGGTGGCCTCCACGCCGAGACTTTTCGCCACCTGCTTGGCCATCAGCCGAAAAAGGACAAGCCGGTCGGCCATCTCCAGCGCCGGCGCGTACTCGAAGTCGAACTCGGCCTGGCCATCCCCGCCCTCTGTGTCGAAGCTGAACACCCCGAACCCACACTGGTTCATGGCCTTCACCATCGGGTCGAGCACGTCGATCATGTCCAGCGTCGCCTCGACGTCGTAGGCGGGAGTAGGGCGCAATCGGCCTGTAGGTGCATACGGCTGCAGGTATCCGTCGGGAGCGAGGCGACCGGGCGAAGGGGCGGTGGGCATGGCTCCAGGCCGGTAAAAGTAAAGCTCCGTCTCGACACCGAGATGCATGGCGAACCCGGCCGCCTCCGCCTGTTCGAGCTGTCGCTTTAACACCGACCGCGGGCACAAGGCAAACGGCTCCGTGCCTCCGAAATATAGGTCGGCCACCATGAAGGCGAAGCGATGGTCCCAGGGCAGCACGCAGAGCGTGGACGGGTCGGGCAAGGCTACACACTCGTCCTCATCGGGAGTCATTTTCCCGAGCCCGCCGAGCCCGCGCGGCGTGTAGCGTTCGTGGCCGGCGAGCAGCTCGGGCAGGTGGGATACCGGTACGCATTTGGACTTGGCCCGGCCGCTAATGTCGATAAACGAGCCGAATACGTATTCGACCCCTCGCGAGACCAGGTTTGCAGCCAGTTCATCATGCGAGTGTTGTACCTTCAGGACTGTGTCCATCTCACCTCCAGAACACCGAAAAAAGCCCGACAGGTCAAAAGGACCTCCCGGGCTTTTCTCCCTCCGTGCGTGCACGTGCACGTGCACCTCTCGGACCAGGCCGACCGGTCTGCAACGGCCGCGGAACCCTAGGTGCTATCTTCAGTTGTCATGAGTTGCCTAAAAATTTAGGAGCCGAATGTGTCCCCTTTGTAAGCCCTGTGTGAACACTGCATTACTCCTAGACCCGCACGGGTATGAAAGGCGCCAGTTTGACACCGCGGCAGGACCCTCTCGGTAAACATAATGGCAACCCGTCAAACGCAACGGAGGCGAAGACGACTGACGCACGGCTACCGAACGTCTCCCAGCCTCTCTGATCGATTATTCGCGGCACTAAATGGCTTTACTACCCGCCCGTTGGACGCTAGCGGGCCGGAGTTACCCCGCCATTACCGGACCGTTACGGCCATGTGAACCTGGTGGTCTGACCGGTTGGGTTGCGGCCCCTCGTCGTGCCAGGGTAACTAACCGGTGCCCACCCGCTCCAGAAGTGATGCAGAAATGAGGGCTTTTCTAGCCCTTCGGCCTCCGGTCGACGACACGATAGGCTGCTGCGCCAGCGGGCATCGAGGCCTCCACTGCGTATATATTGGTGAGACCAAAGCCAGCGCCCTCCCGGTATTGACGCTTCTCCAGCTGTTCACGCCGCCGAAACCTTCCCGAGCGGCCCATCCTCTACGCTCCCTCCAACGGCCACCTACGCCCCACAAGGAGGTCTTCGATGGCCCAGTACACCCGTGGTCTGCCCCGCGTCGCCTGGGGCAGGCCTGCCCCGGCCTGGTGGCGCTCCACGGCGTCTAAGGCCGCCGGAAGCTTAACGGCCGCTGCCATTGGCGTGACGACCTGCGCGTTCGTTGCGCCTCCCGTCGCCGCGGCCCCGGGACCAGCCCGCGCGGCCGCAGCCGAGACGGCCCAGACCACCTTACGGCTCGCTTTCGAGAGCGACATGGGCGCCCCCGATCCCGACGTCTTCTACGCCACCGAAGGCCTGGAAGTGACGACGTCGGTGTACCAAGGCCTGCTGCAGTACGCCGACAATTCGACCCGGATCGTGGGCGACCTGGCCAGGTCCTGGAATGTGTCACCCGATGGGCTCACCTATACCTTCCACCTGCAAAGCGGCGTACGTTTCCATGACGGGACACCTTTCAATTCGGCCGCCGTGAGGTTTAGTTTTGCCCGGCGCACCGACATAGACCAGGCGCCCGCCTACATGCTAGCCCACGTGGAATCGGTCTCCACTCCCAACCCCCTGACGGTCATAGTGCACCTGAACCAACCCGTGAGCGCGTTCCTCGACTACCTCGCGTCCCCGTTTGGGCCCAAAATGGTGAGCCCGACCGAGATCCAGGCGCACGATGTGAAGAACGACGGAGCGCAGAACTGGCTGACCGACCATGATGCCGGCACGGGGCCGTACGAGATTAC